>JAGWVR010000024.1 GCA_018970785.1 Planctomycetota bacterium
CGGGCGCGGGAGCCGCCCGCCGCGCCGCCGGGAGCGGTGAATCGCGCGGCTCCTGGCGCCGGGGGAGGCCAGGTCCTACAATCCGCCACCCGCCCGATCCGGATCGCGGGCCTTTCGTCGTGAGGTGCCCAGACGTGACCACCGCATCGCTCCGCACGCCGCTCCACGACTGGCATCAGACGCACGGTGGCCGGATGGTCGATTTCGCCGGGTGGGCGATGCCGGTCCAGTACGCCTCGATCGTCGACGAGCACCTCGCCGTCCGCCGTGCCGCGGGAATGTTCGACGTCTCGCACATGGGACGGCTGACGGTCACCGGGCCGGGTG
This sequence comes from Planctomycetota bacterium, assembly GCA_018970785.1. Taxonomy (GTDB): domain Bacteria; phylum Planctomycetota; class Planctomycetia; order Pirellulales; family UBA1268; genus F1-20-MAGs016. The sequence goes on from JAGWVR010000024.1 coordinate 328, forward strand.
CGGCGGGATGGCTCGAGGAGCAGCTCACCCGGCGCGTGGCGGGGATGGCCCGGGGCCGGGTCCGCTACACGCTCGTCACCGCCGAGGACGCCGGCGGCACCCGGATCCTCGACGACGCGCTGGTGGTCAACGGGCCGGTCGTGCCCGGCGACGCCGCCGCCGACACCTGGGGGCTGGTCGTCAACGCCGGCAACCGGCAGCGCGTGGTGGAGTGGCTGCGGTCGCGGCTCCCCGCAGCGGGCGTGCGCCTCGTCGAGCGCACGGCAGAGACGGCGATGATCGCGGTCCAGGGACCGGCCGCGGTGGGCATCGTCGCCTCCCTCGCCCCCGCAGCCGACCGGCCGCGGCTCGAGGCCCTCGGCGGCTATACCTCGACGGTGACGACGCTCGCCGGCGTCCCCGCCGCGGCCAGCCGCACCGGCTACACCGGCGAGGACGGCTTCGAGGTGGTGGTCGACGCGACAGCGGCCCAGCCCGTCTGGGAAGCGCTGCTCGGCGCCGGCGCCGCGGCGGGGCTCGTCCCCTGCGGCTTGGGGGCGCGCGACACGCTGCGGCTCGAGGCCGGCATGCCGCTGTACGGTCACGAGCTCGTCGAGGACAGCGACCCGTTCGCCATCGGTCTGGGCCTCGCCGTCGATCTCGAGGGCCGACGGTTTCCCGGCTCGGAGACCTTCCGGGCCGCGGCCGGCCGCCCGCCCGCCCAGGTCCGCGTCGGGATCGTCTTCGAGGGGCGCCGGGCGGCGCGCGAGGGGAGCCTCGTCACCGCGGGAGGCGCGGCGTGCGGTCGGGTGACCAGCGGCAGCTACGTGCCGTCGCTCGGCCGGGCGGTCGCGATGGCCCTCGTCGACGCCCGCCACGCCTCCCCCGGCACGACCGTCGACGTCGTCGTCCGCGACAGCGGCCAACCGGGCACGGTGGTGGCGCTGCCGTTCTACCGTCGGCCGCGCCCGGCCGCCGGCTGAGCCGCGGCGCGGTCGAGGCTTGGGATCCCGCACCCCGCGCCGCTATCCTCTCCGTCCCGAACCGCCCCACTCACTTCCCGGGAGTCGCCGCCGCCATGTCCGCCCCCCTGCGCTTCGCGAAGTCGCACGAATGGATCCGCCCCGAGGCCGACGGGACGGCGACGGTGGGGATCTCGAAGTACGCCGTCGAGGCACTCACCGATCTGGTGTTCATGCAACTGCCGAAGGTGGGCACGCGCGTCGAGGCGGGGCAGTCGTTCGGTGAGATCGAGAGCGTGAAGGCGGTCAGCGACCTGTATGCCCCGGTGTCGGGCGAAGTGGTCGCCGTGAATTCCACGCTCCCCGACCGGCTCGACACCCTCGGCAGCGATCCCTACGGCGAGGGCTGGATCGTGCGCATCCGGCCCGACGATGCCCGGGCCCATGAAGGGCTGCTCGACCAAGCGGCCTACGACGCCCTCATCGCCGCGAACCCCCATTGAGCCGCATGGCGGCCAGCGCGCCATGGCCCCGGGGGAGGTCCGTGGGATGAGCGAGCGATCGGCGCCGGAGTCGCTCCCCGTCTGGTTCGACACCCCGGTACCCGGCCCCGTGAACATGGGAGCCGACGAATGGCTCGCCGCGGAGGCGCTGCGCCACGGCGGGCCGGTGATCCGGGTGGCGCGGTGGTCCGAGCCGACGCTCTCCCTCGGGGCCTTCCAGGTGCGGCGTGCGGTGCCCGACGCCCTCCGCGGCCTGGCGCTGGTGCGCCGGCCGAGCGGTGGCGGTGCGATCGTGCACGGCACCGATCTGACCGTCGCGATCGCGGTGCCGCGGAGCCATCCGTGGGGCGAGTCGGTCCAGCGGCTGTACGACGAGGTCCACGGCGCGCTGGTCGCGGTGCTCCGCGGTCATGCGATCGCCGCGCGGCTCCATCGTGACGCGCCGGTCTCGGCATCCGGCGCCGAGGAGCCCTACCTGTGCTTCGACCGCCGCTCCCCCGGCGACGTGGTCGTCCCGACACCCGCCGGGACGGCGAAGATCCTCGGCAGCGCGCAGCGCCGTCTCCAGGCGGCGGTGGTCCAGCACGGCTCGCTGCTCTGGGTGGCGAACATGGCGGTGGCGGCGCCGGCGCGGCATGCCGGAGTCGCCGAAGTGGCGCGGGCCGCGGGTGTCGCCCTCGCCTCGGACGAGATCGTCGACGCCTGGCTCGCCGGCATCGCGGCCGCGGCCCGGCGTCGGCTTGAAATGCAATCCGGATGCACGTGGGACCAGGCCGGACCGGTGATCACCGAATTGGCCGGGAGATTCCGCGATCCAGCGTGGACGGAGCGTCGATGACACCCAGGGGCGGCTGCGGGCGAGCCATGGACCAGACCGCCCCAACCGGCCGCGTCGGCCCGTGGACGGCAGGGGTCACTGGTGCGATTGGCGAGACCCGGGATAAGATTGGGCGTTGAAGGTGGGAGTGGGTTGTGGCCGATCGGAGCGCCGCACGGGTCGGTTGCGTGCGGACTGCTGCGCCAGGGGGCTTGCATGATCACGAAATTGATCGTGGCCAACGGAAAAAGCGCCGGCCGAGCCATTCTCATCAAACGCAACACGCTGCTCATCGGGCGCGCCGAGGAGTGCGACGTCAGACCGCTGAGCGAGGATGTCAGCCGGCGGCACTGCGCCGTCCACGTCGGCCCGGCCGATGTCTGGGTCGAGGACCTGGGAAGCCGGAACGGCACGTTCGTCAACGGCGAGAGGATCAGCGGCAAGGTCAAGGTCGCCTCGGGCGATCTGCTCCGGGTCGGTGCCCTCGAGGTCCGGATCTCGTGCACCGAACCGGCAGTCGCGGCCGAGTCGGATCAGGACGTGTCGCGGTGGTTGATGGCCGATGACTCTCCGGCCGGCATGTACGACACGACGCGGTCGCTGAAGCCCGAGCCATCCGCCGCGAGCGACGCCAGCAGCATCCATCACGTGGCGTCCGCCCCGGAACCGTCCACCGACGGCACCGGGTCGATGGTTTCGGGAATTGCCGGGGGCGGCGGCACGTCGGCCGGTGCAGCTTCGACGGGGATCGGCTCGGGAAGTGCGACCGTCGCCGGCGGCAGCCGGGGCGATTCGTCCCGTGTCGGCTCGACGGTGGGCATCGACGCGCTCCGCGACAGCAAGGGGAAGCCGGCCGGCCTTCCCGCCAATTCCAAGAAAGCGGCCGAGAACTCGCGCGACGCGGCCGCCGAGGCGTTGAAGAAGTTCTTCAACAATCGCTGAAGCCCCGGGCCGGCGCGGCGGTGAGGCCGTGCCGACCATGACGGTCATGCCGTCTCTGCGAGCCGGAAAAAACCCCCGGCTTGCCCCGCCGGAACAGCTTCCGTCGTGCATGCTTCCCTCGGTTCTTGCCCCACCCGCCAGGTCGCCCCGACCGGCAGGGACGAGCGGGCGAAACCCTCAGGAGGACATCCACGATGGTCACCAGCGCGATTCGCCCCCGTCGCCCTGCCCCGCATGCCCAGGCCCCCCGGGCTGCCCGTGGCACCCGGCGCCGCCTCGTCGATCCGACGACGTGTGAGCGCGACTACCGGCCCGAGGAGTTGGAATTCATGCAGGCTCTCGACCGCTACAAGCGGGCGAGCGGACGGATGTTTCCCACCTGCAGCGAGATCCTCGAAGTGCTCCGGGGACTCGGCTACCAGCGCACCGCGAACTGAGGCCGGCGGGGGCGATCGTCGGGCGCCTGGCATGACGATGGCGCGACTGACGTTGTCGGCGTGGGTGGGGGGCCGCTAGTGTCCGCTTCCCGGTGTCCTTTTTGGACCGACCCCGCCCTGGTCGGCTCGCGATGCCCATGCTGTCGGTTGCCGTGTGCCGGTGGGCCCGCTTCGGCGGGATGGTCTTCCTCGCCTGCGCCGCCGGCTGTGGCGGACTCGGCCGAAACGACAATGCCGAGGGGGTGAGGCTCTACCAGCAGGGCAACTACCTCGGCGCCGTCACCCACTTCCAGCAGGCGCTCCACCGTCAGCCCGGCAGCCCCGACTGCTTCTACAACCTCGGGGCGACCTACCACCAACAGGCCAAGGTCTTCGGCCGTCCAGAGGACGTTCGCACGGCAGAGCAGTACTACAACCTCTGCCTGTCGCGGGCCCCCGACCACCCCGCCTGCAACCGCGGTCTCGCCGTCCTCCTCGTCGAGACCGGTCGCAGCGACCGGGCAGTCGGCCTCCTCGACGGGTGGGCCCGTCGCCGCCCCACCGATCCCGATCCGCAGATCGAATTGGCCAGGCTCTGCCAGGAGCACGGCGACCTGCGCGAAGCCGAGACCCACCTCGTCGACGCGCTGGCGATCTCCCCCGGCAACCCCCGGGCGCTGGTGGCGCTGGGGCAGTTGCGGGAGGCCACCGGCGACACGACGCTCGCCCTGGCCAATTACTCCCGCGCGCTGGCCGCCGACGGTGGCCAGCCGGTGGTCGCCGCGCGGGTCGCGGCCCTGTCGCCCGCACCCCCGGTGACCCGCGTCGCCGCACTGCCTCCGGCAGGTGGGTTTCCTCCACCTCAGCCATCGCCTCTGCCGCAGGCCTGGGGACCGGGAGGACCGCTGCCCTTCACCGGGACGCCTCCGGCCCGTTGACCGCCACGGCGGCGGTTTTTATCCTGCCGAGCCTCCAGGTGGTGGCCCATGGAGCTCGCAATTCCGCATGGTCCGCGCTGGCGGGCGCGGTGGGAGCGTCCAGCCGGCCCCCGCCATCCCAGCCCGGCGCGCCCCTGCGGAGCCAGCCCGTGACCGAAGCGAAGCGGACGACGTTCGCCGACCGGCTCTTCAATTTTTCCCCCGGGCCGGCCGTCCTCCCCGTCGAGGTCATCGAACGGATCCAGGCCGAGCTCCCGACCCTGCCTGGCGTGGGGAGTTCGATCCTCGAGATCAGCCACCGCAGTCCGGCCTTCGACCGGATCCTCGAGGAGACGGTCGCCGAACTGCGCGGTCTGCTGGGCGTGGGGAACGATCACGAGATCCTCTTCCTGCAGGGGGGCGCGAGCCTGCAGTTCTCGATGATCCCGATGAACCTGCTGCGGGGCACCGGCCGGTCGGCCGATTTCCTCCTCACGGGCACGTGGGGGGCGACGGCGATCAAGGAGGCGCGCAAGGAAGGAGCCGTGCACGTCGCCTGGGACGGCGCGGCGACGCGCTACGATCGGCTCCCGGCCGTGGCCGACGTGCGGCTCTCCGATGCACCGGCCTACGTCTACATGACCAGCAACGAGACCATCCAGGGGGTGCAGTGGCAGACCGATCCCGATTTCGGACCGGCTCCGCTCGTCTGCGATGCGTCGAGTGACTTCCTCTCGCGCCCCGTCGCCATCGACCGCTACGGTCTGTTCTACGCGTGCGCTCAGAAGAACGCCGGCATCGCCGGAGTGACCGTCGTGGTGATCCGCCGGGACCTCCTCGAGCGGTGCCCCGACGGGCTGCCGACGATGCTCGACTACCGGACGCACGCCACCAACGGATCGCGGGCCAACACGCCGCCGGTGTTCGCGATCTACGTGCTCGGCCTGGTGTGCAACTGGGTCCGCGAGCGGATGGGGGGGCTCCCCGGGATGGCTCGGCACAATGCCGCCAAGGCCAAACTGCTCTACGACGTCCTCGACGCCTCCGACGGCTTCTATGCGGGCCACGCCCGCGCCGACTGCCGTTCGACGATGAACGTCACGTTCCGGCTTCCCGGCGAGGAGCTCGAGAAGGAATTCGTCGCCGGGGCCGCCCGCCGTGGGCTGGTCGATCTCAAGGGCCACCGATCGGTGGGCGGGATCCGCGCCAGCATCTACAACGCGATGCCCATGGCCGGGGTCGAAGCGCTGCGCGACTACATGATCGAGTTCCAGTCGGCCCGCCAGGCCACCGCGGCCGCAGGCCGCTCCTGACCCGCGCCGTATTCCTCCCGGTCCGACCGCTGCGGCCGACGCCCCGGATTCCCGCCATGCCCTCCATCATCGTGCTCGACACTCTCAGCCGCGACGGCCTCGCCCTGCTCGACGCCGCCGCCGCGTCGGGGATCACCTACGAAGTCCGTACCGGGCTGTCGGGGGCGGCGCTGCGGGAGGCCCTCGCCGCCCACGACGGCGCCATTTGCCGCAGCGGGGTGAAGGTCACCGCCGACGCGTTGGCCGGCAACCAACGGCTCCGCGCGATCGTCCGCGCCGGAGTCGGCACCGACAACATCGACAAGGAGGCGGCGACACGGCAGGGCATCGTCGTGATGAACACGCCGGCGGGCAACACGATCAGCACCGCCGAACACACCTTCGCCCTGATCCTCGCGCTGTCGCGCAACGTCGCCGCCGCCGACGCCAGCCTCCGGGGCCATGCCTGGGATCGGAACCGGTTCATGGGGGTCCAGCTGGCCGGCAAGACGCTGGGGATCGTCGGCCTGGGGCGGATCGGCCAGGCGGTCGCGCGGCGCGCCGCGGCCTTCGAGATGAAGGTCGTCGGCTACGATCCGTTCCTCACCCCCGAGCGGGCCGCGGAACTGGGGATCGAGCTGGTGGACACCGTCCGCGGCATGCTCCCGATGGTCGACTACCTCACGGTCCACACGCCGCTCACCGACGAGACCCGTCACCTCGTGGGTATGGATGCGCTGCCGCTGCTCAAGCGCGGAGTCCGCTTGGTCAACTGCGCCCGCGGCGGCATCTACGACGAGGCGGCGCTCGTCGAGGGGCTGCGCCAGGGGATCATCGGGGGCGTGGCGCTCGACGTCTTCGAGAAGGAGCCGTGCACCGACAGCCCGCTGTTCGGCATGCCGGGCGTGCTCGTCACTCCGCACCTCGGCGCCAGCACGGAGGAGGCGCAGTCGCAGGTGGCGGTCGAGGGAGTGGGCCTGCTGGTCGATTACCTCACCTCCGGCACGATCCGCCACTCGGTCAATGCCGCCGCCATCGACGCGGCCCAGCTGGAGGGGGTGCGGGGGTTCGTCGACCTCGCCTGGCGGCTCGGGCTGTTGCTGTCGCAGATCGACGCCCCGGCGCCGCGCTCCTGCTCGATCGCGTACCGCGGCGAGATCGCGGGGCGCAACACGCGCTTGGTGACCTCCGCGTTCGCCGCCGGGCTGCTCGAGTCGGCGATCGAGGACGTCAACATCGTCAACGCCGAGATGCTGCTCCGCGAGCGGGGCATCGACCTTGTCGAGCAGAGCCGCAGCGACCCCGGCGCGTTCAGTTCCGTCGTCGCCGTCGACCTCGTGTCGGGAAACCGGGTCCACCGCGCGGCGGGCACGCTGTTCGGCCACTCGATGCCGCGGCTGGTGCAGCTCGAGGGGCACCGCCTGGAGGCCTACCTCGACGGCATTCTCCTCGTGTTCACCCACCAGGACGTGCCCGGGATCATCGGCCGCGTGGGCACGATTTTCGGCGGGCTGGGGGTCAACATTGCCCAGATGACGGTCGGCCGTGCCGCTCCGGGCGGCGACGCGATCGGGGTCCTCAACCTCGACTCCGCACCGTCTGCGGAAGCCCTGGCGGCAGTCGCGGAGTGCCCCGGCATCAAGTCGGCCCGCGTCGTCACCCTGCCTCCCGCAGGGCGCCTGCCGGGGTGGCTCGTCGGCGCGGGGAACGCCCAGCCGCGGAAGTGAGCGGTCGCCAATTGGCACACGCGCTCGGCGCGGCGCGGGACCGCTCCCGGTGGCGCGCCCGCGCGGTGCCCGCGGTTTGACGGTCCACCGGCCTGACCCCACAATGTCAACCGGGGCGGTGGAATGCTCATCCGCGGTCGCGTGGACATGACCTCACTTTCTGGCGGCCCATCGACGCCGCGACGGACGTGGCTGCCCTTCCGGCCATCGGCAACGGCCGGTCGGCGCGGTGGTGGCTGGCGCGGCCGGCCCTGGATGCTCGCGATCGCCGCGCTGCTCCTGAACGGTCTGGATGGCATCCGCGCCGACGAGCCTTCGACGGCGACGCTCACGACCCGCCGGCTGCTCGACGCGCTTGCCGAGCGGCAGATGAACGACGTCTCCCTGTGGGTTCTCGACCGCGTCGAAGCCGATGCCACGGCCGACCGGGATCTCAAGGCCGAGGTTCCCTACCGGCGTGCCGAGGCGCTGGTCGCCGCCAGCCGCAGCGAGGCCACGGCCGCCAAACGGTCCGCTTTGCTCGACCGCGCGGCGGGGGAGATCGACCGGTTCCTGCAGACGGGGCCGAGCGGCGATCTGGCGATCACGGCCTACCAGCAGCTCGGCAACCTGTTGGTCGAGCGCGGCCGGGCGAAGCTCGAGCAGGCGAAGCGGCCGGGGGAAAACGCCGCGCCCCTCGCCGCCGAGGCGCTCGGGTTCTTCGACCAGGCGATCCGCGTCCTCGAAGGGCCGAAGCGCGAGCCCGGTGCCGAGATCACCTCCGTGAGCAGCGCCGAGGAGGCGGTTCTCAAGGAGTTGCGGCAGGTCGACGGGCAGCTCGCGGAAATCGCGGGACCCAAGGACGAGGGGGAGGCCAAACCGCGCCGTCCCGCGCGGCGCCCGGCGGCCGACACGAAGGCCCAGGAGAAGCTCGAGGAGCGGCAGGACATGCTCCGCGGGCAGCTCCTGAGCACTCGTCTGCTGGCCGCCGCTGCCTGGTTCGAGAAGGCCAAGGCACTGCCGCCGGGAACCAACGAGTGGCGCGAGACGATGGACGCCGCCGGCAACCGCTATCGTGAGCTGGCCGACAAGTACCCGAGCCGCGGCGCCGGCCTGTTCGCGCGGTACTACGAGGGGCGCACCTACGCCGCCAAGGGACTCGCCGAGGCGAACGCCGACGAGCGGAAGAAACTCGTCGACCGTGCCCTGGCGACGCTGGCGACGATCAACGGGCTGGAGGGGGATGCGGGGATCATCCCCGGCCTCCGCGCCAAGGGGATCGCGACGGCGCTCGAGTGCTGGCTCGACACCAAGAACTACGCTGCCTTCGACGACCGCCTGCAGCGCCTCGCGCTGGCCGCGGTGCCGGCCGATCGGCTCGACGCCGATTGGCTGGCGATGAAATACCGTGCCGCCCTGCTCCTCGAGCAGCGGGCCGCGGCCGACGACGACAAGGGCAAACGGACGGCGGCGCTGCGCGACGCGCGGAAACTGGCGCTCGAGGTGGCGCGGATCAACCGCGACTACGCCCGCGACGCGCGGTCCCTGCTCGAGCGCCTCGGCAGTTCCCTTCCCGACGACGGCGACGCGGCGGAATCGTTCGCCGGGGCGTTCGAGGCCGCCGGTGCGTCGCTCGCCGAGTTCCAGGCGAAACAGGCCGCGCTCAAGCAGGCGCGCGCGGCCGGTCAGCCCGGCGACGACGAGGCCGCCGCCGTGTCCGCGGCCCGTGACAAGGCGCTGGTGAGCGTCCGCAGGGTGATCGAGCGTGCCGGGCCTGACGACCGCGAGCAGCTCAACCAGGCGCGGTACTGGATGACGTTCCTGCTCTACGATGCGCGCCGGCTCCACGACGCCGCGGCGCTGGGTGATTTTCTCGTCACCCACTACCCCAATGCCCGCGGGAGCCGGCAGGCGGCGACGATCGCCATGGCCAGTTGGCAGCAGCTCGCCCGGAGCGGCCCCCAGCCGTGGCGGTCGGCCGCGCGCGACCGCTGCGCCGACGTCGCCGAGCGGATCATGCGGACCTGGCCCGCCGACGCCGAGGGGGCCGAAGCGGGCGTCATCGCGCTGGCCAGCGCCGGCGAGTCGCACGACGGCGCCCGGCTGGTCGAACTGATCGGCCGGATCCCCGACGGCTCGCCGCGGCGCGGTGAATTGCAGCTCCGCGGCGGTGCGGCCCTGTGGCGCGAGGTCCAGGAGCAGCGGCGCCTGCCCGCCGCGGAGCGTCTCCCCGAGGAGACGGTCGCCGCCTGGCGCGACACGGCCGTGCGGTCGCTCGACGCCGGGCTGGCAGCCGTGCCCGAGGGGGCCCGGCCCGATGCCGCGACCGTCGCCGGTGCCCTGGCGCGGGCCCAGGTGGCGCTCGACGACGGCGACCTGCCGCGGGCGATGCAACTCCTCGACCACCCCGGCCATGGCCCCTGGACCGTCGTCAGCGTTGAGCCCGGCGATCCGGCGCTGGCCACCGGGCCGCTCGCGGAAGGTGCTCTGTCGGTGGCGCTGCGGGCGTTCATCCAGTCGTCGGCCACCGACCCCTCGGCGCTGGGCCGCGCCCAGCAGGCGATGGATCGGCTCGAAAAACTCGCCGGCACCGGTGCCGAGGCGTCCGCGAAACTGACCGCGATGTATCTGGCGATGGGGCGCGATCTCGAGGGGCAATTGGCCGAGTTGGCGGCCGAGGGCGCACAGACACCCGAGACGCAGGCGAAGCTCAAGGCCCTCGTCGGCGGGTTCGAGCAATTTCTCGATGGCGTCGCCCGCCGCGACGCGAAGGTCTCGTCGCGGATGTGGGTCGGCAACACGTACCTCAGCCTCGGCGCCGGCGGCGGTGCCGCGGGGGTGGGGCGCGAGCGGGCCGCCGGTTTCCTCGACAAGGCGGTGAAGTCGTTCGAGGGGGTGCTGTCCACCGGGGGAGACGAGGTCGCGCGATTCGAGCCGTCGATCCGCCTCCGGCTCGCCGGCGCCTACCGCGAGCTGGGGCGGTTCGACGAGGCGCTCACGCACCTCGACTGGGTGCTCTCCGATCCGAAGCGGCAAAACGCCCTCGACGTCCAGCTCCAGGCCGCCGAACTGCTCCAGGCCGCCGGCGAGAAGGCGGCTGACAAGGCCCGTGCCGAGACGTTCCTCCGCGAATCGATCGTCGGCCGGACGGCCGGCAAGAGCGTCGCCTGGGGCTGGGGCGGGATCGCGTCGAAGCTCTCCCGTCAGGCCTTCGCGTCGGAGGATCCCCGCGCCCTCGAGGCCCGGGCCCGCTTCTTCGACGCACGCTACCGTGTCGCCGCCGCCCGGCTCCTCCAGGCCCGCCGCAGCGACTCCCAGCGCGCCAAGCTGCTCGACATGGCGTTCAACGACGTCGCCATCACCTACAAGCTCTACCCCGGCCTCGGTGGCGAGGCCTCGCGTGCCCGTTTCGACAAGCTCCTCCGCGAGATCCAGAAGGAGCGTGGCGCGCCCAGCCCGTCGGGCCTCGCCGAACTGGAGAACGCAGGATGATCCGTGCCCCCGCCCCCAGCCGACGGTCGACGGCGCCGAGCGCGACCGTGGTTGTCCCTGGACGAAGCCCTCTGATGCCAGTGTCCACCGGGCCGCTGGTGACCGGGGCGACCGCGGGAAACGCCGGGGGGCTCCCGGGGCGCCGTCGGCCGGATCGGGCGGCCGATCGTTTTTTCCACGGTCTGCTGGCGGCCGTTGGCGGGTTTGTTGTCGCGGCGCTGCTGGCGCCGCTGGCCGGCGCCCAGACCACCGACCGGATCGTGACGACCGACGGCACCTTGACGGGCAAGATCACCGGTCTGAGCCCCGACGAAGTGCAGCTCGAGGATCGGGCCGGCGAGATCCGCCGCGTGCCGATCGATCGGCTCAAGGACGTGCAATTCGCCGGCGAGCCGCAGTCGCTGCGGTCGGCGCGGGGAATGCTGGCGCGGGGGCGCGCCGCCGAGGCCCTCGCGGAGATCGCCAAGGTCGAGGCCGCCGAGCTCGACGGCGTCGAGGCTCCGATCCTCGCCGACATGGACTACGTCAAGGCGGTCGCTGCCGGGCGGGTGGCCCTGGCCACCGGCGCCGATCCGCGCGACGCCGGCAGGTTGGTCAACGAGTTCCTCGGCAAGCACGCCTCCGGACACCATTTCTACGAAGCCCAGGAGTTGCTCGGCGACCTCCTCGCCCGCGCGGGGCGCGGCGACAACGCCCTCGCCGCCTACGCGCTGCTCGCCAAGGGGCCGCCGGCCTTCAAGGTCAGGGCGGCCGCGGCCCGGGCGCGGATGATGCTCGAGCAGAGGAAGTTCGCCGAGGCGCTCACCGAGTTCGACGCGGCGCTGGCGGTCGATGCCGGAGACGATGCCGGCAGCGCACAGAAGCGCGCCGCCGCGCTGGGGCGGGCGCGGTGCCTGATCGGACTGGGGCGGAACGACGACGCGATCGCCGTCGCCCGTGGCGCGATCGCGCAATCCAACCCCGAGGAGGGGGAGACGCTGGCGGTGGCCTACAACACGCTGGGGTCCGCCTACCGGGCCACCGGCGCCAACGACCAGGACGCCCTGATCGCGTTTCTCACCGTCGATTTGGTCTACAACGGCTCCCCCGAGGCCCACGCCGAGGCGCTGTGGAACCTCGCGGAACTGTGGGAGCGGGGACAGAATCCCGAGCGCGCACGCGAAGCCCGCGCCACCCTGGAAGCGAGTTATCCCGGCAGCCGTTGGGCGAAGCAGGCCGCCACCCCGAAAGCGTCCTGAGGAACCGGAGTCGGCGGGGAGCTTTGCCCCCTGCGACGCACGTGGAATACGATCCTGTCCGAATCGATCCCCCCGAGGAGTGCGGCATGGCGAGCGGAACGAGCGAACGACGGACCGGCGGGGCACGGCTGGCGTCGATCGTGGCGCTGTACGGCGGAATGATCCTGCAGGCCGCGGCGGGGCTGCCGGGCGGCGTGCCCGGCCTCGCGATGGTCGCCCTGCCGGCGGCGCTCGTCGTCGCGCCGGCGGCAGCGTATGCCCAGGACGACGCCGCCGACGAGGCCCCAGCCGAGGAAGGCGAGAGCATGCTCGTCTTCTACTACAAGGCGCTCGGGCTGCGGTACGTGATCGTGTTCCTCGTGCTGTCGTTCCTGCTGGTCGCGCTGTTGGTGATGTGTTTTCTGCAGATCCGGCGGCAGGTGCTCATCCCGCCGGCGCTGCGCGACGGATTCAAGGCCCACCTCGACAACAAGGAATACCAGCAGGCCTACGAGTTGGCGAAGTCCGACGATTCCTACCTCGGCCGCGTCCTCGCCGCCGGGATGGGGAAGCTCCAGGCGGGCTACCCTGCCGCGGTCGAGGCGATGCAGGAGGTCGAGGCCGAGGAGTCGATGAAGCTCGACCACAAGGTGAGCTACATCTCACTGATCGGGGCGCTGGCGCCGATGTTCGGCCTGCTCGGCACGGTCGACGGGATGGTGTCGGCGTTCATGGTGATCGCCAAGAGCGCCACCGCCCCGAAGCCGTCGGAGCTCGCGATCGGCATCTCCCAGGCGTTGATCACGACGCTCATCGGCCTGTGGCTGGCGATCCCGGCGATCGCCTGTTTCGCGCTGTTCCGCAACTGGCTCCAGCGGCTCAACGGCGAGGTCGACGAGGAGGCGCTGGCGCTGATGGAACGGTTCGAGAGCATGGGGACGAAGACGGCCCGCGGAGCCACCGGTTCGGGCGCCGGTTCGGCGGCGGCAGCGGGACGCGAGGATCGCACCCATGGCGCGTAGGCCCACCACGGCGGGGCCGCCGACCACCGACATCGACATGACGCCGATGATCGACATGACGTTCCAGTTGATCACGTTCTTCATGTTCGTGATGAACTTCTCCGAGGCCGAGCAGGACGAGCGGATCCGGCTGCCGCTCAGCCAACTCGCCAAGCCGTCGGATCGCATCGTCGAGAAGCCGCTCACGCTCCAGCTCACCAGCGCCGGGTCGGTGATCTACGCCGGCGAGTTGGTCGCCGTCCGCGACATCGGCGGCTACCTGGAACGCGAGAAGACGGTGATGCGCGACGCCGGGCGCGAGCCCGCCGGGGCGACGGTGATCATCCGGGCCGACGGCCGGTCGAAGACCGGCGAGGTCCAGGAGATCATCCGCATCTGCCAGGAGAAGGGGTTCGAACGCTTCGCCCTCCGGGCCCAGTACGACGAGGGGTAGCACGATGCGACGGCGGGCCGCCAGCACGCTCGGCGACAAAGTCGAGATCAACATGACGCCGATGATCGACGTCGTGTTCCAGTTGATGTCGTTCTTCATGTGCACCCTCAAGGTGGTCGCGCCGGAGGGGGATTTCGACGTCCGCATGCCCCTGGCGACGGCGGCTGCGGCCGTTCCCGACGACCAGCAGGTGCCGCCGATCCGCGTGCGCCTCGCCGCGAATCCCGACGGCCAGCTCGCCGGGATCACGATGAACGGCGCCCCGATCGCCGACTTCGCCGAGCTGCGCCGCAAGGTGGTCGGGTTGGTGGGCGATGCCCGCGGCCCCAACTCGCTCGCCGAGCGGACCGAGGTCGAGTTCGACTGCGACTACGGTCTCCGCTACTTCAACGTCGTGCAGGCGATCACCGCGGTGTCGGGCACGGTCGAGGACGGCCGGATCGTCGAGCTGGTGCGGAAGATCAAGTTCACGCCGCCGAAACGAGGCGCGCCGCGCGGCTGATGGCGTGGTCGGACGCGTCTCAGCCGCGCGGGTGGAAGCGGCCGTGGACCCGGCGGAGCCGCCCCGAATCGACGTGCGTGTAACGCTGCGTCGTGGCGATGCTCGAATGGCCGAGCATCTCCTGCACGTGGCGGAGGTCGACGCCGCCGGCCACGAGGTGGGTGGCGAACGAGTGCCGCAGCGTGTGGGGACCGATGTCGGCGGGGATCCCCGCGGCGGCGGCATGGTGGCGGACGAGCTCCCAGATGCGCATCCGCGACAGGCGATTGCCCCGCGACGACACCACCGCCCAGTCCGCCGCGTTCCCCGCGGTCCATTCGCGCCGCGGCCCCTCGAACCAGGCCGTCAGGGCGTCGATCGCCCGCTTGCCGAGGGGCACGACGCGCTGCTTGTTTCCCTTCCCGCGGCAGGTGCAGTAGCGCTCGGCGAGGTGGACGTCGGCCAGCCGCATCCCCGACACCTCCGATGCCCGGCAGCCGGTCGCGTAGAGGAGCTCGAGGAGTGCCCGGTCGCGGAGGCCGTGGGCGGCACGCGCGTCGGGAGCGGCCAGCAGCCGATCGACCTGCCGTGGGGACAGGGTCGCCGGCATCGTGTCGTCGCGCCGGGAGGCGGCGAGGGCCGTCGCCGGGCTGTCGACCACGAGCCCCTCGAGCTGGAGGAAGGCGTAGAACACCCGCAGCGTCGCCGCCTGCCGGGCGATGCTCGCGCGGGCCAGGCCCCGGCGTGCCAGCGTTGCGACGTAGTCGCCGAGGACGGTCACCGAGGCGGTGGTCGCCGGCCGGCCCCCGAGCCACTCGGCGAACGTGGCGAGGTCCCGGCGGTAGGCGGCCTGGGTGTTGTCGGCGAGGCTCCGCTCGTGCCGGATGTAGCGGAGGAAGCGGTCGGTGAGGGAGGCGATCGACTCCGCCTCGCCCGGTGCGGCGGGGGCGTCGGAGAACAGGATCTGCCGCGGACCCCGTCGCCCGGCGGGACGGCCGGCGGCGCCCGCCGCCGGCTCGCCTTCGGTCACGCGTCGTAGCCGAGATTCGCCGCCAGCCACCGCTCCACCTCGGCCACCGGCATTCCCTTGCGGAGGGCGTAGGCCTCCACCTGGTCGCGCGTGATCCGGTCCACCGCGAAATATCGGCTCTCGGGGTGGGCAAAGTAGAGTCCGCTGACGCTCGCGGCCGGCAGCATCGCGCAGTTCTCGGTGAGGGTCATGCCGGCGGCGCTGCCGGCGCCGAGCCAGTCGAACAGGGCCCGCTTCTCGGTGTGATCCGGGCAGGCGGGATACCCGGGGGCCGGGCGGATCCCGCGGTAACGCTCTTCGATCAGGTCCTCGGTCGACAGCCCCTCGTCGCGGCCGTAGCCCCACGCCCGCCGGGCCTCGGCGTGGAGCCACTCGGCGAACGCCTCGGCGAGCCGGTCGGCGAGGGCCTTGACCATGATCGACGAATAGTCGTCGTGCTGGCGGTCGTATTCACGGCACAGTTCGTCGCAGCCGTGGCCCGTGGTGCAGGCGAAGGCACCGACGTAGTCGGCGCGCCCGCTCCCCACCGGGGCGACGAAGTCGGCCAGGGCGTGGAACACGTCCTGCCCCTTCCGCTCCCATTGCTGGCGGAGGGTATGGACGCGGCCGCGCTCGGTCGTCCGCGTGTCGTCGGTGTAGAGCACGATGTCGTCGCCGTCGGCGTTGGCGGGGAAGAAGCCGTACACGCCCCGGGCGGAGAGCGCGCGGCCGTCGACGATCCGGTCGAGCATCGCCAGGGCGTCGCGGTGCAGCTTCCGTGCCTCGGTGCCGACCACCGCGTCGTCGAAGATCGCCGGGTACTTCCCCTTCAGCTCCCACGACATGAAGAACGGCGACCAGTCGATGTATGGCACGAGCTCCGTGAGGGGCACGTCGTCGAGGACGCGGACGCCGAGGAATTCCGGCACCGCGATCGGCGCGGTGGCCCAGTCGGTCGTCCAACGCTTCGCGCAGGCGGCGGCATAGGGCACCAGCTTCGTCTCCTGCCGGCGCTTGAAGTTCTCGACGTCCCGGGCCTGCCCGTCGCGGACCGTCTGGATGAACTCTCCCCGGTGGACCGAGCTGAGCAGCTTCTCGACGACGCCGGCGGCGCGCGAGGCGTCGTTGACGTGGACGACCGGACCGGAGTATTTCGGCGCGATCTTCACCGCCGTGTGCCGTGCCGACGTCGTCGCACCGCCGATGAGCAGCGGCATCGACAGCTTGGCGTGCTCGAATTCCTGGGCCACCTGGACCATCTCGTCGAGGCTCGGCGTGATCAGTCCCGAGAGGCCGACGATGTCAGCCTGGTGGCGGACCGCCTCGTCGATGATCTTCGTGCACGGCACCATCACGCCGAGGTCGACCACCTCGTAGCCGTTGCAGCCGAGGACGACGCCGACGATGTTCTTGCCGATGTCGTGGACGTCGCCCTTGACGGTCGCGATCAGGACCTTGCCGCGCTTCGTGCCGGCCGCACCGGAGGCCGCCCGCTCCGCCTCCATGTAGGGGAGGAGGTGGTTGACCGCCCGCTTCATCACCCGGGCGCTCTTCACGACCTGGGGGAGGAACATCTTCCCCTCGCCGAACAGGTCGCCGACGGTCTGCATCCCGCGCATCAGCGGCCCTTCGATGATCTCCAGGCTCGTGGCGTAGCGCGACCGGGCCGCCTCGACGTCCTCCTCGACGTGGTCGGCGATCCCCTTGACCAGCGCGTGCGTCAGCCGGGCCTCGACGTCGAGCCCGCGCCAGGCGTCGGCCTGCGAGCCGCCGGCGCCGTCCTGCTTCTTGACCGTCTCGGCGAATTCGACGAGCCGTTCGGTGGCGTCGGGCCGGCGGTCGAAGAGGACGTCCTCGATCCGTTCCTTGAGGGCCGGCTCGATCTCCTCGTAGACGGCGAGCTGGCCGGCGTTGACGATCCCCATCTCCATGCCGGCGCGGATCGCGTGGTACAGGAAACAGGAATGCATCGCCTCGCGGACGACCTCGTTGCCGCGGAACGAGAACGAGATGTTGCTCACGCCCCCCGACACCTTGACCGCCGGCATCTCGGCCTTGATGAGCCGCGTCGCCTCGATGAAGTTGAGCGCGTAGCGGTTGTGCTCCTCGATCCCGGTGGCGACGGTGAGGATGTTGGGGTCGAAGATGATGTCCTCGGGGGCGAAGCCGGCCTGCTCGGTCAGCAGCCGGTACGCCCGCCGGCAGATCGCCACCCGCCGTTCGACGTCGGTCGCCTGCCCCTCCTCGTCGAACGCCATCACCACCACCGCCGCGCCGTAGGCGTGGACCGTGCGGGCGTGGTGGAGGAACGTCTCCTCCCCCTCCTTGAGGCTGATCGAGTTGACGATTCCCTTGCCCTGGATGCACTTCAGCCCCGCCTCGAGAACCTCGAAGCGCGACGAATCGACCATGATCGGGACGCGCGAGATCTCCGGCTCGCTCGACAGCAGCGTGAGGAACTTGGTCATCACCTTGACGCCGTCGAGCATCCCCTCGTCGACGTTGACGTCGATGATGTTGGCGCCGTTCTCGACCTGCTGGCGGGCGACCCCGAGCGCCTCCTCGTAGCGCTCCTCCTTGATCAGCCGGGCGAAGGCCCGCGAACCCGTGACGTTGGTCCGCTCGCCGACGACGGTGAAGCTGCTCTCCGGGCGCAGCTCGAGCATCTCCAGCCCCGAATAGCGGCTCCGCCGGGGGGGCGGCGCCGGCGTCCGCGGCGGATAGTTCCGCATCACGTCGGCGATCGCCTTGATGTGGGCCGGGGTCGTCCCGCAGCAGCCGCCGACGATGTTCAGCCAGCCGGCCTCGGCGAAGTCGCGGAGCACCCCGGCCATCATCTCCGGCGTCTCGTCGAACCCGCCGAGGGCGTTGGGGAGACCGGCGTTCGGGTAGCAGCTCACCAGCCGCGGCGTGATCCGCGACAGGTCGGCGACGTGGGTGCGGAGCTTGTCGGGCCCGAGGGCGCAATTGATCCCGGCGCTGAGCAGGTCGACGTGTGAGATGCTCGTCCAGCAGGCTTCGACGGTCTGGGCGGACAGCGTCCGCCCCCCCTCGAAGATCGTGAACGACGCCATCACCGGCAGCTTCCGGCCGAGGTCGGCGCATGTCCGTTCGATGGCGTGCAGACAGGCCTTGAGTACGAGGGTGTCGAACGCCGTCTCGGCGAGGAGGACGTCGACGCCGCCGTCGATGAGGGCCTCGATCTGCTCGCGGTACGCCGCGACCATCTCGTCGTAGGTCACGTCGCGATGACCCGGATCGGCGACGTTGCCGGCGATCGACAGCTGCTTGTTGGTCGGTCCGATCGAGCCGGCGACGAACCGCGGCTTGCCCGGTGTCTTCGCGGTCGCGGCATCGGCCGCCTCGCGGGCCAGCCGCGCGGCGACGAGATTGATCTCGCGGGTGTACGACTGGAGGCCGAAGTCGGCCAGCGCCACGCTCGTCGCCCCGAACGTGTTGGTCTCGACGATGTCGGCGCCGGCTTCGAAATAGGCGGCGTGGATCCCGCGGATCGCGTCCCCCTGGGAGAGGTTGAGGACGTCGATGCAGTTCTTGAGGTCGCGGCCGTGGTCACGGAACCGGTCGCCGCGGAAGCCGTGCTCGTCGAGCCCGAGCGCGTGGACCATGGTCCCCATGGCGCCGTCGAGGATCACGATTCGTTCGCGGAGGACCTCGGGCAGCGTGGGGTTCGGCATGGGGGCGAGTGGGGGGGATGGGAAGGAAATGCGGCGCGACGGTCTGGAAAGCACTGTCATGATAGGACGGCGGGTCGAAACAGAAACCCCGAGCCGTCCACCGCCCCGTTGGCGCTCAAGGTGGCCCCGGGCGGCGGTCGATGCGCCACCGTCGGAGGGACGGGCCGTCTGCCGGGCCCGTCGCGGCCATCCCCGGACACACCGCCATGGATCGACTCGACGCCGCGTTTCTCGCCCGCACCGGCCGCGGTGACGCCGGTCGCGCGGCGCCACCCGGGGGGGTGAGCGCCTCGGCAGCGGAGCCGGTCGGGCCCATGCACCGCCTCGCCGACGCGGTGCTCGCGGCCGGTTGCCGGGTCGTGGCTGTCGCGGGTGCCGGCAGCGGTGCGGCCAGTCGGGTGCTGGTGGCCGGGATCGTCCGCGCGCTTGCCGCCCAGGGCCGTGTGGTGGGGCACCGTGACGGCCCGGTCCTCCGCGCCGTTCCCGACGAGCCGGGTGCCGCGGGGGGCATCGTCGTCGTGCGCTGCGGCGACTGGTTTCCCCCCGGGGCCGTCAACCACCGTCGGCTGGTGAGCCTGGCCTGCGGCTGCGAGGGGGTGATCCTCGTGACGGCCTCGCCCCTGCCCTGCCCCGCCCACGTTGCGGCGCTCCGGGCGCTGGGCATCGCCGTCGTGGCGACGCTCCCCGCCGCAAGCTCCACCGGTCAGGAGTCGGCGGCATGAACGGCGGCCCGACGTGGACGCCGCGGCTGACCGGAGGGCAGGAAGCAGCCTGCGCGCGGGTTCTCTACGCCCTCGAGCGCCCCGCGGGCGTGGCGATCCTCTGCGGGCCGGCCGGGACCGGCGTCTCGACGCTGCTCCACGAGATTCTCCGCCGCACGCGCGGCGGGGAGGCGCGCCTCGCGCGGTCGGTCGACGCGGCGCAGCGGCTGCTCGCCACCGATGGACTCGCGACGCTCCTCGTCGACGATGCGCACCTCGCCACTGCGGCCGCGCTCGGCGACCTGGTCGAGTCGGCCGAGGAAGCCCGGCACCCGGGCCTCGTCCTCGGCGGTCAGGGCCGTCTGCTCACGCTCCTCCACCGCGCCCCGGCACTCGACGCCCGCGTCCAAGTCCGGGCGGTTCTCCAGCCGCTGACGCCGGCCGAGACCGCGACGATCGCCCACGAGTTCCGTCCGGCCGTGCGCTGGGGACCAGACAGCCTCCGCGTGCTCCACGACATCGCGGGCGGGATTCCTGCGGGCGTCGTCAGGCTCGTCGAACTGTGCGCCGTGGTCGCCGCCGCCGAGCCGGCCCGGCCGATCGAGGCCGCCGACGTCGAGGCGATCCACGTGCGGCTGACGACGACGGCCGCGTGACCGTCGGCTCAGGGGGGGCTGACCGCCGCGGTCTCGACCCGCGCCAGGTAGGCGTCGACCGATTCGTCGTCGCTTTCCATGGCGCGCCACGGGGCGAAGGCGTCGAGCCATGGCGCCGGCACGGCGCCGTCCAGCATGTCGGCGACGGCGACGGCGCTGCCCGTCGAGAGGTGCATGCCGGCGCGGAAGTGGCCCGTCGTCACCCAGACGTTTTCCCATCCCGGCACCGGGCCCAGCGTCGGACGGCCGTCGCGGTTGCCGGGCCGCAGCCCCGACCACGACCGCTCGACGACCGCCCCGTCGACGTCACCGAGGAGGCGCCGGGCGACGTCGATCAGCCCGTCCTCCCCCGCGGCCGTCGTCCGGTCGTCGAAGCCGACGTCCTCGATCGTCGCCCCGACGAGCAACCGTCCGTCGGGACGCGGCACGAGGTAGTCGAGCCCGAACGACACGATCCGCGAGAGCAATTGCCGGGGGAGCCTGACCAGCACGATCTGGCCACGGATCGGCCGCGTCGACAGGGCCAGCCCGAGGGCTGCCGCCAGCCCCTCCGACCAGCTCCCGGCGGCGAGGCAGTACCGTTCGGCCCGGACCGTGCCGCCGTCGGTCCGCACGCCGCCGACGCGCCGGCCGTCGAGCTCGAGCCCCTGCACGGTGGCGGTCGTGATCCTCACGCCCCGCGCCCGGCATGACGCGAGGAGGGCGTCGAGGTGCCGCGACGGCCGGATCTGCGCCTCGTCGGGGAGGATCACCCCGGCCGACACCGTGCCGCGGGCCACCGCGCCGGCGAGCGCCGGTTCGGCAACGGCGACGGCCGCGCCGTCGCAGTCGATGCAGCGCACCCGGGCCGCCAGCCAGCGGGTGCGGGCGGCGGCGAGGCGCTCGCGTCCTGCACGCGTGCCGGCGACGTGGAGGCCGCCGCAGCGGCGCAGCCCGTTGTCGATCCCGGTCTCCGCGCGGAGTTCGTCCGCCCACTGCCAGTGGAGCCGGTCGCTGAAGGCGGTGAACCGTTCGAGCGCGGTCGCCGCGGGGCCATCGGCCACCGGGGGGAAGATCCCGGCCGCGGCCCACGACGCGGTCCGCTCGACCGGATCACGACACACCACCTCGACGGCCGCGCCGCGGCCGGCCAGTTCGCGGGCCAGCGACAGGCCGATCACGCCGCCGCCGATGATGCAGCAGTCGGCCATCGCGTCAGGTGTTGGTCGGCACGTCGGGGGAATCGGCGATGTTCACCCAGACGTGGACGTGCGGCGCGCCGCGGTAGTGCCAGACGAAGGCCGGGCCCTCGAGCCGCCAGCAGTCCCAGACGCCGTCGTCGCCGATGTCGCCGTCGCGGTAGAAGGCGAGCCGGCAGGCGTCGAGCCCCCCCTGGGCCGACAGGCAGCGGCGCACCTCCGCCTGATCGCCCGCGCGGTACGGCTCGAGGAGGACGGCGAGCACGTGTTCCAGCTCGGCACGCTGGTCGGCCGACAGCTCGGTCACGGCAATCCCCTGCTCGAGCTTGCTCCCCTTGAAGGCGACGGCGCTCTCGGCCGGCTGCTTCGCGACCAGGGCCAGCTCCCGCTGCCGGCCGTCGAGCATCGCCGCCACCTTGTTGGCGGCCAGCGCCTGCGGCCAGAACACGTTGCCCGGGTGGGTCGCCTCCTCGTTGAAACCGCCGGGATCGTGGCCGTAGAAGATCGGCCCGCCGAAGGCGACGTGCTCGGCGGAGTCGCCGTCGCAGCGCAGCGTCATGTGCCGGCCGGTCATCAGGAACTGGAACTTCCCCGACCCCGGCTCCCCGATCAGCGCGATCGACTGGGCGTGGCCGAAGCCGCCGGCATCGTCCTCGAGCTGCTTGTCGATCCGCCCCTGCCATTCCGGCCGGATCAGCTGCTCGAAGATGTCGCGGACGAGTCGTTTCTGCTCGCCGGTGAAGAAGTCGCTGACCAGTTCCGGCTTGGTGGCGTTCCAGTTGTTGCCGACCCGCGTGCGCAACAGACCGAACTTGGGGTGGACGTAGTCCCAGGGGAAGCAGACCACCTCGCGCTGCGCCGGCGTGAGCGTGGCGTGGAGCGCCTGGGCGAGCGTCTCGGCGGACCGCGTCGGCTCGTCGGCGCCGGCCAGGGGCGCGGCGGCGGCCAGCGCGGCGCCGGAGGCGAGGAAGCGACGGCGCGAGAGGTGGGCGAGGGACGGCTGCATGGGGAGCTCCTCGGGGGACCGCGACGGCGGCGAAAGCACAATCGTATCAGCGGGAGCGGCGCGGCGGAGCGCGACGGCGCCGCGGTTGGCAGACGGGGCAGAAGAAGGTCGACCGCTGGGCCTGGACGATCCGCTCGATCGGCGTGCGGCACCGCCGGCAGGGGGTTCCCGCCAGGCCGTACACGCGGTGGAGCCGCTGGTAGCTCCCCTTCCGGTCGTCGGCGGTGCGGTACAGCTCGTCGCCGATGCTCGAGCCCTCGTGGTCGACGGCCGCGGCGAGGATCCCGCGGGCGGCGGCGGCGACGCGCTCCCAGTCGTCGGCGACGAGCCGGCGGCAGGGGGTGCGCGGGTCGATCCCCGCGCGGTGGAGGATCTCGGCGGCGTAGATGTTGCCGATCCCCGCCACCGCGCGCTGGTCGAGGAGGGCGACCTTGATCGCGCGGCGCGAGCCGCCCAGAACGCGCCCGAGCTCGGCGGCGGTGACGACCAGCCCGTCGACGCCGAGCTTCGCCGCACCGCAGGCACGTTCGAGCCCTGCCGCGTCGACCAGGCGGATCGTCCCCAGACCGCGCTGGTCCCAGAAGCGGAGCCGGTGGCAGGGGCGATCGCCGACGTCGAGCTCCATCCGCAGGTGATCGGCCGTCGGTGGCGGCACGAGCAGGAGCAGGCCGGTCATCCGCGGCTCGATGACGAGCCACCGGGGGGCGCGTTCCGGGCCGGCCGGCTCGAGGCCGATCGCGATCCGTTTGCCGTGCCGCTCGACGGCATCGATCCGGGCACCGCGGAGGCGCTCGGCGAGCAGCGCGGGGCGGGGCACGATCGAGAGCGGGCGCCGGGTCGACCGGGGAAACCGGACGGCGTGGATCCGGCCGCCGACGATCCGGCCGATGCCGCGGCGCATCGTCTCCACTTCGGGAAGCTCGGGCACGTCCTCACCCCGGCCGACCGGAAACCCTCTCTCGGGCCGGCGCCTGCTGGCTGGCGCCGGGCCGGCTACAATCGCTCGCGGCCATCCTACGCTGCCGTGCGGACTTCGCCGCCGCCCCCCTGCCCTCCCGGCCCGGGGCGTCGCCCTGTCCGTCACGCCTCCCCGGAGCCCCCCGATGACACCGCCGACTGCCGCCCCGCCGCTGCCCGCGGGGGGGATCGCCCAGGTGCCCGACGTGCACGGCCGGTTCGGCCGGTTCGGCGGTCGCTACGTGCCCGAGACGCTGTCGGCGGCTCTCGATCAGCTCACCGCCGCCTACGAGGAGGCCCGCGCCGACCCGGCGTTCCAGGCCGAACTCGACCAGCTCCTCGCGGCCTTCGTCGGCCGTCCGACGCCGCTGCTGTTCGCCAAACGGCTCACCGACTACGCCGGCGGGGCGCAGATCTGGCTCAAGCGCGAGGACCTCGGCCACACCGGCGCCCACAAGATCAACAACACCCTCGGCCAGGCGCTGCTGGCGATCCGGATGGGCAAGTCGCGGATCATCGCCGAGACCGGCGCCGGCCAGCACGGCGTCGCCACGGCCACCGCCTGCGCCCGGTTCGGCCTCGACTGCGTCGTCTACATGGGCTCCGAGGACGTCCGCCGCCAGGAGCCCAACGTCCGCAGCATGAAGATGATGGGGGCCGAGGTCCGGCCGGTGGAGAGCGGGTCGCGGACCCTCCGTGACGCGATCAACGAGGCGATGCGCGACTGGATGGGATCGGTCGAGACGACCCACTACATCATCGGATCGGTCGTCGGCCCCCACCCGTTCCCCCGGATCGTCCGCGACTTCCAATCGGTGATCGGCCGCGAGACGCTCGCCTTCTGCCGGAAGGAGATCGGCCGCGACCCCGACTGCGTCGTGGCCTGTGTCGGCGGCGGGAGCAACGCCGCGGGGATGTTCTATCCGCTCGTCGAGCACGCCTCGATCCGTCTCGTCGGCGTCGAGGCGGGGGGGCGCTCGGGCAGGCCCGGCGACCACGCCGCCAGCCTGTCGTTCGGCTCGCCGGGGATCCTCCACGGCAGTCTGTCGTATGTCCTCCAGGACGGCGACGGCCAGACCGCCGACGTCCACTCGGTCTCGGCCGGCCTCGACTATCCGGGCGTCGGTCCCGAGCATGCCTGGTGGCACGACACGAAGCGCGTCGAATACACGAGCGTCACCGACACAGCGGCGCTGGCCGCCTTCGATCTCGTCGCCCGCCGCGAGGGGATCCTGCCGGCGCTCGAGACCTCCCATGCCCTCGCCTGGGCGGTCGAGGAAGCGGCACGGCGCCCGGCGAGCGAGCACATCGTCGTCTGCCTGTCGGGCCGCGGCGAGAAGGATGCCGCCGAGATCGCCCGGCTCCGCGCCGCCGCGGGCGGGGGGCACGGATGAGCACGCGACAAGCGCCCCTCGCGGAGCGTTTCGCGGCGCTGGCCGCCGACGGGCGCAAGGCCCTCGCCCCGTTCGTGACCGCCGGCGACCCCGATCTGGCCACGACGGCGGTCGTCATCGAGGCGCTCGACCGCGCCGGTGCGGCCGTCTGCGAGCTGGGCGTGCCCTACAGCGATCCGATCGCCGACGGACCGGTGATCCAGGCCTCCTACACCCGCGCGCTGGCGGCGGGGTTCACGCTCGAGAAGTTCTTCGCGATGGTCACCGCGGCGACCGCGCGCGTGCGGATGCCGGTCCTGGCGATGGTCAGCTATTCGATCATCTACCGCCGCGGCATCGATCGCTTCGTCGCCGACTCCGCGGCGGCGGGCCTGGCCGGGTTCGTCGTTCCCGACCTGCCGCTCGAGGAATCGGATCTCCTCGATGCCGCCTGCCGGGGGGCTGGGCTGGCGCTGGTGCGGCTCGTCACGCCGACGACCCCCGCCGACCGGGCCGCGGAGATCGCCCGCCGGTCGACCGGGTTCCTCTACTGCGTGAGCGTCGCCGGCGTGACCGGCGCGCGGAGCGAGCTCCCCGCCGGGCTCGTCGAACGGGTCGCCTGGCTGCGGACGCAGGCCAGCGTCCCCGTGCTCGTCGGCTTCGGCGTGAGCACGCCGGAGCAGGTGAAACTGCTGGCGGGGGTGGCCGACGGGGCGATCGTCGGCTCGGCGCTGGTGCGCCGGATCGACGAATTGGCGCCGTCGGGTCCGGCAGCGCTCGCCGCCGGGGTGGAGCGCACCGTCGCCGACCTCGTGACCGCGGCGCGGTAGCAGCGGCGCGGGCGATCCCCCATGGCCGATGTCAGCGACCTTCGCGCCTGGCTCGACGCGGCGCGGAGCCGCCCGGGTATGTTCGTCACCGGCCTGTCGCTCGGGCAGCTCGAGGCCCAGTGCACGGGCTGGTCGGCGGCGCTTGCCGCGCACGGCATCGACGAGTTCGGCACCGGCTTCAACGCCCGCTTCCGCGACTGGCTCCGCACCACGCGCGGGCTGAGCGTGTCTCGCGGCTGGGCCGAGGCGATCCGCGCGCAAGCGGCGAACGACGAACAAGCCTGGGGGATGTTCTTCGACCTGCTCGACGAGTTCGCCGCCGGCTGAGCGGCAGAGCCGTCACCGGATCGCCCATCCCCGCAGTATCGCCGGCGACCGTCCGCCGGTCCGCCGGGGCGGCGGGGTGTGTGCGACGTTTCAGCCGTCGAGCCCGGTGGCGAGCAGGCCGAGAAGCAGCGCACGTTCGCCCTCGACGTCGTCGGCCAAGCGGCTGGCGGCCATGACGTACAGCCAGCGGTCCGACCGATCGGGAGCCAGCGCACGGCAGCGCCGGTAGGTCTCCTCATGCGCCTGCCGGACCTGGTGCCGCACGCGGGCCACCACCGCGCGAAGCGAATCGGGAACCCCGGGAGGCAGCTCGCCGCAGGCGAGGAGCACTCGGGTGCGGGTGAAATCGGCAGCGGGATCACCGCGGGTGGCGTTTTGCCAATCGATCACCATCGGACCGTGCGGTGACAGCAGGATGTTGCCCGGGTGAAGATCGCCGTGACAGAGTTGATCGCCATCGGGAAGGCCCTCGAGGAGGGCCAGGGCCCGGGAGGCGATCGCCGGGGGCACGCTCGGCCTGGAGAGGCGGGCGGCGATCGAGACCCGGAGGTCGGGGAGCGGTGCCGGCGCGACGACGTCGTGGATCAGGGCCTGGACTTCGGCCGTGATCCCGCCGCCAGCCACCGCCTGGTCCGGTTCCCGTCCGATGGCGGTGAGCAGATCGGGACCGTCGACCCGCTCCATGACGATTCCCGGCCTCCCGGCGACGTCGACGATCCCCACGACGCGCGGCACCACCGGCAGCGTCGCCCGCACCGCCTCCATCGCGGCCACCTCGTGGGCGACCGCGAGCGGGTGCCGCGCGGTGCGGTAGAGCCGTACGACGGAGCGGTCGTCCCACTCGAGAATCTCCGCCTCGCGGCCGGCGGCGATCACCTGCAGCGCCGACCGATCGGTCGTCATCGGCACCGTCCTCCGGCCGTCATGCCAGCACGCTGCGGATCACGTGACCGTGGACGTCGGTCAGGCGACGGTCGACGCCGGCGGTGCGGAACGTGAGCCGCGTGTGGTCGATCCCGAGCAGGTCGAGGATCGTCGCCTGGAGGTCGTGGACGGTCGTGACCCCGTCGATCCCCTGGTAGCCGAGATCGTCGCTCCGCCCGTGGGTCGCGCCGGCCTTCACGCCGGCACCGGCCAGCCAGGTGACGAAGCTCCCGCCGTTGTGGTCGCGCCCCTGGTTGTTCTGGGCGAACGGCGTGCGGCCGAACTCCGTCGTCCACACGACCAGCGTGTCGGCGAGGAGGCCGCGGGCGTGGAGGTCGTCGAGGAGCGCGGCGATCGGACCGTCGACGCTCGCGGCGATCGGCGGGAGCTCCTTGACGATGCTGCCGTGGTTGTCCCAGTTGTTCACCGCCCCCTGCGGCCCGCTCCACACCTGCACGAAGCGCGTGCCGCGCTCGACGAGGCGCCGGGCGACGAGGCAGCGCGTGCCGAAGTCGGCCGTCTCGGCGCGGTCGAGGCCGTAGGCGCGGCGCGTGGCAGCCGTCTCGCCGTCAAGCGCGAACGTCGCCGGCGCGGAGAGCTGGAGCCGGGCCGCCAACTCGCCGGCGGCGATCCGCGCCTCGAGGCGCGTGTCGTGCGGCCGGGCCGCGGCGTGGCGGCGGTTGAGCCGACCGACGAGCGCCAGCGTCTCGCGATCGGCGTCGCCCCGGGCGAAGGGATACGCGCCGGCCGCGAACGCGTCGGGGATCGGCTCGGCACCGCCGGCGTCGACGACGGTGCCCTGGTGGCGGGCGGGGAGGAAGCCGGCGGAGAAGTTGCCCTTCTGGTTGTAGGGAAGGCCGCGTGGGTCGGGGAGGACGACGAACTCGGGGAGGTCGTCGACGATCCGCCCGAGGCCGTACGAGACCCACGCCCCCAGGCAGGGAAACCCCGGCAGCATGAACCCGGTGTTCATCATGTAGCTGGCCGGGCCGTGGACGTTGGTCGTCGTCTTCATCGCCATCAGGAACGCCAGCCGGTCGACGTGCCGGGCCTGGCAGGGAAAGACCTCGCTCACCCAGCGGCCCGTCTCGCCATGGCGCGCGAAGGCGAACGGGCTGTTCATCACCTTGCCCGCCGGCGTGGTGAACCCCTCGGGCTTCTCCTTGGGGCCCAGTGCCTCGCCGTCGTGCTTGGCCAGCAGCGGCTTGTGGTCGAACGTGTCCATCGGGCTCGTGCCGCCGTTCATGAACAGCTGGATCACGCGCCGCGCCCGGGCCGGATGGTGGAGGCCGCCGAGCGGCCAGGAGGGATCGCCGGCGGGAGCGTCGGCGAGCCCCTCGCGGACGAAGAGCCCGGCCAGCGCCACGGCGCCGAAGCCACCGCCGGCGGTGGCGAGCAGATCGCGGCGCGGGATCGGGATCGCCATGGCGGGCTCAGTCGATGAACAGGAACTCGTCGGCATTGAACAGTGCCCGGGCGACCGCGGCCAGGCCGTGGCGGTCGGCCAGCGCGCCCAACTCCCCCTCCTCTTCCACGGTCGGATCGCGGAGCCAGGCGCGGCGCACCATCCAGCGCACCTGGCCGGTCCGGTCGGCGGCGTGGGCCGTGGCCGCGCGCGCCAGCGCCGCGGCGTGGTGGAGGACGAAGCGGTTGTTGGCCAGCACCAGCGCCTGGAGCGCCGAGGCGGAGAAGCCGCGCGCCGGGGCGAGGAGGCCGAGATCAGGGAAGTCGAGGGCGTCGAACAGCGGATCGGGGATCCCGCGCCACACCACGCGGTAGATCGCCCGGCGGTTGGCGCCGGGGCCATCGAGGTCGAAGGCGTCGTAGTCGAGGATCGGCGTGAGTTGGGCGCCGGGCTTCTGCGTGAACCGGGCGATCCCGGGGCCGCCGCGCGTCTCGTCGAGGGTCGTGGCGACCAGCAGCACGCCGTCGAAGAATCCCTCGGCGTCGAGCCGCCGGCGCGGCATCCAGGCCAGCAGCCGGCCGTCGGGGTCGGCGTCGAAGCCGCCGGCGGGAATCGTCGAAGACCGGCGGTAGGCACGGCTCGTGCAGATCAGGCGGTGGAGGTGCCGCAGCGATCCCGTGTCGCGCAGTTCGCAGGCGAGCCAGTCGAGCAGTTCCGGATGGCTCGGCAGGCTTCCCATCCGGCCGAAGTCGTTGGGCGTGTCGCACAGGCCGCGGCCGAAGTGCCAGTGCCAGACCCGGTTGGCGATGCTCCGCCAGGTGAGCGGGTTGTCGGGGTGGACGAGCCATTCGGCCAGCGCCGCGCGACGCGCCCCCTCGGGGGCGCCCGGGGGGAGCTCGAAGCGCGCCTCGAGCGCCCCGACCGCGGCGAGGGCGCCCGGCCCGACCGGGTGCAGGGGACGGTCGATGTCGCCGCGCTCGAGGACCCGGATCTCGCGCGGCGGAGCGATCGAGATCGTGCCGCGCTCGTTGGTCGCCGTCGGTGCGGCGGCGTAGAGCTTGCGCACGGCCGGCAGCGCGCCCAGCTCGGCCCGCGCCCGGGCGCCGATGACGGCGCCGGCCAGCGCCGCCGCCTGGTCGCGGCTCCGCGCCGCCGGGGGCACGGCGAGCGCGGCCTCGGCTGCCGGGGAGAGCGCGATCGCCACCGCGGGATCGCCGCCGGTGCACGAGATCCGGAACCGGCCGATCAGGTGGGCACCGCCGTGGAGCTGGCGGAGGGCGACCACGAGCGTCTCGCCGGCGCCCGGCGCGATCGCCTCGGCCGGCACGAACACCGCGTGGTGCGGCTTGCCCTCCTCGGGGTGGATGCCCCACGCGGTCGCCGGCGCGCCGTCGATGGCGTGGGCGATCGACCAGCCCGCCTGCTCGAAATCGGCGCTCGCCCGGGCGATCGCGATCCGGCGCGGGGCACCGCCGTCGGCCGGGAAGACGGTCAGCTCGACCTCGGAGAGATGGAGGTTGCCGTTGGGCGCCCGGCCCGGCCCGGCCATCGGCAACGACTCGTCGGTGAGCACGTCGAGGCGCAGCGCGGTGATCGGCGGGAGCGGCCCGGAGGCCGAGAGCATGATGACGTCGCG
Source organism: Planctomycetota bacterium (assembly GCA_018970785.1). Lineage (GTDB taxonomy): Bacteria > Planctomycetota > Planctomycetia > Pirellulales > UBA1268 > F1-20-MAGs016. The sequence goes on from JAGWVR010000024.1 coordinate 30,204, forward strand.
CTCCGGCGCGGTGCCACGCGCCAGGATCGAACCGTCGTCGTGGCGCGCCAACTCCACCCCGAACGCCGACGAATAGCTCGCCAGGGGCAGCGGCCGCCACGTCGCGTGCGCCCCGGCCGCCTCCCAGGCGGCGACGAGCGCGGCTTCCGGCATGCCGAGGAGCGCCTCCGGACCGGAGACGGCGAGGTCGGCGAGGCTCCGCCAGCGCCGCCGCGCCGCCGCGACCGCGCCGTCGGGCTCCCAGTCGATCTCCCCCTTGCCGATCCCGGCGAACACCGCCTGCAGCGCGTAGTAGTCCTCCTGCGTGATCGGATCGAACTTGTGGGCGTGGCAGCGGGCGCAGTTGGCCGTCGTGCTCGCCACGGCGCCCATCGTTTGCGTGACGAGGTCGTCGCGGTCGAGGTATTCGAACGTCCGCGGCGCGGTGCTCGCCGCGGAGTGGTCGTAGGTGCCGGCGCCGAGGAACCCGAGGGCCGCCTGGACCGGGCCGTCGTCGGGAAAGAACACGTCGGCGGCGAGCTGGGCGCGGACGAACGTCGGCCAGGGCAGGTCGGCGGCGAAGGCGCCGATCACCCAGTCGCGGTACGGCCAGGCGTTGGGGCGGAAGACGTCGTGCTCGAAGCCGTGGCTGTCGGCGAAGTGGATCGAGTCGAGCCAGTGGCGCGCGAAGCGCTCACCGACCCGCGGGGAGGCGAGGAGGCGCTCGACGACGCGGTCGACGGCGGCGGGGGCGGTGTCGGCGACGAAGGCATCGACCTCGTCGGGGGTCGGCGGCAGGCCGTGGAGGTCGAACGACAGCCGGCGCAGGAGCGTGCGCCGGTCGGCCTCGTCGGCCGGAGTGAGCCCGGCGCGGGCGATGCGCTGGTCGAGAAACGCGTCGATCGCCCGATCGGCGGGGGCGCTCCCCGGCACCGGCGGCCTCGCGAGCGGTCGCAGCGACCACCAGTCGCCCGCCTGTGGGGCGGCGATGCGCGGATCGGGGGCGCCGCGGCGGATCCACTCGACGAGGATCGCGACCTCGGCGGCCGGGAGGGGCTCGGCCGGCATCCGCAGGTCGGGGTCGGCATGGCGCACCGCCGTCACCAGCAGGCTCGCCTCGGGCTCACCCGGGGCGATCGCCGGGCCGCGGTCGCCCCCCCGTTCCCAACCGCTGCGCCAATCGAGCGCCAGCCCCCCTTCCATCCGCCCGGCGCCGTGGGAGTGGCAGGGAAGGCAGCGCCGCGACAGCAGCGGCTCGACCCGGTCGCGGAAGAAGGCGAGGTCGGCGGGGGGCCCCGGATCGGCGCCCGAGGCGAGCAGCGGCGTCACCGCCAGCCCGAGGCCCGCGAGGAAGGAGAACAGGCGCGGAAGTCGGTAGCGCACGGGATCGCGCTCCCCGAGGCGAGAGGACCGGCCGAGATCCCCTCATCGTCCGCCGCGGTCTGCCGAGCGTCAAACGGCAGCGTGGAAAGGGCGTCATCCGTCGAGCAGCCGCGCCGCCCACGGCCCGTCGTGGCCGACGGCGGCGACGCCGATCTCCGCGTGCACCAGCGCCGCGACCGCCTCCGCGATCGCCCCGTCGCCGGCGAGCGGCACCACGACCGTATCGGCGTCGCGCGCCACCGGGTCGGCGGCGACCGCCGCGAGCACGGCCAGCGCGTCGTCGGCCCGGCCCGGGACGACGAAGCGGACGGGCCACGACCGGCCCGGGAACGCCGCCGGGGAGGCGACGGAGCGGCTCACGATCCGCCCTCCGCGCATCACCGCCAGGTGCGTGAAGCAGCCGGGCACGTCGGCGTCGGGCACGACGGCGACCACGGCCCGTTCGACGAGGACGAGGTCGCCGACGAGGCGCTCGACGTCGCGCCGCTCGGTGGGGTCGAGGCCCCGGAACGGGTCGTCGATGAGCAGGACCGGCGGGTCGAGGAGCAGCGCCCGGGCGATGAGCAGGCGCTTGCGGATCCCGTCGGGGATCCGGTCGAGGCGGGCCTGGCCGTCGCCGTCGAGGCCGGCCAGCGCCAGCGCCCGCTTGACCGCGCCGGCCAACGCCGCGCCGGCCAGCCCCTCCTCGGCCCCCGTCACCTCGAGAAACTCGCCGGCCCGCAGCGCCGGCGGGGCGATGATCCCGGCCGGGACGTGACCGACCAGCCGGCGGAACCGGCGCGGTGCCGCGCGGAGCGAGCAGCCGGCGACGATCACGTCGCCACGCGCCAACGCCAGCCGTCCGGCGAGCGCCTCCAGCAGCGTCCTCCGCCCCGACCCGGTGCGCCCCACCAGCGCCCAGGCCTCGCCGGCCGCCACCGACCAGCCGACGCCGTCGATGACGCGCTCGCCACCGCGGTCGACGGTCACGTCGGCGAGGACGATCATCGGCCGGCGGCAGCCCGGGCGAGCGTCATGTCGATCGACACGACCAGCCCCGTGGCCTTGTTCACCGACTCCTCGAACTCCTTCTCCGGGACGCTGTCGGCGACGATCCCGGCGCCGGTCTGGACGTGGGCCGTCCCGCCGGTGATCACCACGGTGCGCAGGGCGATGCAGGTGTCCATCGTGCCGCCGAAGTCGACGTAGCCGACGGCGCCGGCGTAGGGGCCGCGGCGGCGCGGCTCGAGCTCGTCGATGATCTCCATGGCGCGGATCTTGGGCGCGCCCGACACCGTGCCCGCCGGCAGGCAGGCGGCCAAGGCGTCGAACGCCGTGCGCCCGTCGGCGAGCGTGCCGGTGACGTTGCTGGTGAGGTGCATGACGTGGCTGTAGCGCTCGATCGACATCACGTCGGAGAGCGTCACCGACCCGATCCGCGCCACGCGCCCGACGTCGTTGCGCCCCAGGTCGATGAGCATCACGTGCTCGGCCCGCTCTTTCGGGTCGGCCAGCAGCGACGCGGCGAGCGCCTCGTCCTCCTCCGCCGTCTTGCCGCGGGGGCGCGTGCCGGCCAGCGGGCGGACCGTCACGGCGCCGTCGACGCAGCGGACCATGATCTCCGGCGAACTGCCGACGAGCGTCACCTCGGGGAGCCGGAGGTAGAACATGAACGGGCTCGGGTTGACCACGCGGAGCGTGCGGTAGAGCTCGAGAGGCGGGGCCGGGAACGGGATGTCGAGGCGGCGGCTGAGGACCACCTGGAAAATGTCGCCGGCGCGGATGTATTCGATCGCCCGCGACACCGCGGCGAGGAACTGCTCGCGGGGGAAATGGCTCGCCAGCGCCTCGATCCGGCCGGGGGCGAGCGTTCGCGGGCCGACGTCGGCGGGCGCGGGCCAGTCGTCGGGGGTGAACAGCCGCTCGAGCGTCTGGTCGATCCTCCGGCAGGCGATCCGGTAGGCCTCCTCCGCCCCGCCGGCAGCGCCGGTGTCGGCCAGCACGATCACGTCGAGCGTCTTGGTGACGTGGTCGAAGACGACGAGCCGGTCGAAGAACGCGAAGCTCACGTCGGGGAGCCCGAGATCGTCGGGCGGCGCGTCGGGCAGGCGCTCGGTGTAGCGGACGGCGTCGTAGGCGGCGTAGCCGATCGCCCCACCGGTGAACGGCGGCAGTTCGGGGAGCCGGGCCGGCCGGTAGGCGGCGAGGCGCCGCTGCAGCTCGGCGAGCGGGTCGTCGGCCTCGTGTGTCTCCACGTCGGCACCGCGCACGACGCGGACGGTCGTCCGCCGTGCCTCGAGGCGCATGAACGGGTCGGCGGCGAGGAAGCTGTAGCGGCCGACCCGTTCGCCGCCGACGACGCTCTCGAACAGGCACCCGCACGCGCCGCCGTCGAACCGGCGGAAGGCGGTCACCGGGGTGAGGCCGTCGGCGAGCAGCCGTCGGTAGACCGGCACGAGGCGATGACCGGCGGCGAGGGTCGCGAACCGGGCGGGGTCGGGATGGTGCATCGGGGTGGGCGCGGGGTACGGCGGGCCGTGGCCGACAACAGACCTTCCGGTGGGGCCGCCGGTCAACACCCCGCCGCCGGCATTGACGGCGACCGGAAATCACCCGACGGGTATGATGGTTGGCGGTGACGGGGCGGGCCCGTCGCCGCCGCGGAGTTCCGGCGATGAAATGCCAGCAGTGCGACGCCCAGGCGGTGTTCCACATCACGGAGCTGGAGGGGGGTGCGGTGCGCGAGATCCACCTCTGCGACGACCACGCCCGGGTGTACCTCAACCAGGCCGAATCCGGGGGGGGTGGCGAGACGCCCAAGGGAGGCGGGTTGGTCGGCCCGCTCGGCGTCGGGCAGACCGCCGCCGAACTGTCCCAACTCGACCAACGCGCCTGCCCGATGTGCGGGATCACGTTCTTCGAGTTCCGTAACCAGGGGCGGCTCGGCTGCCCCCACGACTACGTCGAGTTCGAGCGCGAACTCGAGCCGCTGATCGCCAACATCCACGGGGCGACCGAGCACACCGGCCGTCGCCCGAGCCGACTCCCGGTCTCCCCCGCGGGTGGAACCGGGCAGGCGTTGCCGGAGGACACCGCGGAACTGACCGCCGCCATCGGCCTGCGCCGGTCGCTCAAGGAAGCGATCGCGGCCGAACGCTATGAAGACGCCCGCGAGCACCGCGACGCGATCCGCGCGCTCGAGGAGCGCTGGCTCGCACCGCGACGGAAAGCCGAAGACAGGCCGTCATGAAACTCGACACCCTCACCGACTCGGTCGGCGAATGGCTGCGCGGCACCGGTCCGGAGTCGGACATCGTGATGAGCAGCCGCGTGCGGCTGGCGCGCAACGTCGCCCACTTCCCGTTCGTCAGCCGGGCCTCGGCCCAGGACCGCGCGGACGTCGAGCGCCTGCTCCGCGAGCGGATCGCGCAGGTGCCGCTCGGCCGGGGGCTCGAGTATTTCGACGTCGGCCGCCTCGAGGAGGTCGATCGCCGGTTCCTCGTCGAGCGACAGCTGATCAGCCGCGAGCACGCCGAGGCCGCCGGGGCCCGCGGGGTCGCGATCGACGACCGCGAGCAGGTCAGCCTGATGATCAACGAGGAGGACCATCTCCGCATCCAGTGCCTCCACAGCGGTCTCGATCTCCACGGCGCCTGGGAGCAGATCCGGGCGGTCGACGACGAGATCGAGCGGGTCGTGCCGTACGCCTTCCACTCGCGGTTCGGCTACCTCACCGCCTGCCCGACCAACGTCGGCACCGGGATCCGCGTCAGCGTCATGCTCCACCTGCCGGCGCTGGTGATCACGCGGCAGATCGACAAGGTGTTCCGCAGCCTGCAGAAGATCTCGCTTGCGGTCCGCGGCCTGTACGGGGAGGGCTCGCAGGCGCTCGGCGACTTCTACCAGGTTTCCAACCAGACGACGCTCGGCCGCACCGAGGAGGAGCTGCTCCAGCAGGTCGGCGACGTCGTCCCGGTGGTCATCGAATACGAGCGCCGCGCCCGTGAGTTCCTCGTCCGCGAGACGCAGCAGAACGTCCACGACCAGGTCAGCCGGGCGTACGGGATTCTCCGCACGGCGCAGACGATCAAGGTCGAGGAGGCGATGCAGCTGCTGTCGAGGGTCCGGATGGGAGTCCTCCTCGGGCTGATCGGCGACGTCGACGTGGCCGACATCAATTCGTTGCTCGTCCGCACGCAGCCGGCCCACCTGCAGAAGCTGCGCGGCATCCAGCTCGAGGGGAGCGACGAGCGGATCGAACGCGCCCGCTACCTGCGCCAGCATTTCGACGCCGGCCCGGGCGGCGCCGGCCGGCTCAACTGACCGCCCGACCGGCGCCGCCCTTCAGCGGGCGGGGGCCGGCAGCTTGCTCCGCAGGGCGCGGACCACCGGCAGCGGCACGAACCGGGCCAGCGCCCGGTCGTCTGCCAGCGGCGTGATCTGCTTGAGCAGCGACGACGAGACGTGGGAATACTCGGCGGCCGACATCAGAAACACCGTCTCGATCTCCGGATCGAGTTTGCGGTTGGCCAGCGTCATCGTGAACTCGGCCTCCATGTCGGTCAGCGAGCGGACGCCGCGGAGCAGCACAGTCGCCCCCTGCTCGCGGACGAAGACCACCGCCAGCCCGGAAAACGGTGCGGCACGGACGTTGGTCAGGTGTGCGGTCGCCGCCTCGACCAGCGCCACCCGCTCGTCGCTGGCGAACAGCGGGTGTTTGTCGGGGTTGATGCCGACGCCGACGACGACCGAGCCGAAGATCCGGCTCGCCCGCTCGATGACGTCGAGGTGGCCGAGCGTGACGGGGTCGAACGACCCGGTGTAGACCGCCGTTTGGCCTGAGGCGGGGTGTGCCATCGATGCCTCGGTGTGGGGGAGGGAGGGGTGGAGCGGTTCGGAGGGGTCGTGCGGCCGGTGCCGGGACGGCAATTTCCCCGCCGGTGCCCGGTGCGGTGGATGGCGCTCCCCGGGCGGTCGATTATGGTAGTAGCCTTCACAAACCCCCGGCGGTGGCCGATCGCGGAGCAGGTGCCCGGTGACGAAAATGCTGCCTTTGACCGGGATGGTCGTCTCGGGACTGGTCGGGATCCTGTTCCTCGCGGACCTCGCGGCGGGGTTTCCCTTCCGCCGGGTGAGTGTCGGCCTCGACATCGGGTTCGTGATCGCCAGTCTGATCCTCGCCTACCTCAGCTGGTCGGTGGTCGAGAAGAGCCGTCCCTGAGCCGCGAGCGCACTGGCCGCCCGAGCGCCCCTGCTGCCGACAGCGTCCACGTCGGTGATCGGCCGGTGCGCCGAGCGTGGTGTGTCCTCGGCGGTTCGTGTCAGGCGGCGCGGAGCACCGAGCCGGCCGCGGCAGTTCCGGAGGCCGCCACCAATCCGGGCAGGGCCCCGAGGCTCGCGGTCGTCGCCACCCCCGCCTCGACCCACCGCGCGACGCGGTCGATCGTCGCCGTCGGCTCGACGGCCGGCCCGGCGCCGAGGACGGTGAGGCCGCCGGGCACCGGTCGGACCGTCGCGGTGCGCCCCGTGAAGCGCGTCAACCACCCGCGCGACGGTGCCGTGAGCGCCACTTCCCACAGGCCCCACGACAGGCTGCGGCACGCCCAGCCCGCCGGAGCCGGGCGCCGCGATCCGCGCGGCGCGTCGTCGAACCTGTCGACGCACACCGTGCGGATCCCGTGATCGCGGAGCAGCTCGCGGTGGACGAGCAGCCGCCCGTCACCGACGACCAGCGTGTCGATGCCGGGAAGCAGCCGGATCGTCCGCTCGACCCGGTCGCGGAGGGCCGCCCGCGACTCCCACCACCCGGGGTCGTCGGCCACCGCCCGGATCGGGGCCGCGCTGCCCGCCATCGCGGCGAGGCCGTCGAGGCGTGCGGCCCACGTGACCTCGACCCCGCGGCGGCGCGCGGCGGCGTCGATCGCGACGAGGTGCTCGACGGTCGTGCCGGCAGCGACCACGTGGGACAGCACGACGGTCGACGTATCGGACGCGGTGGACATGTGACGGGGTTCCCGGCGACCGGGGACCCTGCGCCCCCTCCTTGTCAGCTATCGGCGTCCCCCCATCCGGCCTTCACGGTCGTCCGGCGCCCCCGCACGGCCCGCAGATTCATTCCGCCCGGCCGTCGGCGACGGCGATCGCCTCCACCAGGGCGGCGGCGGTCGGCCGCAACGCCTCCGCGTCCGGCTCCACCCCCAGCCGGCGCAGCATCGCCGACGTGACCGGGCTGATGCTCGCCACCCGCCACCGACGGATGCCGTCGCCGAACAACCGGCAGGCCGCCTCGGCGATCCGGCCGCTGGTGACCGTGATCCAGTCGATCGCCGTGGCGTCGAGGGCCGCCCGGGCGCCGGGGGGGAGTGATTCGAGCGGTCGGCTCGTGTAGGCGGCCACTTCATCGACGTGATGCCCGGCGGCACGGAGGCCCGTCGCGAGGACGTCGCGGCCGGCATCGGCCCGGACGAGCAGGAACCGCCCGCGGTGCGCCGCGCCCGAGAGGAGGTCGACGAGCCCCTCCGACTGCTCGAGGTCGGGCACGGCGTCGCACACCAGCCCGGCCGTCGCCAGGGCCCGCGCCGTCGCGCCGCCGATCGCGGCCAGGCGGGCGGTGCCCAGCGCGCGGCCGTCGCGCGACATGGCGCGGAGCCGGCCGGCGAAGGCATCGACGCCATTGGCGCTGGCGAAGACGATCCAGTCGTAGCGGTCGGCGGCATCGATCGCGCGATCGAGCGCGGCGCCGTCGGGGGGTGGGCCGATCGTGACCAGCGGAAGGAGGTAGGGGGTGGCGCCGGCCGCTTCCAGCGCGCGGACCAGGTCGTCGGTCTGCCCGCGCGGTCGCGTGACGAGGACCGTCCGGCCCGTGAGCGGACCGGAACAACGCGGCGCCAAAGCGCCCGGCGCGAGGCCGACCAGGGCGACCGTCGGGGGTGGGCAGTCGGCGGTCGCCGCGGCGCTGGCGCAGGCCGCGAGGTTCGATCCGACGATCCGCTGGTCTGGCCAGCCGCAGTGGCTGACGAGGGTCACCGGCGTGTCGGGATCACGGCCGGCGGCGACCAGGGCGCCGGCCCAGGCCCGGACCTGCTCGACCCCCATGTAAACCGCCAGCGTCCCCGGCACGCTCGCGAGGGCGCCGAAGTCGACACGGTCCTCGGTGCCGGCGGCGCCGTGGCCGGTCACGAGCGTCAGGCTCGACGACCCCTGGCGGCTGGTGAGCGATGCCCCGGCGGCGGCCGCCGCTGCCAGCGCGGCGGTGACGCCAGGCACGATTTCCCAGTGGATGCCCGCCGCGTCGAGCGGGGCGATCTCCTCGGTGAGCCGCGCGAACACGCCCGGATCTCCCCCCTTGAGACGCACGACCCGCCGCCCGGTCGTGGCCAGCCTGGCGAGCAATTCACCCGTCGCCGTCCCGGGGTCGACACCGTGGCCATCGCCGCGCGGGGCGGCGATGCAGCGCTCCACGGCTCCGGTGCGGGCCAGCAGGCTCGGCGGCACAAGCGTGTCGTGGACGATCACGTCGGCACGCTCGAGGCAGTCGAGAGCGCGGAGCGTGAGCAGGTCGGGGCTCCCCGGGCCGGCGCCGACGAACCACACCCGCCCCGGCGGCGAACGGCCGAGAGAGGGGGTGGCGTCACCAGGAAAGAAGGCGGACACGATCGCTCGTCACGGGGAAGCCGGAGGGAGCGAGGATTGAGGCTCCACACCCGGACCACTACACTCTACCGCTTCCGCCGTCGGGCCGGCGGCGCCGTGCGGCGGGCCGACGGATCGGCCGCGGGGCGGCGGGGCCACCGGCGGCCGGCACCCCGCTCGGGGCGGCGTTTCCCTCGCAGCAGCATCACGGGCAGCATGGCCGCCAACGAGCCGGACCAGCCATCGCCGCTGTCGCCGTCGGAGCGTTCTCGGCTCCAGCAGAGCTTCCAGCGCGGCACGCAGAACGCCGCGGCCAACGCCGACTACGCGGCGGAGATGTTCGCCAACTGCGTCGTCGGCGATCCCGCCAGCGCGATCTACCTCCAGAGCCTGCTCGGCGTGCTCCGCAAGAAGCATCCGCCGAAGAAAGGGGGCGGCCTGACGTCGTTCCTCGGCAGCGGCACCAAGGCGGGAGGCCTGAAGAAGCCGGCGGCCGCCGGGCAGTGGCGCGACGTGATCCGCCTCGGCGTCGAGATCCTCAAGGGCAATCCCTACGACGTCCCGGCGCTGCTGGCGATGGCCGATGCCTGCGGGCAGCTCGGCCATCAGGAGACCCGCGGGGTCTACCTCCGCTCGGCCCTCGATGCCGCTCCGACCGACATCGATGTCAATCGCCAGTGCGCCAAGTTCGCCGCCGAGATGGGCAACTTCGACCAGGCGATCGCCTGCTGGGTGCGGGTCTCGTCGCTCAAGGGGATGGCCGAGGAGGCGGAGCGCGAGATCGCCCGGCTCCAGGTCGAAAAGACGATCTCCGCCGGCGGCGGGCTGACGGGGCGCGTGGCGCCGAAGGCGGCGGCACCGGCGGCGGGGGGCGCGGAGCCCGACCGGGCGACGGTCCTCCGCAAGACGATCGCAGCGAAGCCGACCGACACCGAGGCCGCCTACGAGCTGGCCGACCTCCTCGAGCAGGCCAACGACACCGCCGAGGCCGAGAAGGTCCTGGAGCGGGCGCTGGCCGCGAGCGGCGGCGACATCAAGGTCCGCGAGCACCTCGAGGATCGCCAGATCCGTTGGTCACGGCAGCGCGTCGCGGTCGCCGAGAAGCGCGCGGCGTCCGACCCGGCTGCTCAGGGCACGCTCGATCAGCTCCGCCAGGCGCATGCCAAGCTCGAGGTCGAGGTGTTCTCGGCGCGGTCGTCGCGCTACCCGGAGAACACCGCCATCCGCTACGAACTCGGGCTGCGGCTCAAGGCGGCCCGCAACGTTCCCGAGGCCATCAAGCAGTTCCAGGACGTGCTCCGAAACGACGCCCGGCGCAAGGGGGTCGTGGCGCTCGAGCTCGGCGAGTGCTTCCAGTCGATCCGCCAATACGACCTGGCGATGAGCAACTACGCCATCGCCCTCGACGCCCTCACCGATCGCGAGCAGGAACAGCGGAAGCGGGCGCTGTACCGGGCCGGGGTCCTCGCGGCCGGGATGGGGGATCCCGACGCCGCCCGTAAGCACCTTTCGACCCTCGCCGGCATCGATTTCAGCTACCGCGACGTGGCCCAGCGGCTGGACAAGTTGAGCTCGGTGAAGGATAAAGGTGGGCCCTCGTCATCCTGACGGCGGCCCGCGCCGTCCGTCGTCCCGCAGGTTTCGTCCAGCGAAAGAACCACGATGCCCCATTCGGCCAGCGCCAAGAAACGCCTTCGCCAGAACGTCGTCCGCCGCGAGCGGAACCGGGCGACCAAGTCCGAGATCAAGACCCACGTCCGCCGCCTGCTCGAGCAGCTGCTCGCCGGCGACGTCGCGGGAGCACGGGAGCAGTTCCGGCTCGTCGCCAAGAAGGCCGACCGGGCCGCGGCTGGCCGCACGATCCACCCCAACCGGGCCGCGCGGATCAAGTCGCGCCTCTCGGCCCGGATCCTCGCCGTCACTCGCGGCGCCAGCGCCGGCACCGAGACCGTGGCCAAGACGGCAGCCAAGGGGTCGAAGGCGAAGAAGCCCGCCAAGGGCTGATCCGCAATTGCCCGGCCGGGCCGATCACGCCGGCCCTGGTTCCCAGACGACGGCGGCCGCGTCGAACACCGGCCCCTCGACGCACGTCCGGCGGTAGTCCCAGCCACCGGCCGGATCGCGGATCGGCGCCACGCAAGTGAAGCAGATCCCGACGCCGCAGGCCATCGGCGTTTCCAGCGACACGGTGCAACCGATGCCGCGCGCCGCCGTCCACCGCGCCACGGCGTGCATCATCGGCTCCGGTCCGCAGCAGGCCACGTGCCCGGGCGCGGGACCGGCGTCGAAGAGCCGGTCGAGCAGATCGACGACGGTGCCACGGAGCCCAGCCGACCCGTCGAGCGTCGCGAGGTGGACCTCGATGCCGGCGCGGCGGAAGTCGTCGGCATCGGCAAGGAACCCCGCCGATCGCGCCCCCCAGCAGAGCGTCACCCGGGACGCACCCCGCGCCCGTGCGGCGCGGCCGAGCGCCAACAGGGCCGTCTGCCCGATGCCGCCGGCGACGAGCACCAGGTGGCCGACGGCGGGGACGCGGCTGAAGCCGTTGCCCAGCGGCCCCCAGACGTCGAGCTCTGCACCCGGAGCGAGTGTCGCCAGGGCGCTGGTGAACTTGCCGTGGACGAGGTACAGGAAGTCGACGTAGCGGCGCCCTGCCCCGTCGCCCCGCGGATCGACGGCGTCGGGGCTGTCGTAGGTTTCGTAGACGGCCAGGGGCCGGGCCAGGAGGGGATCGAGTCGGCCGGCGATCCGCAGCATCGCGAACTGCCCGGGCCGGGCCGTGGCCGCGAGCGCCGGCCAGTCGAGGCGCAGCCGGAACGTGCCGGTGCCGACCTGACGGTGGGCGACGATCGGCACCCGTTCCACGCGGGCGCCGTCGGCATAGCAGGCAACGCCTTCCTCCCCGGCGACGGCGGAGCGGTCACTCGGCACGCGGCTTCCTCCACGACGACGCCTTCCCGGGGCGGCGCCGGCGCCTCACCCCCGCCCCTCCCGGTCCCGGGCCACCCGGGGGCAGCCCCTGCGGCGGGCCGGGGCGGCGCTCGGCCAGGCCGCGATCGCCCGGCCCCGCTCCCGGGCGACC
>JAGWVR010000106.1 GCA_018970785.1 Planctomycetota bacterium
CCGACGCGGCGACGACCGCCGCGGCCGCGCTCGAGGACGAGCTGCTCCGCTCCGGGCCACTCCTCGACGAGCTCCGTGCCGAGGCCCGGGGCCACGACCTTGCCGCCGCCACGATCGCGGCGACCCTCGACGCTCTCCGCCGCCAGCGCGTGGCCGCGGACCACGAGTCTCGTGCGCTGGCCAGCGACCTGGCCGCCGCCGGCCGGCGCTCCGTCGGCGCCCGCCGCGCCGCCGACGAGGCCGCTGCCGCCGTCGACGACGCCCTCCGCGACGAGGCCCGAATGACCGCGGCCCTGGCCGACATGGAGCGCTCCGCCGCCGGAGGCCAGCAGCAGGCCACCGACCTCCGCACGAGCCTCAACGCGCTCGCCGCGCGGGCGGAGTCGCTGGCGCGTGAGCGGCTCCGGATCGTCGCCGACGGGCGCCGCGCCGCCGACCGGGCCGACGCGGCGCGGTCGGTGCTCGAGGCGACGCGGACGCGTGCCGAGGCGCTCCGTGGCAAACGCGCCGACACCGAACGGGCGCTGGCGACCCTCGACGGAACCGTCACGGCCCTCGGTGACCGCGTCGCCGCCGCCACTGCGGCCCTGGCGACGGCGGAGCGCGACAGCCTGGCGCGGAACGAGGCGGTGGCCGCCGCCGACCGCGACCTCGCCGCCTGGGAAACGACGCTCGGCGCCTGCCGCGAGCGCGTCGCCGTCCTCGGTGAATTGACAGCACGGCACGAGGGCGTCGCCGACGCAGTCCGCGACGTGCTCGCCCTTCCTGGCGGCGGTGCGCTGCCGGCCGCGACCGGCCTGCTCGCCGACACGCTCGACGTGGCGCTGGAGTGGGCGGCCCTGGTCGACGTCGCCCTCGGACCACTCCGACACGGGATTGCCGTCGCGCCCGGCGTCGAGGCCTCCGCAGCGCTGGCAGCGTGGCAGGAAACACCGGCGGGCCGATCGGCGCTCTCGGCCGGCGGCCGGGTGACGATCGTCGCCCCCGACCTGCTCCCGGCACCGGAAGCCTGGGCGCCCGACGATACCGCAGGCGTCGTCGGCCGCCTCGACCGACTCGTCGCCGCCGACGGCCGCGACGACGACCGTGCCGCCCGGATCCTCGGCCATGTGTGGGTCGTCGACGATCTTGTCGCCGCCCGGCGCTGCCTCACGGGGGCACCCGCCGGCACGATCGCCCTCACGCGCCGGGGGGAAGCGCTCACCGGGCGCGCGGTGGCCGAGGTCGGCGACCAGGCCGCGGCGGTCGGGTTGGTGGCCCGCCGCGCCGAGCTCCGCGCGGCCCGGCTCCGTGCCGACGAATTGCTCGAAGCTGTCGGACGCGCCCGCGCGGCACGCGACGAGGCCGCGGCCGCGGCCCGGGCGGCCGAGCAGTCGGCCCGGCTCGCCCGGACCCGCCGGGATCAGGCCGCGACGGAGCTTGCCGATTGCCGGCTCGAGCGCGACCGGCGAGCGCACGACGCCGCCCGGGCGGATGACGAATGCACCGCCGCCGCGGCCGCAGTGGCGGCCGCCGAGCGGGACCTCGTCGCCTGTACCGAGGCGGAGCGCCTCGCGGCGGCCGACCTCGAGGCACACGGCCGCCTCGAAGCCGAGGCGGCCCACGAAGCGGAGCGGACCGCGGCCGAGCTGGCGGCCCTCGATCGCACCCGCGGTAGCGTCGCCGAAGCGCTGACCAGCCTCCGCGCCTCCAGGGACGCGGCCACCGAGCGCGTCGCTGCAGCCCGGACAGCCGCGGCCGGCGCCCGGGCAGAGGCCGTGCGGCTCGCCGACGAGCGTGGCGCCCTCGCCACCCGGTGCAACGCCGCCGCTACCCGCCACGCCGGGCTCGAGGGGGAGGAGCTGACGACCGGCCAGGCGCTCGCCGCCGCGGCCCGCAGCGCCGAAGATGCCGCCCGCGCGGTGCGCACCGCCGCCGACCGTCGCGATGCCGATCTCGACGCCCGTAGCCGCCTGGCAGCCACGGCTGCCGCCGAACGGGAGCGCCTCGCCACCCTCCAAGCCGCCCTCCACGGCCATGAGCTCGAGGCGGGGGAGTTGCGCCACCGACGTGAGCGGATCCTCGAGCGCGTCCGCGAGGACTACGGCATCGATCCGCTCGACGGGGAGCCAGACGCCGACACCGACGCCGTCGCCGACCGCGCCGCACTTGACGCCGAGATCGAACAGCTGCGCCGCCGGCTCGCGGCGATGGGTTCGGTCAACATGGAGGCGTTGGCGGAGGCCGACGCCCTGGCGGAGCGCCTCGCCACGCTCGATGGCCAACTCGCCGACCTGACGCAGGCCCGGCAGGCCATCGAGCAGCTGATCGGCCGGATCGACGAGGAGAGCCGCCGGCTCCTCGGCGAGACGATCGAGACGGTCCGTGGCCACTTCCGCGACCTGTTCACACGGTTGTTCGGGGGCGGGCAGGCCGACATCGTCCTCGACCCCGCGCTCGATCTCCTCGAGACGTCGGTCGAGATCGTCGCCCGGCCGCCGGGGAAGGAGCCGCGCGGCATCGGCCTGCTGTCAGGCGGTGAGAAGACGATGACCTGCGTCGCCCTGCTGCTGGCGATCTTCCGCTCGCGTCCGAGCCCGTTCTGCGTCCTCGACGAAGTCGATGCCGCCCTCGACGAGGCAAACGTCGACCGGTTCACCGCCGCCCTCGGCGGTTTCCGCGACACCCAGTTCATCGTCGTCACCCATTCGAAGAAGACGATGGCCGCCGCCGGCACGCTGTACGGCGTGACGATGGAGGAGTCCGGGGTCTCGAAACGGGTCGCGGTGCACCTCGAACGCCGGGCCGCGGAATCGCGCCCCCGGGCCGCCGCCTGACCTTCTCGTGCCGCCGGCACAGGCCGGTCACCCGCTTCGACCGCTGCCGCCGCGAAGAACGGCTCAAGTCCCACCGCGGGACCATTCGATCTACACGGTTGGACGGTCAGACCGCGATCGGGTTCCGGAACACGGGATCCGATCGCCGGGATGAAGCAGGGGGGGACACCTGCGAGTCGTGGCATCCGCCGGGGACGCGAAGCGTCTCCCGGACGCGGTGTGCCCATTCCAGCCCCCCCGGCGTTCTCCCGCCGGCCCTCGTGGGGTGCGACGACGCGGTCGTTTCCACGCTGCAGGTTCCGCGTCGGGGGGGCTGTGTCCGCGCTCGTGAGAGTGGGGGCTGGCCAAACGCGTTCCGGACACGAACGATTCACATGGAGTGCACGGTAATGAAGGTTTTCACGACGGGCCAGGTCGCCAAAATCTGTAAAGTCGCCCCCCGTACGGTGAGCAAGTGGTTCGACTCGGGCCGCCTCAAGGGCTACCGGATCCCCGGGTCGCAGGACCGGCGGATCCCGCGCGAGTACCTGATCCGGTTCCTCAAGGAACACGGCATGCCGCTGGGTGACCTCGAGGACGAGGCGATGGCCAAGGTCCTCCTCGTGGGCCAGGACCAGGTGCTCATCGAAAACCTCAAGAAGCACCTTCCGGTGGAGCGCTCCTTCAAGATCCAGGTGGCCGCCAGCGGGTTCGAGGCCGGCATCCAGGCGGAGAGCTTCCACCCCGACTGCATCGTCGTCGATTACTCGATCGGCCGCATCGACGCCCAGCAGATCTGCCAGAATCTGCGCCGCAATCCCGAATACGCCGACACGATCGTGATCGCACTGCTGCCCGACGACGGCTCGCAGATCACGGTCGACAGGGCCCACGTCAACGAGAGCTTCAAGAAGCCGTTCGACGTCGCCCTCCTCGCCGAGCGCCTGCGGACGCTGATCGGCGCCCGCAAGGAACTCGTCTGACGCGGCCCCCGCGCGACACGACTCCATGGCCTGCGGGCCGGTGCGCCAGCCGCACCGGCCCGCGGTGCTTTCCGGGGGCCGCGCCGGCAGGTATCCTCGCCGCCATGACCGGCCACGGCATCCGCATGATCGACGTCGCCGCCAAGCCGGTGACGGAACGCCGTGCCCGGGCCAGTGCCCGGGTCCGCTGCCTCCCGGCGACGGTCGAGCGGCTCCGCAGCGGCACGCTCGACAAGGGCGACGCCCTCGCCGTCGCCCGGCTGGCCGGCGTGATGGCGGCGAAGCGCACCGCCGACGTCGTGCCGCTGTGCCATCCGCTCCCGCTCGACGCGGTCGAGGTGACCGTGCTCCTCCCGCCGCCGGGACCCGCCGGCGACGCCATCGTGACCATCGAGACGGTCGTCCGGGCGACGGCACGGACGGGCGTGGAGATGGAGGCACTGGTGGCGGCGACGGCCGCCGCACTGGCGTTGTACGACTGCTGCAAGTCGATCGACCGCGGGATGGTGATCGAGCAGGTGCAGCTCGACGAGAAGGAGGGGGGCCGGAGCGGCGCGTGGCGCCGTCAGCCACCGCCCTCCTGAACCGTACCGCGCCGGTCAGGCGTCGCCGCGCGGGACCGCGGCGGGCGGAAGGCCACCGGTCGGGAGGTTGGCCTCGGCGAGAATCGGCTCCAACTCCTCGACGAAGTCACGGACGTCCTTGAACTGCCGGTACACGCTGGCGAAGCGCACGAAGGCCACCTGGTCGAGGCGCCGCAGCGCCTCCATCAGCCGCTCGCCGATGACGCGGCTGGGGATCTCGCTCTCGTAGCCGTCGGCGAACTCCGTCTCCAGCGCCGTCACCACCCCCTCGATGTCGGCGTCGGTGACCGGGCGTTTCCAGCAGGCGCGCGAAAGCCCGCGCTTGAGCTTGTCGCGGTCGAACGGCTCGCGCTCGCCCCCCTTCTTGACCACCGTGAGCTGCTGGCGCTCGACCCGTTCGTAGGTCGTGAACCGGCGCCGGCACGACAGGCACTCCCGGCGCCGCCGGATCGTGTTGCCGTCGTCGCCGGCGCGTGAATCGATGACCCGGTCGTTTTCGATCCGGCAAAACGGACAGCGCACCGCGGTCCTCCTCCCTGCGAGCGTGTGCCGCTGGCGGCACCATCGACTTCCGATCCGTCAGCCGCCGATCACCCCACCGTGGTCACCGTCGAATCGCGGCGGCAGCGCCGCCACGGCCGCCGGTTGGAACCCGTCGGCGAGGGGATCCCCGCGGTGGTCGATGCCGTCGTCGTCCCCCGCGCCGTCGGCCGGCGCGGCGCCGATCTCCTCGATCCCCTCGGGGAGCGGTTCGCCGGCCGCCGCCGGGGTCCGGTCGGGGCGGCGCGCGAGCGTCCAGTCGCGACGCTGCCGCGAGCTGGGGATCTTCATCGCCTTGCGGTACTTGGTCACCGTCCGCCGCGCCAGCGTGATTCCCCGCGCCGCGAGCTGCTCGACGAGGTCGTCGTCGCTGTAGGGCGCGTCCTTCGGCTCACCCTGGATGATCTCCTGAAGCTTGAGGCGGACGGTGTCCCAGGCGACCTCGTCGCCGTCGGCACTCACGGTCCCGCCGACGAAGAACCGTCGCAGCGCGTACAACCCGCGCGGCGTCTGCAGCCATTTGTCGTCGACCGCGCGGCTCACGGTGGTGACGTGCATCCCGATCCGGTCGGCGATCTGCTGCATTTTGAGCGGCTCGATCGACTCCGGCCCCTCGGTGAGGAACCGCGTCTGGTGGTCGACGATCGCCTGGGCCGTCTTGAGGAGCGTCGAGCGGCGCTGCTCGATCGACTCGATCAGCCACTGCGCGGCGTTGATCTTGCGCTTGATGTACTCGCGCGTGGCGGGGGTCGTGTCGGCGTCGGCGAGCATCGCCCGGTAGGTCGGGCTGATCCGCAGGTTCGGCAGGTCGACGTCCTCGAGGCGGACCTTCCACGTCCCGTCGGGCTGCTGCTCGACGTAGGCGTCGGGCTTCACCGCAGGCACCACCCGGACGATGAACGCCGCCCCGGGCTTCGGATTGAGCGAGTGGAGGAGGCGCCGCAGCCGTTCGATCTCGGCGATGCTGAAGCCGGTCTTCTTCTCGATGAACGGGAGCCGGTTGGCCGCCAGATCCTCGAGGTGGTCGCCGACCAGCCTCCGCAGCTGCCGCGCGCAGGGAGTTTCGGGGCGGATCTGGAGGAGCAGGCACTCGCGGAGATCGCGGGCCCCGACCCCGGTCGGATCCATGCTCTGCACGACTTCGAGGGCCCGAGTGAGATCGGCGAGTTGCCCCTCCGGCCCGTCGGGATCGATCAGTTCCTCGAGCGGCAACGGCAGGTAGCCATTGGCGTCGAGGTTGTTGATCACCCGTTCGGCGGCCTGGCGCTGCCCGGGGGTGAGGTCGTATCCGGAGAGCTGTTCGGAGAGGTGGTTGAACAGCGTCTCCGGCCGTTCCTCCATGTTGGCGATCGCGTCGAGATAGCGATCGGAGGCCTCCTCGATCCGGCCGGCACTGGGGCGGCTGCGGTCGTCGTCGGAATCGGGGTATTCGGCCGCCCAGTCGTAGGAGCGTTCGAAATCGGCCTGATTGGCATGCTCCTGGTCGACGACGAGGGGCTGCTCGTCGAGCGGCTTGCCCACCTCGGGTGCGGGGGCAGCCTCCGCCACCGGAAGGTCTCCATCCCCTTCGTCGACCTCGAGCGTCTCGTTGTTCTGGATCTCCTGCTCGATCCGCTCCTCGAGGGCGAGCAACGGCAGTTGCAGGATCTCCATCGACTGGATCATGCGCGGCGCAAGCACCTGCTTTTGCGCCATCCGCATTTCCTGGCCGAACGACATCCGCATCGCAGTGCCTCGCATCCGCCCCGGGCCCGGCCCGAAGACGTGGTCTCAGGATACCCTGTTCGGTCGCCGGCGCCGCACCCTGGCGTTTTCCCGGCCGAGGGAACAGCCGCTGGCACGATGACGGGCCTGGCGACGACGGGAACGAAGCCCGGCCGCGGGGCTCAGAAGGCGCGGCGTTCGGCCAGGGCGTCGGCGAGCATGTCTCGATTGGCATGCTCGAGGGGGGTGCCGACCGTCAGCCCACGGGCCAGCCGGGTGATCGTCACGGGGAACCCGGCGAGCCGTTGGACGACAGCCAGCGCCGTCGCATCCCCCTCGACGCTCGGCGTCGTCGCCATGATCACCTCGCGAACCCCCCCTCCCCGGATCCGGGCGACGAGGGACTCGATGGCGAGCCGCTCCGGACCGATGCCCGCCAGCGGCGCCAGCCGGCCGCCGAGCACGTGGTACACGCCACGGTAGTGCCCGGCTTCCTCGAAGGCCGCCAGGTCGCGGACCCGCTCGACGACGCAGATCGTGGCCAGGTCACGGCGCGGATCGACGCAGATCGGGCAGCGTTCCTGCTCGCCGAGATTGCCGCACACCGTGCACGGGCGCAGGTCCTCACGCACGGCGCGGATGGCGTCGGCAAACGCCAGCGCCTCGGCGGCGGGCATCTGCAGGACATGATGGGCGAGCCTCTCTGCCGACTTGCGGCCGATCCCCGGCAGCCCGGCGAAGGCGTCGACCAGGCGCCCGATCGGCCCGCCGACACCCTCGGCCGCGGCGCGCGGCGAGCGCCGCCCTGGCCGATCCCGTGGGGCCTGCTCGTCAGCCATCGGGCTCCCCTCCTGAGGCTTCCGCGGCCATCCCCACCGCATCGCCGGCCACGGGCTCCGTCGCCGGCACGACCGCGACCGCGGCACCGGCGCCGTCCACCTCGCGGGGCCTGGGCGGGTCGACACGGCGGATGGAGCCGTCGAACAGTTCACACGCCTGACGGACGAGCGGATGCGCGGTCGCAGCGCGGACCAGCGCCGCCTGCGAGAGCCCGGCGCCGCTCCCGGCGTCGGCCTTCGGGCCCGGGGAGGACGCGCCCCCGGCGTCCGCCTCGTCGGCGGCGAGGTCGACCGCGACGCTCGCAGGACGCCCGACGATCCCGACCAGCGCCCGCTGGAGCCCCGTGACCACGTCGGAACCACGGAGAAAGTCGAGCGCCATCCGCGCCCCGGCGGGCAACGTGACGGCGAGCCGGCCCTCGTGCCACACGGCCTGGACGGCGAGGTCGGCGAAATCGGCGGCCAAACCGCCGACGATCCGGCCGCACTCGCGCCACACCACGAGCGGCTCTGCATCGGCGCTGACTCCGGGGGCGACGGGCGCGGAAGCCGCAGGCGCTGCCGACGGCTGCGGCACGGCGAACGCCGGCGCCACCGCGCGCGGGGCCGGCACGGCCGCGGTCACGTCAGCCGTTTTTTTTTCGCGCCGCTCCGGTGGGCCACCAGCCGGCGGCGCGCCCGCGGGGGTTCCCGGTGCCGCCGGTGCCGCCGGTGCCGACAGCGTGCCGACGAGGGTGGCCAGCCCGTCGAGGTCCTCGAGTGCCGCCAACCGGACCACTGCCATCTCGGCGAGCACCGTCGGATGGGCGCTCGAGCGCATCCGCGTCAGTGCCTGGTCGACGATCTGCAGCATCGCCAGGACCGTCGCCGTGCCGAGCCGGGATCCGGCGTCGAGGAGGTCGATCCCCAGGCCGTCCCCTTCCCGGAGCGCCTCGCGGCCGCAGCCGACGCTCGCCACCAGGCAGTCGCGCAGCGCCCCGAGGATCTGCTCGAGCACGCCGCCGCAGTCGGCCCCGCCGCGGAGGGCGGCGTCGAGGCCGGCCAGCGCCGCGCGCGGATCGCGGTCGAAGATCGCGCGGAGGATCGCGCCGACCAGCTCGTCGCGGCCGGTGCCGATGAGGGCATGGACGTCGTCGATCCCGATCTCGCGCGGCGCGCCGTCGCCCACGTTGCCGCCGAGCAGCTGCTCGAGGAGCGACTGGCTGTC
>JAGWVR010000025.1 GCA_018970785.1 Planctomycetota bacterium
TCACCGACTACGTCGTCGAGTTCCGGGAGAACGTCGCCGGCGCGGCGTGGCAGACATTCGCCGACGGCGTCTCGTTCGCGACGAGTGCCACCGTGACCGGCCTGGTCAACGGGACGAGCTACGTGTTCCGCGTCCGGGCGGTGAACCTCGCCGGCAACGGCCCGGTGAGCGGCGAGTCGTCGCCGGTGACGCCGCTGACGATCCCCACGTCCGTGCAGGGTGTCACGACCGTCGCCGGCAACGGCCAGGTGCGGCTGTCGTGGATGGCACCCACCGACAACGGTGGTGCCGCAGTGACCGACTACGTCATCCAGTTCCGCCCCGACACGGCCACCGGCTTGTGGTCGACGTTCACCGACGGTGTCTCGGCGACGACCGCGGCGACCGTGACAGGGCTGGCCAACGGCACGGCCTACCGGTTCCGTGTCGCGGCGGTCAATCCGGTCGGCATCGGACCGTTCGTCGAGGCCGGTCCGGCGACGCCGTTCACCGTGCCGGGGACGCCGACGGGCCTGGCGGGGGTGATCGGCGATTCGCGCGTGACGCTCTCGTGGACCGCGCCGGTGAGCAACGGCGGCAGCCCGTTCACCGACTACCTGATCGAATACCGCGTCGCCACCGCGGGGAGCACGTCGTGGACGCCGTTTACGCGCGCCCCGTCGACGGCGACCAGCGCCGTCGTCACGCCGCTGGTCAACGGCGTCGGCTACGCATTCCGGGTGACGGCGATCAACGCTGCCGGTCCGGGCACGCCGAGCACGCCGACCGGCACGCTCACGCCGGTGACGGTGCCCGGGGCGCCGACGGGCGTGGTGGCGACCGGTGGCGACGGCCAGGCACAGCTGTCGTGGGCACCGCCGGCGAGCAACGGCGGCAGCCCGATCACCGACTACGTGGTCGAATACAAACGGCTCTCCGACGCGACCTGGACGACGTTCACGCGGGCTCCGTCGACGACGCCGGGAGCGACGGTGACGGGGCTCACCAACGGCTTCAACTACGAATTCCGGGTGACGGCGCGCAACGCCCAGGGGCTGGGGACGCCCTCGGCCAAGAGCAACGGCGTCACCGTCCGCGGTCTGCCCGGGGCGCCGACCGGCGTGACGGGGACCAGCGGCGACGGCCAGGTCACGGTGCGGTGGACGGCGCCGGTGAGCAATGGCGGCAGTCCGGTCACCGACTACGTCGTCGAGTACCGGCGGCTCCGCGATTCGTTCTGGACGCCGTTCGTGCGGCCGGCTTCGACCGCGACCAGCGCCGTCGTGACGGGGCTCTCCAACGGCACCAACTACGCATTCCGCGTGACGGCGCGGAATGTCGTCGGCCTCGGCCCGGCGTCGGCCGAGTCGGCCGGCGTGACGGTCTTCGGCACGCCGTCGGCACCGACGGGGGTCGTGCCGACGGCCGGCGACCGCCAGGTGTCGCTGGTCTGGAACGCTCCGGCGAGCAACGGCGGAATGGCGATCACCAACTACATCGTCGAGTACCGCCGCGTCAGCGACGTGGCCTGGACGACCCTTGCTCAGCCCGCCTCGACGGCGACCAGTGCCGTGGTGACCGGACTGACCAACGGGTTCAACTACGTGTTCCGGGTGACGGCAGTGAACGTCGCCGGCAACAGCGCTCCCTCGGCACAGTCGGCGGCGGTGATGCCGCTGGCGGTGCCGACCGCACCGAGCGGTGTCACGGGCACGGGACGGGCCGGGAGCGTGTCGCTGCGGTGGAACGCTCCGGCCGACAACGGCGGTGCGGCAATCACCGACTACGTCATCCAGTACCGCGTCAACCTCGCGGGCAACGACTGGGTGACGGTGGTCCGGGCGCCGTCGACGGCGCTGACGGCGGTGGTCAGCGGGTTCACGGTCCGGACCGGGCACCTGTTCCGCGTTGCGGCGGTCAATTCCAAGGGGCAGAGCGCCTGGTCGGAGATCGGCGGCCCGATCAACCCGTTTGCGAGCTGAGCGGACACGCACCGCCTCGGTGACCCTCGGCGGCCACCCCTGGATCGCCGTACGGACTCGGCCTGTCTTCCACAGCCCCCCGGGGGACAGACGACCGCGGGCCTAGCAGCCCGTGGAAAAAGTGACCGGCCGCCGGATGCGGCCGACGGCGACCCGGGAAACCCTCGGCGTTTCCCGCGGTCGCCCAAGGGGACAAAGGCCATGGAGGGCTTTGTCCACGGACAGCTAGCGTGGACTGGGGGGCGGTCGGGGGCGTCAAGGTCGGATACCGTCACGCCAGCCGGCCCAGGTTCCGCGACCGGTATTCGTCGGACGACGGTCACGACCGCTGCGACCGGACGACGAAAACTCCCGGGAACATTTCTTCCTGGGAGGATCATCACGCCATGAGCGCTTGGTTGGATCGCGGCACGGGTGCCGCCCGTACGGATCGTGCCGGCGGATGGACGGGGAGCGGCCGGCGTGGCCGGCGCTGGGCTCGGGTGATGGCGGTCGCCCTGGGGATGGCGGGGATGTCGCTCACGGCCGCGAGCGCCCCGGGCCAGGGATTCGACGAACTGCTCGGGCCGACCGGCCCCGGCCAGGTCGCCGGAGACGTCTCGGTCATGGTCCCCGAGGATGCCGGCGTGGCCGCCGACGAGGGGGCGGTCATCATGCCCCCGGGCGGTGAGATCGCCGACGACGGAGCCGCGACGGCGATCGTCGACGGCGCCGGAGTCGAACAGGGCACCGGGGGCCTCGGACGGATCGTCGGCGTCTGGCCGATGAACGGCGGCAGCGGCGGGTGGTTTCCGTCGTCGGGGCTCGAGCCTGGTGTGGCGACCGGCTCGTACGGCGTCGTCAACAACCTGCTCCTGCCGACCTTCCCGCGCATTCAGGTCCAGGTCGACGCGCTGATGCTCTGGCAGAACAATCCCGTCGGCCGGCCGCTGTTCGTCGAGACGGCCCCGGCCAACCGGGTGGCGCTCGATGCCGCCAACGCCACCAGCCAGATGGCCCTCGGCCCGCGGGTCGGCGTGCTCCTCAACCTCGATTCGGTGTACGCCGTCGAAGGCAACTACTTCACCGTCCGCAACTTCTACGGCGAGCAGTCGACGCCCCACACGCAGGGCGGCTACCAGCAGGTCAACCTCGCCGGCTTCAACTTCGCCGACATCAACTGGGCCCAGGTGATCAGCACCGGCCAGATCCAGTCGGCCGAGCTCAACTGGCGGCGCCGGACCTGCGGCCCGATCACCTGGCTGGCCGGTTTCCGCTGGGTCGAGTGGAACCAGACGATGACCGTCAACGACCAGTACACCGACACCACCGCCACGCCGCCGGTCGGCTCGGACCAGTTCGTGGTCGGCACCGCCAACGACCTGTACGGCGGGCAGGGGGGTATGGACGTCGTCCTCTGGAACGACGGCGGTCCGGTGAAGTTCAGCGCCGTCGGCAAGGCGGGCGTGTTCTACAACACTGCCCTGCAGCGCTCGACGGTGACCTTCGCCGGTTCGCCGATCGGTCCGCTCGCCGCCGCCGCCGACCAGACGTCGTTCTTCGGCGAGCTCGGGATCCTCGGCACCGTCCAGCTCAACAAGTGGTGGACGTGGCGCGCGGGCTACAACTTCTTCTGGCTCTCCGGCGTGGCCGTCCCTGCCGACCAGTTGTCGCTGACCAATGCCAACACGACGGGCGGCAGCCCGGCCTCGGTGCTCATCAACACCAACGGCAGCGTGCTGCTCAGCGGCGTCTCGACCGGGCTCGAGGCGCGGTGGTGACAGGCGCCGCCCCGACGGCGCCGCCGGCTCCGGCCGGCGCCCGTGGGGCGAAGGCCCGCAGGGCTTCGCCGGTGTGGCTGCGGAGCAGGGGGGCTCCGGCGCCGCCGGCGGAGCCCTGCCGCTTTTCCCAGGCGGTGGCGTGGATCACGAGGTCCTCCGGGGGCCCGGCGACGACCACCCGGCCGCCGCCGTCCCCGGCCTCCGGGCCCATGTCGATCACCCAGTCGGCCGCGGAGATCACCTCGAGGTTGTGCTCGACGACGAGCACCGTGTTGCCGGCGGACACGAGCCGGTCGAGGACGAGGAGCAACTTCTCGATGTCGGCGAAGTGCAGCCCGGTGGTCGGCTCGTCGAGGATGTAGAGGGTCCGGCCGGTGCCCGGCTTGGCCAATTCGCGCGACAGCTTGACGCGCTGCGCTTCGCCGCCGGAGAGCTGTGGCGCCGGCTGGCCGAGCGTCACGTAGCCGAGGCCGACGTCGACCAGCGTGTCGAGGATCCGCGCGATCTGCGGCACCGTCGCGAAGAAGGCCGCTCCTTCGGCGGCGCTCATCCGCAGGACGTCGGCGATCGAGCGGCCGTGCCAGGTGGCGGCGAGCGTCTCGGCTGCGTACCGGCTCCCCTTGCAGTGCTCGCACTCGACCCACACGTCGGGGAGGAAGTGCATCTCCACGCGCCGCTGGCCGAGCCCCTCGCAGGCCTCGCAGCGTCCGCCGGCGACGTTGAAGCTGAACGCGCGCGGCGTCAGCCCGCGGGTCTTGGCCCCCGGGACCTTGGCGAACAACTGCCGGACATGGTCGAAGACCCCGGTGTAGGTGGCGGGCGTCGAGCCGGGCGTGGTCCCGATCGGCTCCTGGTCGACGAGGATCACCTTGTCGACCAGATCGAGGCCGGTGATCGAGCCGTGCCGGCCGGGCTGCTCACGGGCGGCGTGGAGGCGCCGGGCCAGCGCCCGCCACAGGACCTCGAGGACCAGCGATGTCTTCCCCGATCCGCTCGGGCCGGTGACCGCGGCGATGACGCCGAGTGGGAAGTCGACGTCGATCCCCTTGAGCGTCCGGTGGGAGGCGTCGCGGACGCCGATCCAGCCGGTCGGGCTCCGCCGCCCCTGCCGGGCGACACGCTCGAGGATTCCGTCGCAGGCACGGCGGCGGTGGAGGTAGGGGCCGGTGACGCTGCCGGCCGTCGCTTCGAGGGCGGCGGGGGGCGCCTGGGCGACGATCCGCCCCCCCTCGCGGCCGCTCCCCGGTCCGAAATCGAGCGCGTGGTCGGCGGCGGCGACGACGTCGCGGTCGTGCTCGACGACGACCAGCGTGTTGCCCAGGGCCCGCAGCTTGCCGAGGGCGGCGATCAGCTTGTGGGTGTCGCGCGGGTGGAGGCCGATCGTCGGTTCGTCGAGGACGTAGAGCACGCCGGTCAGCCCGCTGCCGACCTGGGCGGCGAGGCGGATCCGCTGCATCTCGCCCCCCGAGAGGCTGCCCGCCGGCCGGGCGAGGTCGAGGTATTCCAGCCCGACGTCGACGAGGAAGCGCACGCGCGAGAGGAGCTCGCGGAGCAGATCGCCGGCCACCGACCGCTCCGTGTCGGAGAGGGTGACGGCCTCCAGTTCGCCGAGCAGCCGCCCCAGCGGCATCCGGCACCAGACGTCGAGCGGCCGGCCCCAGAGCGTGACCGCGGCGGCGACGTCGGCCAGCCGGCTGCCGCCACAGGCACTGCAGGGCACCTCTCCCATCACCGCATCGACCCGGGCTCGGAGACCGACCACCTGCCGGGCCGCCTCCTCGCAGGCGTTCTCGAGCCCCTTGAAGCGGAACGAGAACCAGGGGCCCGAGCCGGGCACCCCCGCGGGGCGCGGGACGTCGATCCACCGTTCGCCGGTTCCCTCGAAGAGGGCGCGTTGCTGGATGCCCGACAACTCCACCAGTGGCACGTCGAGCGGCAGTCCGGCGGCGCCGGCGAGCCCGGCGAGCATCGCCCGGCTGACCGGCGCCGAGCGCGTCGGCCAGAGGTCGAGGGCACCGTCGGCGAGGCTCGCCGCGGCGTCGCGGACCAGCGCCCCGTGGGCGACTCCGGCACGGGTGCCGAGGCCGTCGCACTGCGGACACCAGCCGAGCGGGCTGTTGAACGAGAATTGGCGCGGTTCGAGGGGCCGGAAACCACGCCCGCACTGCGGGCAGGCGAGCAGCCGGCTGGCCACTTCGACCGGCCACTCGGGTTCGTCGCGTCCGTCGACGACGCGGGCGACGAGCATCGTCCCGCCGCCGGCGTCGAGCGCCGCCTCGACCGACTGCGCCAGCCGGCTCCGCGCCTCGGGATCGACGGTCACGCGGTCGATGACGATCTCGATCCGGCTCTGCCGCTTGCGGTCGATCGAGGGCGACTCGTCGAGGCGCACGGTGCGGCCGTCGATCCGGACGCGGACGTGCCCCGCCGCCCGCAGCACCCCCAGCAGCGCCTCGGGCGTCTGGCCCGGCCGCGGTTCCACCGGCGCCAGCAGCAGCAGCCGCGTGCCCCCCGGCAGCGCGAGGAGCCCGGCGACGATCTGGTCGACGCTCCGGCTCCCCACCTCGATCCGGCAGTCGGGGCAGTGGAGCTGGCCGAGGCGCGCGGCGAGGACGCGGAAGTGGTCGTACATCTCGGTGAGCGTGCCGACGGTCGAGCGCGGCGTGCCGCCGGTCGAGCGCTGCTCGATCGCCACGGCCGGTGACAGGCCGTCGATCCGCTCGAAGATCGGCTTGGGCACCTGGCCGACGAATTGCCGTGCGTACGGGGAGAGGCTCTCGACGTAGCGGCGCTGCCCCTCGGCATACAGCGTGTCGAAGGCCAGCGAGGTCTTCCCCGACCCGCTCGGGCCGCAGCACACCGTCAGCGCACCGCGCGGGATGTCGGCGTCGACGGCGCGGAGGTTGTGCTGGCTGGCGCCGCGGATCGCGATCCGCGGCGGGCCGGGATCGATCGACGCGGCCTCCGCGCGGGCCAGCACCCGCGCGACCTCGGCGGCGTCGTCGATCGGGCGGCGGCGCCCGGCGCGGCGCGGGCGGCTGTCGCGCGCCGCGGCGAGAAGCGGGGCGAGGGCCCGGCCGGTCGCCGAGCCGCGTACCTTGGCGATCTTCTCGGGAGTGCCGGTGGCGACGATCCGGCCGCCGCCGGCGCCCCCCTCCGGCCCGAGGTCGATGCAGTGGTCGGCACGCTTGACGACGTCGAGGTTGTGCTCGACGACGAGCACCGTGTTGCCGGCGTCGACGAGCCGCTCGAGGACCGTGAGGAGCTGGCGGACGTCGGCCATGTGGAGGCCGGTGGTCGGCTCGTCGAGGATGTACAGCGTCCGCCCGGTGGAGCGCTTGGCGAGCTCGCGCGACAGCTTGACGCGCTGCGCCTCACCGCCGGACAGCGTCGGCGACGGCTGGCCGAGGTGGAGGTAGTCGAGGCCGACGTCGCACAGCGTCGTCAGCTTGTGGGCGATGTCGGGGGCGTCGGCGAACAGCTCGCGCGCCTCGCCGATCTCCATCTTCAGCAGTGCCGCGACGTCGTGCCCCTTCCAGCGGACCTCGAGCGTGTCACGGGCGAACCGGGCGCCACCGCAGACCTCGCAGGTCACCCAGATGTCGGCGAGGAAGTCCATGTCGAGGCGCACCGAGCCGTTGCCCTCGCAGGCCTCGCAGCGGCCGCCGGCGACGTTGAAGCTGAAACGCCCCGCCTTCCAGCCGCGTTTCTTCGCCTCGGGGAGCATCGTGAACAGGGCGCGGATGTCGTCCCACACCTTGACGTAGGTCGCCGGATTGCTCCGTGGCGTGCGCCCGATCGGCGACTGGTCGATGACGATCACCTTGTCGACGTGCTCCGTCCCCTCGAGCGCCACGAACTGGCCCGGCCGGGCGGCCTCGCTGCCGAGGATCTGCCGCAGCGCCGGCTCGAGGACGTCGCCGACCAGCGAGCTCTTGCCACTGCCCGACACCCCGGTGACACACACCAACTGCCCGAGCGGGATCTCGACGTCGACGTCGCGGAGGTTGTTGTGGCGGACGCCGCGGAGGCACAGCGAGCGGCCCGACGACGGCCGGCGCCGCTCCGGCACGGTGATCGCCTCGCGGCCGGCGAGGAACGCGCCGGTGAGGCTGGCCGGCGTGGCGGCGACCTCGTCGGGCGTCCCCACCGCCACCACCGCGCCGCCGCGCTTCCCGGGGCCGGGCCCGAAATCGACCACCCAATCGGCGGCCCGGATCGTCTCCTCGTCGTGCTCGACGACGACCACGGTGTTGCCCTTGTCGCGGAGCGCCGCCAGTGCCTCGAGCAGCCGGGTGTTGTCGCGCGGATGGAGGCCGATCGACGGCTCGTCGAGGACGTAGAGCACGCCCGACAGGCCGGAGCCGATCTGGGCGGCGAGCCGGATCCGCTGGCTCTCCCCCCCGGAGAGCGTCGGCGCACGGCGGTCGAGCGCCAGGTAGCCGAGCCCCACCTGATCGAGGAACCCGAGCCGGCCACGGATCTCCTTGAGCAGTTCGGTGGCGATCAGCGCCTGCGTCGCGTCGAGCCGGAGGTCGGCGAGGAACTCCCGTGCAGCGGCGATCGGCAGGGCGCACAACCGGTCGAGCGCGAGTTCCTCCGGCAGCTCGGCGGCCAGCCGGGCGGCGCGCGACGCGGCCGTGCGGATCCGCACGGCGCGGGCCTGGGGGTTGAGCCGGGCGCCGCCGCAGGTGCCGCAGGGGGTGACGCTCATCACCTTCTCGAGCATCCGCCGGATGATCCCGCTCTTGGCGTTGCGCCAGCGGCTGGTGAGCATCGCCCGCAGTCCCTCGAAGCGGGTCTTCGCGCCGCGCTCGGCACGGCCACGTTTCCAGCGGACGTCGATCTCGCCGAGGCCCGTGCCGTCGAGCCAGACGCGCTTCTGCAGCGCCGTGAGCTGGTCCCACGGCGTGTCGAGCAGCGTGCCGCCCGGCCAGCGCCGCGCGGCCTCGGCCTGGGCGGCGACCGCTGTCAGCAGCCGCCGCAGCCAGCGCGGCATGTCGCGGAACGTGCCGAGCACCCCGAGCGCGCCTTTGCGGAGCGAGAGGTGCGGGGCGGTCACCAGCTTGTCGGGGTCGACGCCGTAGATGTCGCCGAGCCCGTCGCAGGCCGGGCAGGCGCCCTGGGGGCTGTTGAAGCTGAACAGCTGCGGCTCGGGCGTGTCGTAGCTGGTCCCGCAGGCGGTGCAGGCATAGCGGCTGGAAAGGATCAGGTCGTCGGTCGGCACGGGCACCGGTGGGCCGCCCCGGCCGCGCCGCGGCGGCGGGGCGGCACCGTCGCTGTCACCGGTCGGTTCGAGGGCCACGATCACCTGCCCACCGCCGGTGCGCAGTGCCAGGTCGACCGCCTCGGAGAGCCGGCCGCGCGTGGCGTCGCCGGGGACGAGCCGGTCGATCACCACCTCGACGGTGTGCTTGAGCGTCTTGGCCAGCGGCGGCGGATCCTCGACGCGGCACAGCGTGCCGTCGACGCGGGCCCGGGTGAACCCCTGGCGCACCAGGTCGGTGAACAGGTCGCGGTGCTCCCCCTTCGCACCGCGGACGAGCGACGCGAGCACCATCACGCGGCGCCCGGCGCGGGCGGCGAGGATCCGCTCGACGATGGCGTCGCGCGGTTGGGCCTCGAGCACGGCGTCACAGGCCGGGCAGTGGGCGGTACCGACGCGCGCGTAGAGCACGCGGAGGAAATCGTGGATCTCCGTCATCGTCGCCACGGTCGACCGCGGATTGGACCCGGCCGACTTCTGCGCGATCGAGATCGACGGCGACAGCCCCGTGACGGCGTCGACGTCGGGGCGGGGCAACTGGCCGAGGAACTGGCGGGCGAACGTCGACAGGCTCTCGACGTAGCGCCGCTGCCCCTCGGCGTACAGCGTGTCGAAGGCGAGGCTCGACTTTCCCGACCCGCTCACTCCGCAGAGGCAGACCAGACGGCCGCGCGGCAGGGCGACGGTGACGTCGCGGAGGTTGTGCTCCCGGGCCCCGCGGACGACGATGGGTGGAACGTTCATGCAGTCCGGGCGAACGGAGAAGATCCGTCATTGTAGCGCTCCTGCCGCCGCAGGCTGGACAGTCACCAGAGCCCGGCTTACGATCGAAGCTCCGATGAACCCCGCGGCCGCGGGGAGAGGGGCGGTAGCTCAACTGGGAGAGCGCGGCGTTCGCAATGCCGAGGTTGGGAGTTCGATCCTCCTCCGCTCCATTGGCCTGTCGGTTCGGTATCGGCGTCGGCGCCGCGGGCTCGCCCCCGCGGATGCCGCGCCGTCCCGATTGGTCCTCGCGTGCCGCCTCTGGCCGGCGTGGTGCACCCCGTCGAGTGGCCGCCCCCGGTCGGACCGCGACGCGGTGACGAAAGGGTGAGATGACGCCATCCACCGACCCGTCCGCCGACCTCATGCTCCGCGTCCGGGCCGACGACGCCGAGGCGTTCGAGGAGCTCGTCGCCCTCTGGCAGGGGCGGCTGGTGACGCTGTTCCTCCACCACACCGGCGACCATTCCACCGCCGAGGATCTCGCCCAGGAGGTGTTTCTCCGCGTCTACCGGGCACGGGGCACCTACAAGCCGACCGCGCGGTTCTCCACCTGGATCCACACGATCGCCAACAACGTCGCCAGCGACCTCAAGCAGCGTGCCTACCGGCGCCTCGAGAAGGGGGTCCCCGTGTCGGCCTCGGCGTCGCAGGGGGAGATCGGCCTCGACCAACTCGCCGTCGCCGCCAGCGGCCAGCGGCCGGCGCGGCAGATGGATCGCAGCGAACTGCAGGACGTCGTCCAGGAGGCGATCGCCCGGCTCGGCGACAACCAACGGATGGCGCTGTTGCTGGCCAAGTTCGAGCACTGCTCCTACGAGGAGATCGCCGCCGCGATGGGGCTCACCGTGCCGGCGGTGAAATCGCTCCTCTTCCGGGCCCGCGACCAGTTGCGGACGGCGCTGGCTCCCTACGAGCGCGAGGGGTTGCGATGAGCGGCGACCACGATCCGACCGCCGGCGACGGTCCTGGTGCCGGCCCCACGGCTCCGGCGGGGAACCGCGCCGACGACCCGGCCCTCGATCTGGAAAGCGTGTGGGGAGCACTCGACAGTCTTCCCCGGGCGGTCGCCTCGCCGGCGCTCACCGCGACGACTGTCGAGATGGCGGCGGTCGGTGTCCGCACGGGAGGGGAGATGCCGGGGCGTGGCCGGGCGACGCTCGGCTGGACGCTGCCGGGGCTCGCGATCCTCGGTGGTCTCGTGGCGGGCCTTCTGCTCGGCCGAGGGTCGGCTCCCGATCCCGACCAGCGGGCGCTGGAATACCTTCCCGTGATCCGCCACGTCGGGGCGCTGCGCGAAGCAGGATCGATGGAGTTCCTCGCCGAGGTCGCGAAGCGCGACTACCCGGTACCGCGCCGCTTCGGGATGTTCGGGGGCCGCCCCGGCGAGGCGCGCGGCGGCGAGGGAACCGACGAGACTCCCGGAGGATCCGACGGGGGAGCCGCCGAGATCCCCGTGCCGGCGGAGTGGGAGGCGGCGGTCACCGCACTCGCCGGCGAGCCGCTGGGCAAGGAAACCCCCGCCGACGTCCTCGCGCGCCGGCGCGGCGACGTCGAGGCCCTGCCCGACGATGCCCGGCGCGAGCTGTCGGACCGCGCCAGCGAGTTTCTCGGGCTTTCCGAGGTCGCCCGGCACGATGTCCTCGAACTCGCGCGGTTCCTCGCCGCGTCGGGCGACGGTCGGGCGGCGGAGCGCGAGCGGCTCGAGAACGCCGTCGCGGTCTGGCACCAGTACCTCGCGCTCCGCGACCCCGCCGAGCGCGACGACGTGGTCGACCTCTCGAAGGAGGAGCGGCTCGAGTCGCTCGCCCGGTTCTACGCCCGGTTCCCGTTCCGCGGGCAGCGCGACTGGGATCCACGCCGTGGGCCCGGTGGGTCCCGTCCCGACGGCGCCGGGCGCGGGAGCGAAGGGAACCCGCGCGGAACGCCCGACGGCGGCCCGCGGTCTCCCGGCCCTCCCCCCGCGGGGCCCGGCGGTTTCAGGCCCGCCGCTCCCGGCGGGGAAGACCGTCCACGAACTCCGCCAGCAGCGTATTGAACGCCGCGGGATCCTCCAGCGGCGTCATGTGGCCGCAGCGGGGGACGACGGCGAGCCGCGCTCCGGGAATCACCGCGGCGTCCGCGGCCATCCGTTCCGGCGGCGTGATCACGTCTTCCGCTCCGCACACCAGCAGCGTCGGGACGGTTCCGGCGGCGAATGCCCCGGTCATGTCGGGCCGGGTGGCCAGCGCCGCCAGCGCGGCGGTGACCGTCGCGACCGGCGTGCCGAGGATCATCGCGCGCACGAGCGCTTCGGCCGCGCCGCGCTGCGGCGTGCCCCGCGCGACCGCGGATGCCGCGAACAACCGCGGCAGCATCGCCTCGGCGAGGACGCGCGTGCCCGCGCGCTGGACGCGCGCGGCAAGGTCGTGGCGCGCGGCGCGCGCGTCGGGAGTGTCGGCTTCGAGCTTGGTGTCGACCAGCACCAGGGCCGCGACGAGATCGGGGTGGCGGATGGCGACGTGCTGGGCGACGTAGCCCCCCAGCGACAGCCCGCAGACCACCGCCCGGGCGCCGGGCGCGAGGGCCGTGAGGGCCGCCGCCGCGTCGTCGGCGAGTTGCTCGACGGACGAAGGGGCCGATCCGCCGCTGCGGCCGAAGCCGCGCTGGTCGGGCGCCAGCAGCCGGTGGCGCCCGGCGAGCGCCTCCTGCCCCGACCACATCCGGTGATCGAGCGGAAAGCCGTGCAGCAGCAGCAGCGGCTCGCCCCCGCCCACGTCGTGGACCCGCAGCGTCGTGTCGGCGAGAGGGACGTCGCGCATGGCGGGATGAGGCCGGTCCGGCCCGTCGGAGGCGGACGGGACGGTCAACGGGCGGGCGTCGCCGCGAGGCGGCGGAAACGGTCGAGATTCCGCTTGATCGTCGGACTCGCCGGCTCGCGCCGCCAGGCCCGCGTCTGCCAGCGCACGGCGCCGTCGTAGTCGCCGGCGGCGGCCCGGCAGTGGGCGAGGGTGTCGAGGTAGGCGGGGCTGTCGAACATCCTGTCGAGCGAAATCCGCGAGTAGCGCGTCGCCTTCTCGAGGTCGCCGGTGGTGTTGCTCACCAGCCAGGCGTATTCGTTGTAGGAATTGGAGTCCTCGGGAACCGCCTGGATGATGTTCTCGATCTGCCGCAGCGCCTCCTCGACGCGCTCGGTTGCCGCGGCGAGCTCGGCCGGCGTGTCGGCGGCCGTCCTGTAGAGGGCGATCAGCGAATCGACATCCTTGCCGTTGGCCGCCAGCGAGGCCTCGATCGCCGCCCGCGCGGCGGCGCCGTCACCGCGGGCCCGCGCCGCGCAGGCCTCGAAGTACAGCTGCCGTGAGCGGACCGCGGCCTGTTCGCGCTGGAGCTGGTTGAACATGTCGTCGAGATCCTTGCGGCCGTCGCGCCGCTCGAGCGTCTCGCGGATGATCCGGGCGGCGGCCGCGTCGTCGCCGCTGTCGTGGAGGAATTCGGCGAACCGGATCGCGGCCTCGATCCGGAACCCCATGTCGAGCGTCGGACGGTCGATCACCTCCTGGTACAGCCGTGCCGCCCAGTCGCTGCATCCCCAGTGGGCGACCCGGCCGGCGAGCCACGGCTGGTAGGTGATCGCCGCGCGGCTGGCGGTGAACGCGGCCTCGGCGATCGGCGCGGCGAGCGCGTCGCGGCCACGGCTCCGCTCGGCGTGCGCGACGGCGAAGCCTGTCACCGCGACGCTGCCGAGCCAGGGGAGCGGGGGCTCGAGGAGCGCGTCGACGGCCTCCGGCAACCCCTCGTGGACGCACCACACGAGCGTGTCGGCGAGCTTCGTCGCCGCCCGTGTGGACGGGCGATCGGCGGGGAGCAGGTCACGGAGCAGGTCGCGGGCCGTGGCGATCGCATCGTCGCGCCGGCCGGCGGCAGCCAGCAGCCTGATCCGCAGCCTGGCCAGGTCCCGCGCCGGATCGCCCGACACCCCGGCGAAGATGCTGGCGGAAGGTTCCACGCGGTCGCCCCGCCAGTCGTCGAGTGTGTCGAGTGGCGTGGCGGACGCCGCCAGCGCGTGCCACGCTCCCTCGGCCACCACCAGCGCGGCGGATCGGCCAGCGTCGTCCCCGGCGGCGTCGAATTCGACGAGGGCCCGGAGCAGAACTGCCGCGGGGCGCTGGCTGGCTCCGAGGCCGGCGGTGATCCGGGGCCGGAGCCGGTCGAACGCGGGCTCGTCGGGATACCACTCCGCGGCCAGCAGCGCCGCCGCCCGGCGCGAGCAGAGGGTCGAGCGGTCGAGGCGGACGATCCTCGCCAGGGCTTCGATCCCCGCCTCGTCGTCGAGATCCATCAGCCGGTGCATCGTCACCCCCCGGTCGTCGATGTTCTGGCCGCGGTACTGGGCCAGGAGACGAGCCACCGGGGGCGGGTCATGGGGCATGTCGAGCGGGATCGTCTCGACGAGCCACCGTGCCTGGAGGGCGACTTCGAGGTCGTCGCTGGTCTCGGCGGCACGGAGCAGGTCGTCGATCGCCGCGGGCCCGGCCGCGCGGAGGGCCGCGGCGGCCGCTTCGCGAACGTGGAACTCCTCGGCCCCGAGCCGGGCGATCAGTTCGTCGAGCGGTGGCGCGCCGCCGGGGGCGGAGTCAGCGGCCGATGTGCCGGCCAGGGCGATCGGCACGGCAAGAACGGCCAACCACCATGCGGCGGCTGCCTCGCGCAACCTGCGCCGCGGACCCGCGCGACGGACGCGGCCCGGCACCCGTTCGCTCGCTGCGGCGGTCTGGGCCACGGTCGACAGGTCCCGCGGGAAGGACATCGGCAACGATCGAAAGCCTACGACCGGCCACGGGGGCAGGGCAAGCCGACGGCCGTCGGCTTCCGCGCCGTCCGCGGGCGAAGCCGGTCCGGGCTTCGTCCACACGGATCACCATGGTCCGCTAGGCAGCGTCGGGTTCGAGGCCGAGGTCACGGATCGTGACCAACGACTCCAGTGGAATCCCCTCCGCGGCGAACGCCGCGGAGGCTCCCGCGAGTCGGTCGATCACCGTCACCACCCGCTCGACCACCAGCCCATGGGCGCGGGCACGCTGGATCGCCACCAGCGCCGAGCCTCCCGTGGTCGTCACGTCCTCGACGATCACGACCCGCTGGCCGGGCTGCACCGGACCCTCGATGAATTTCTGCGTCCCATGGTCCTTGGGTTCCTTGCGGACCAGGAACCCGAGCAGCGGAAGGCCGGCGACTCCAGCCATGGTGACGACGGCGGCCGTGATCGGGTCGGCACCGATAGCGAGGCCACCGATCGCGTCGGGCAGCGGCCCGCAGGCCGACAACCGGGCGAGGATCGACCGGCCGACGAGCATCGCCCCGCGGGCTTCGAGCACGACCTGTTTGGCGTCGAGGTAGTAGCTCGCTTCGCGGCCACTGGCGAGCTTGAACGAACCCCGCCGCAGCGCGCGGCGTTCGATGAGGGCGATCAGTTCCGCCTGATTCCCGCCCGCTGCCGGTTGACCGTGTTCCATGGCCCCTCCTTATAGCAAGCTCTCGTGTTCCGGGCAGGCTCCTGGTTTTTGACTGGCACCGACCCCCTCCTAGAATCATCGGGAGGAGCCACCATTCCGAGCGCCGCAGTGGAGTCGACGATGCCGGCCCCGAGACGACCGTGGCGATGGCCGTCGTTCGTCGCCGCGGATGCCTGGCGCCGCCTCGACCTGCGGGCGGCGACGGTCTGGCTCGCGGCGATCCTCGCCGTCGCTTCGCCGGCGCCGGGGCAGGAGGCGCCGCCCCCAGCGGAGGATCCGCCCAGCGTGGGCCGGATCGTCATCCGGTTGCCGATCTCCGGCACCCGCGACAAGCAGGCGATGGCGGCGATCACCCGGCAGGTGGAGCGGCTGAAGCCACGCCCGGGGCAGCGTGGGATCCTGGTCGTCGAGTTCGCCCCCGGTGACGAGGGGGACGTCAGCGACTTCGGCCACTGCTTCGAACTTGCCCGATTTCTCGGCTCACCACGTCTGGCGGCGGTCAAGACGGTCGCATTCCTGCCTCAGGGCATCCGCGGCCATGCCGTGCTCGTGGCGCTGGCCTGCGAGCAGATCGTGATCGCGCCCGAGGCGGAGCTCGGGCCCGCCGTGTTGGCCGGTGACGCCATCGACAACACGATCCGGACTGCCTACACGGAGATCGCCGGCCGCCACCGTACGGTGCCGGAGGCGCTGGCCGTGGCGCTGGTGGATCCGACCGCCCGCGTCGTCCGGGCGGCGACCGAGGATGGCGACCAGTACGTCCCCGCCGATCGCGTCGCCGCACTCCGCGAGACGACGACCGTCCTCGAGGTCGAGGATGTCGGCCCCAGCCCACTGGTGGCGACGGGACGCCGGGCGCGATCGCTCGGGCTGGCGTCGTTGCTCGCGGAGAACACGGCCGAGTTGGCGCGGGGGCTGGGGACCGACGAGCGTGCCCTGCTCGCCGATCCCGGGACGGCCGAAGGCTGGAACGCCGCCGTCATCGACGTCTCCGGCGTCATCGGCGGCGACGTCGTCGCGCGGACCCAGCGGCGGATCGAGCGGCTCGTCGCCGAAGGGGTCAACTTCGTCTGCCTGCGGATCGACAGCCGCGGGGGGGAGCCCGACCAGAGCCTCGTCCTCAGCGGATGGCTGGCGGGCCTCGACGCCGGCCGCGTCCGCACGGTGGCCTACGTGCCCGTGCAGGCGCGCGGCGACGCGGGGCTGGTGGCACTGGCCTGCGACGACCTGGTGATGGGGCCTTCGGCGGTGATCGGCGGGCCGGGTGAGGCACCGATCAGTCGTGACGCCGGGGCGGACATCACGACCAGCTGGAGGAAACAGGTCGCCGAACCGCGCGGTCGCTCCTGGTCATTGCCGGTGGCGCTGGTCCGCCCGGACGTGGCGGTCCACCGCGCCACCGAAACGGCCACCGGGCGGGTCGAGTATTTTTCCCCCGAGGAACTCGCCGAACGGGTCGACCGTGCGGCCTGGCAACTCGGGGCCCAGGTCAAGAAGGGGCCGACGCAGTTGTCGGCCGCCGAGGCCGAGGCCTTCGGCCTGGCGGGGCACGTCGTCGAGGGGATCGACGGCATTTCCCAGGCCTACGGGATCGAGGGACAGATCAAACCCTCGATCCCGGGGTGGGCGGAGTCGCTGCTCGAAGCCCTCGCCAGCCCCGAGCTGGCGTGGCTGCTGCTGCTGATCGGTGGCGCGGCGCTGCTCTTCGAACTGCAGACCCCGGGCGTCGGGCTCGGCGGGTTCGTCGCCACGGTGGCGTTCGTCGTCTACTTCTGGGGCCAGTTCCTCCGCGGCACGAGCGGATCGCTCGAGGTGATGCTGTTCGTCGTCGGGCTGTTCTGCCTGGCGATGGAGATCTTCGTGTTTCCCGGGTTCGGCGTCCTCGGTCTCGGCGGCGGGCTGCTGATGGTGGCGGCGCTGGTGCTGGCCAGCCAGTCGTTCGTGCTGCCGGCCAACGACTACCAGCTCCGTCAGCTCGAGTGGTCGCTGGCGACGCTCCTCGGCGTCGCGGTGGGAGTCGCCGTGCTCGGCGTGCTCATGCGCCGCTGGCTCCCGGCGATCCCCTGGCTGCGGGACGTGATCGCCGAGGAGCCGTCGGGCGGCACGGTCACCGATTCCGTGGCCCTGCCCGCGGTGGGCAGCAGCGGCACGACGACGACGCGCCTTGCCCCGGCCGGCAAGGCGCTGTTCGACGGCATCGTCTGCGACGTCGCCAGCGACGGACCGCTGATCGAGCCGGGGGTGGCGGTGACGGTGGTGGCATTGCGCGGCCAGCGGGTCGTCGTCAGGGCCGCCGTGCCATGAGCTTGGTGTGGGTCGTGCTGCTGCTGGTGCTCGGCCTGGCGGTGATGGTGGCCGAGGTGTTCGTGCCCTCCGGCGGGGTGCTCGGCTTCGTCAGCATCATGGCGATCCTCGCCGCGGTGACGCTGGCCTTCCTCCAGGTCGGTCCGGGCGCCGGCGTGATGACGTTGGCGGTCGTCGTGGTGAGCGTGCCGACCGTGCTCGGGCTCGCGTTCCGCTGGTTTCCCGAAACAGCGCTCGGCCGGCGTGTCCTGCCTCCGCCCCCGGAAGGGACGGAGGTGGTCCCGCAGGCGGCCGAGCGGCAGCGCCTGCGCGACCTGGTCGGGCGATCGGGAGAGGCCGTGACCGACCTGCTCCCCTGGGGCACGGTGGCGCTGGGGAGCGAGCGGGTCGAGGGGATGAGCGATGCCGGGCCGCTGACGGCCGGGAGCCGGGTCAGGGTGGTCGGTGTCCAGGGGCTGGCGGTGATCGTCCGTGCCGTGGGGAGTGAATCCGCCGAGCGTCACGGTGCCCCCGGTCCCGAGGAGTCCGCCCCGCCCCCGGGCGACCGGCTCTCGCCCACCCTCGAGACCTTCGAGTTCGACCAATTCGACCCTCCGCCCGCTTGACTGGCCGCGGTGGCGGATCAACGCTTGCCCGGAGGTGCCCGGTCGCCGGCCACGCCGTTCCTGGGAGTCCCGATGCGATACGTTTCGGTGGCAATCCTCGTCTTCGGTCTCCTCGCCCTCCTCGTGATGGCGCTGCTCACGGCCCGCTACCTGCGGCTGTGGGTGCAGTCCTACGCCTCGGGAGCCGGGATCGGGCTGTTCGACCTGGTG
Source organism: Planctomycetota bacterium (assembly GCA_018970785.1). Lineage (GTDB taxonomy): Bacteria > Planctomycetota > Planctomycetia > Pirellulales > UBA1268 > F1-20-MAGs016. Next base: position 18,361 of record JAGWVR010000025.1, read on the forward strand.
GCGATGAGCTTCAAGAAAGTCAGCCCGACGGTCATCGTCCGCAGCAAGATCATGGCGGTGAAGGCCGGTCTCGGTGACGCCAGCGGCATCACCCGGCAGGCGCTGGAGGGGCATTACCTCGCCGGGGGCCGGGTGCCGCTGGTCGTCCAGGCGCTGATCGCCGCCAACAAGGCGGGGATGACGGAACTCGACTGGAAGCTCGCGACCGCGATCGACCTCGCCGGCCGCAACGTCCGCGAGGCGGTGCAGACGAGCGTCTATCCCAAGGTGATCGACTGCCCCGCCCGCAACAGCGGCCGCGACTCGCTCGACGCCGTCGCCAAGAACGGGATCCAACTCAAGGTCCGCGCCCGGGTGACCGTCCGCACCAACCTCAACCAGCTCATCGGCGGGGCCACCGAGGAGACGATCATCGCCCGCGTCGGCGAGGGGATCGTGTCGGCGATCGGATCGGCGGAGAAGCACACCGACGTGCTCGAAAACCCCGACGTGATCTCGAAGACGGTGCTCGCGCGGCGCCTCGACGCCAACACCGCCTTCGAGATCGTCTCGATCGACATCGCCGACATCGACGTCGGGGCCAACATCGGCGCCCGGCTCCAGGCCGACCAGGCCGAGGCCGACACGCGCGTCGCCCGGGCGAACGCCGAGGGGCGCCGCGCGATGGCGGTGGCCCGCGAGCAGGAGATGGTGGCGGGCATCGAGGAGAGCCGGGCAGCGCTCGTCGAGGCCGAGGCCGAGGTGCCCCGCGCGATCGCCGACTCGCTCCACTCGGGGCAGCTGGGAATCGTCGATTACTACAAACTGCGGAATCTCCAGGCCGACACGGAGATGCGCCGCTCGATCGCCGGCGCTTCGGCGTCGGGAGCGTCGGCGCCACCGCCGGCGTGAGCATCGTCCGGGGGTGAACAACGGAGGTGCCGGCCCCCCGGCACCGCGGCGTTCCGTTCCAGGGAGGAGAGACTGCGATGCCGGGAATGCCCGTGGCGGCCATCGATTTCAGCGATCTCGTCGAATTGGCGCCGATCCTCCTGCCGGTCGGCCTGTGGGTCCTGTCGCGGCTGGCCGCGGTGGTGCGGGGAATGAACAACGCGCCGCCGGGCAGACCGCAGCCGTTTCCGCCCGACGTCGTCCGCGACCTGCGGCGTGGACCGGCCCCCGGGCGCGCCGCGCCGCCGCGCCCCCCCGCCCCCGCGCGGCGCCCGGTCCCGGTCGCCGGTGGTGGCGAACCCCCCGTCGCTGCCGATCCCGCATTCGAGCTCGCCAAGCAGATCGAGGAGTTCCTCGCCCGTGGGCAGGGGTCCGCGGTGCGGAAGCCGTCGCCGCCGCAGCCCGCCGCAGCCCCCCGTCCCGGCCCGGAACGGCGGGCGTCGCGTCATGGGGAGCGGAAGGCTCCCCGACAGCCGCAGCGTCCCTTGCCAGTTGCGAAGGCGCCGGCTCCACCGGCAGTGCCGACGGACATGGGGCGGCTGCCGACCGACGTCAGCCGCCACGTCGAAGCGGCGTTTCGCCAGGAACCGCGCGCGCTGACTGTCACGGAGCCGGCGGCGCCGACGGTGGCGACGACCCCGCAACACCCCGTCGTCGCCGAGCTGGTGGCGGCGATCCGCGACCCGCGTGCCTTGCAGCGCATGATCCTCGTCCGTGAGATTCTCGATCGGCCCGTCGACCGCTGGTGAGCGGCGGGGTTCTCCGCGGAGGCGAACGATGCCCACCCCGTCCCCGATCCGTCCCGGAACGGATCGCCTCGGCTGGATCGGCACCGGGATCATGGGACGGGCGATGGCGGCGCGGCTGCTCGCGGCGGGGCACCGGCTCGCCGTCCACACCCGCTCGCCGGCCAAGGCCGAGCCGTTGCTCGCGGCGGGGGCCGAGTGGGCGCCGTCGCCGGCCGCGGCGGCCGCCGGCTCCGCCGCCACGTTCGTGATCGTCGGCTACCCGGCCGACGTCGAGGCGGTCGTGTTCGGTGCCGACGGAGTCCTCGCCGCGCTCGCCCCCGGGGCGCTGCTCGTCGACCACACCACCAGCAGCCCGGCGCTGGCGGAGCGGATCGCCGCCGCAGTCGCCGCGCGCGACGCGACGAGCCTCGACGCGCCGGTCACCGGCGGGGATCGCGGTGCCCGCGAGGGCACGCTGACGGTGTTCGTCGGTGGTGATCCGGCCGCGCGGGCGGCGCTCGACGCCTGCTGGCCCGCCGTCTCCGCCCGGGTCGTCGACTGCGGGCCGCCGGGCAGCGGCCAACGGACGAAGCTCGTCAACCAGATCGCGATCGCCGCGGGGATGATCGGGATGTGCGAGGCGCTGCTGTTCGCGTGGCGCGCCGGGTTGGATCCCGAGGCGACGCTCGGCGCCATCGCCGGGGGGGCGGCCGGGAGCTGGTCGCTGTCGAACCTCGGTCCGCGGATCCTCCGTGGTGATTTCGCGCCGGGCTTTCTCGTCGAGCACTTCGTCAAGGACATGGAGCTCGCGCTCGAGGAGTGCCGGCGGATGGACCTGCGCCTGCCGGGGCTCGAGTTGGCCGAGTCGCTGTACCGTCGGCTCGCCGACAGCGGCCGCGGCCGGCTGGGAACGCAGAGTCTCGTGCTGGCGCTGGCAGAGCATGCAGCGCTGCGGTGGCCGACCGGCTGAAGCACGCCGTCCCCGGGCCGACGAGCGAGGAAACCCCCGCGTTGGCCGTGGCCGGTGGCGCCTGGCCGGCCGCCGGCGACGAGCTGGCAGGGCATCCCGCGCACTCCTCCGGAATCGCCCCCGTTCTCCAGCCGACACCCCCATCGGAGTGGTGCCGGTGGCTCCTCCGGGAATCGTCGATCCGCGCCTTGTCCCGCGCCCGGCGCTGCTCTACAAGTCGGGTCGGCGGTCGCTTCGGCGGCCTCCCGCTGCGCGTAGACGAGGTCGCCCAAGCCTCGTCTACGCGCTCGTTTTTTGCAGGTCTGCCGCTGCCCTCCTCGGGATGGCGGCCGGTGGATTCGTCACGCCCCGCGGCGCGGAAGGAATCGTCCGCGGGGCGCGGCCGGTGATCGTGGTGGCGCGGAGGACAGGGGCATGGACGACCCGCAGCACGTCGCCACGCCGCGTGCTCCGCGATGGCCCGCGGCACACCGCTGGACCCGCGAGTCGTGCCGCGGCGGAGCCCTTCGCCCGCGTGGATGGGCCGTGGTGCTTCGTGGATCTGCCGAGACGCTCGTGATCGCCGCCGCGCTTGCGATCGCGTCCGTCGTCGGCCACGAAACGGCCAGTGCCGACGATGGCCCGCCCCCGTTCCCGGCGACGGTCCGTGTCCTTGCCGACCACACCTACCTCCGGGCCGGTCCCGGTCCCGATTACTACCCGACCGAGCGGCTTGCCCAGGGGGAATCGGTCGAGATCTGGGCGGTCGACGAATCGGGATTCTGCGCCGTCCGACCGGTCGCCGGGAGCTTCAGCTGGGTCCGCGCCTCCGATCTCCGCCTCGATGATCGCCCGCTCGGGGCGGTGGCTCCTCCGGGCAGCGAGGGCGTGGTGATCCACGACGGGGCGCTGGCGCGGATCGGCTCGCAGCTCAACGACCTGCGGCACGTCGCGCAGGTGAGCCTCGAGGCGGGCGAACGGGTTCGCGTCCTGGGGCGCGTGAGCGTCGCGGCAGGCCGCCATGCCGGCGACTGGGTGAAGATCGCACCGCCGGCGGGGGAGTTTCGGTTCGCGGCGCGGAGCGATCTCGAGTCACCGCCAGGGATGGAGCCGGCTGCGGTGCCGGCCGCACCGGCCGCCGCGGCGGCGCTGGCGGAGATCCGCTCCGCCCGGGCGGCGACCGAGGCCGTCGCCGCGCAGTTCCGCGAACCGCTCTCCGCCGCTCCGGCGGCCGACCCGCCGGCACCGCTCGGCGGGATGGCGGAGGCCCGGCGCCTGCTCACCGGCTGGCTACCGCGGGGCAGCACCGTCATCGACGGCACCGCGCCCCGTGCCGTGAGCGCTCCCGAGGCCGTCGCGACGGCCGACGACTTGGCGGACATCGACCTGGCCCTCTCGCTGGCGGTGGCCGGACCGCCGGAGTCGTGGAACCTGCCGGCCGTGCGCGAGCGCCTCCGCCTGGCGGCTGCCCGGTCGACCCAGCCGGCCGACCGCCTCCGCATCGAGGCGATCGACGCCCGCCTGTCACGATTCGAGGCGATCGCCACCCGGCAGCGCTCGCTGGCCGAGGCCCCCGCGGCCGCCGCCGCGCCGGTACGGATCGGGGGCATGTGGTCGAGCCTGTCGGCGCTCGGTTCGCGCCCGATCCGGCCCGGTGTGCTCCCCGGTGGCGTGCCGGCCGACGGCCAGCCCACCTGGACGCCGAATGACGTCGTCGAATCGAGCGGTCGGCTGGCGACGGTCGTCTCGCGGCGCCCCGATGCACCGCGGTTCGCGATCGTCGACGCCAACAACGCCGTCCTGTCGTTCGTCACGCCGCAGCCCGGCGTCAGCCTCGCGCCGCTCGTCGGCCAGCAGGTGACCGTTCGCGGGCCGCGCGGCTTCATGCCCGAGTACAAGCGCCCCTACGTGGTCGCCACGGAGGCCCGCCCCCGGCTCGCCGCCGAGCCGCTCGAGGATGGCGCGACCCGACGGTGACGGCTCCCGTCAGCGTTGCGTGGGTGCGGGCTTCCACCGTGCCGCCAGCCGCGTCGCTGCCGAGTCGTGGTCATCCCCGGCACCGCCGGCACCGGCCGCGGCCGCCGCCCGGCGGGCGATCCGCGCCAGCGAGCGACGGTCCTCGTCCGGTGTCCGTGGAAGACGGCCGGCGAGACGCTCGACGCCGGCGGGATTGTCGATGGCGGTCGTCGACAGCGTCTCCATGAACAAGCCGATCTCGCGGAGGTTCGCCGCCGCGCAGCGGACGACGAGCGGCTGCAGCGTCCGGGTCACCAACTCCAGTCCGATCCCGTCCATGTCGACGAACGCATCGACGACGAGGCGGTGACGGTGCCCCAGGGCCGTCGTGCCGACCGGTCCGTGACGGACGACGATCACGCACGACCCCGTCAGGGGTCTGGGGGCGAGTGAACCGGTGTAGCGACCACGGCCATGGAACACCAGCAGTCCGCCGTTGCCGTCGCGCCGCGCATGGATCAGGCGGAGGACGCCGACGGTGCCGTAGCCGTCGGCCAGGTGCCACTGTCCGGGGCCGGTGGGGTCGAGGGAGAGTTGGCTGATCCCCAGGGCACGCCAGATGTCGACGACCACCTCGGGCTTGTCGAGCGCGAAGTGGAGCAGTGCCGTGTCGCAGTCGATGTCGAGCGCGGGCAGGCGACGGTAGAGCGTGCTGCCGCGGACGCAGTCCTCGACGGCGTTCCGCTGGGCGGCCGGCAGCCGCTCGAGGGGCAGCTGGCGGAGGACATCGGCGCGCGCCTGACGCGACGAACCGCCGCCATCGGGCAGGAGTCGCTTCGCATCCTCGCCGGGAGCCGCCGCCGCCACGCCGGCGACGCAGGCCACCGCGATCACCCAGCCGCGCACGATCACCGCGCTTGCCCCCCGATCCACCGTCGTGCCCCCCGGCATGCCGCGTTACGGACCGATCGATTCGATGACGACGCCGACCGCCATGCTTTTCGGCTCGCCGCCGCCGCGAGAACCACTCAATCCGCACGGGCACCCGGGGCGGCTTGCCCAGCTCCCCTGGCTCGCCCCGGGGACGCGAAAGTGGGTTTGGCCCGGCCCTGCAGGTTCCATATCATCCCGCCCCTTCGTCCGCAGCCCGGGCGAGGGTTCGCGGGAGTGCGCATGACGTCCGATCGCTTCGACACCGTCCGGCCCACGGGCCTCCTCGGCCGCGGGTTCGTCGCCTGGACCCGACTGTGTCTCCGCGCCGGGGGCCTCGTCGTCCTCGCCGCCGTGGTCCTCGCCGTCGCCGCCGGTGCGTGGACGGCACGGTCGCTGGGCTACAAGGTCAACCGCACCGACCTGCTCGACCCCCACAGCGACTACGCGCGCCTGTGGACCGACTACGTCACCGAGTTCGGCGACCACGAGGACGCCGTCGTGGTCGTCGAGGGGCCGAACCGCGCCGCCGTGATCCGTGTGCTCGAGGAGGTGTCGGCGGAGGTCTCGCGCGACGGCGCGCTGTTCGGCGAGGTCCTCCACGAGGTCGATCTGTCGCGGATCCGCTCCAAGGGGCTGCACTACCTTCCGGTCACCGATCTCGAGGCGATCGACCGGTTCCTCGAGCACGCCGCGCCGCTCCTCGACGGTGGCTGGTCACAGCTCCGCGTCGGCACGATGGTCGGCGGCCTCGCCGCCCAGCTCGCGGTGCCCGCCGACGCGGCGGCCGGCGGCGAACCGCCGGCCAAGGCGCTGGAACGCTACGTCGAATGCCTGCTCGACAGCCTGGAGACCGGAACGGCCGGTGCCGACGGCCGCCGCGACCACGCCCCCTCGCCCTGGCCCGGGATGCCCGCCTCGCTGTCGACCCTCCACGACCTCGCCAGCCAGCACCTCCTCGCCAAGGACGGGCGGCTCGGGTTCGTGCTCCTCCGTCTGGCGCGTCACGCGGGGGGCTTCGCCGGAGCCTCGGCGGCGACCGACGAGCTGCGCCGCCTCGTGCGCCTCGTCGCCTCGCGCCATCCCGATTGCAGCGTCGGCCTCACCGGCCTGCCGGTGATGGAGGACGACGAGATGCGCTCCAGCCAGTCGTCGATGCTGTGGGCGAGCGTCCTGTCGATGGCGGCAGTGATCGTCGTGATCGTCGCCGGGTTCGGCGGCGTGCGCCACGCGCTGCTGGCCAACGGCGTCCTGTGCATCGGCATGGCCTGGGCGTTCGCCTGGGCGACCGCCGCCGTCGGCCATCTCAACATCCTCAGCGTCACCTTCACCGTGACGCTGATCGGCGTCGGGATCGATTACGGCACCTACTACGTCGCCCGGTATCTCGAGGCGCGCCGCCAGGGACTCGGCTGCGAGGACGCGCTGCTCGAGACCGGCGCCGCGGTCGGCCCCGGGATCCTCACCGGGGCGGTGACGACCGCGGTGGCGTTCTTCTCGGCGGCGCTGACGAGCTTCGTCGGCGTGGCGGAACTCGGCCTGATCGCCGGTGGCGGGATCCTCCTCTGTGCGGCCGCCGAACTGCTCGTCCTTCCCGCGGCGATCGCGCTGGTCGACCGCGGCCCGCTGGGGAGGTCGATCCCCGAGCCGGTGCCGGTGCACACCTGGATCGCGCCGCTGCTGCGCCAGCCGCGGTTCGTCGCCCTGGCGGTGATGGCCGGCACGCTGGCGGTGGCGTCGGGGCTCCACGACCTCGACTACGACCACAACCTGCTCAACATGCAGCCCGAGGGGCTGGAGAGCGTGGCGGTCGAGAAGAAGCTCCTCGACGAGAGCGACCAGAGCGTGTGGTACGCCCTGTCGATGGCCGACTCCCGCGAGGAACTGCTCGCGCGGAAGGCCCGGCTGCTGGCCCTGCCGAGCGTCGAGCGCGTCGACGAGATCGCCTCGCTGCTTCCCGGCGACGAGGAGCAGAAGCGCCCGCTCATCGAGCGGATCCGGCAGCGCTTGGCGACGCTGCCGGAGCGGCCCCCGGAGATCCCCGTCGATCGCGTCGACCAGCTCGGCGAGACGCTCGCCTGGGCCCAGGCCGAGGCGGCCCGGCTTCCCGGGGCACTGCGCTCGGCGTGGTACCTGGAGCGGACGCGCGACACGCTGCGGCGGATGGGCCCGGCCGAGTGCTACCACGCGCTGGCGTCGTTCCAGCAGCGGTCGGCCGGCGATCTCGTCAGCCGGCTCCACGCCCTGGCCGCGGTCGCCGATCCGGCGCCGCCATCGCTCGACGACCTGCCGGAGAACCTCGTCCACCGGTTCGTGGGGTCGACCGGACGGCACCTCCTCAAGATCTACGGGCGTGGCGACATCTGGAACTTCCACGCCCTCGAGCGCTTCGTCCACGACGTCCGCGGCGTCGATTCCCGGGCCACCGGCCATCCCGTCCAGGCCTACGAGGCGTCGCTGGAGATGAAGCGGAGCTACGAACAGGCGGCCCTGTCGGCACTGGTCGTGATCTTCGCCGTGCTGTGGCTCGACTTCCGCCACCTCGGCCATTCGCTGCTGGCGGCACTGCCGCTGGCCCTGGGGATGCTGCAGACGCTCGGGTTGATGGGCCTGGTGGGGATCGACCTCAACCCCGCCAACGTGATCGGCATCCCGCTGATCCTCGGGATCGCCGTCGATTACGGCGTCCACATCGTCCACGACGCCCGGGAACGCCCCGGTCCCTACATGATCAGCGCCTCGACCGCCAACGCCGTCCTCGTCGATGCCCTGACGACGATCCTCGGGTTCGGGGCGTTGATGGTCGCCAGCCACCGGGGGCTCGAGAGCCTCGGTCGCCTGCTCACGCTCGGTGTCACGGCGTGCACGGTGACGTCGCTCGTCCTGATCCCGGCGATCTTCGTGCTCCTCCGCGGCCGCGCTCCGGCGCCCGCGGCCGCCGCCGGACAGGCGGCGGATGTCGCCGCGTGAGGCTTGTCGCCGCCGGCCGGCCTGCGCGGCGCAGCCAAGTCCGCCTTGTGCCGTCGTCCGCCGGCGCGGTAGCTACCCGCCGGATCCTCGCCCTGCCCGCGGAGCAACCATGAACCTTCGCCGATCGTTTCTCCGCCGCCCCGCCGGCCGCGGCGTGTGTGTCGTGGCCTGCCTCGCCGGCGGGATCGTGCAGTGCCTCGCCGGAGCGGCGGCGGAACCCGCCACCCGCCCGGTGACCGTGAGCCTCGAGGACCAGTTCCGCAATCCCCGCGACACCGCCCGCCTGGTCGGCGATGTCGTCGTGTTGGTGTACGCGGAGCGCAACGGTGCCGAGGCCAGCCACGATCTCGGCCGCCGCCTCCACGTCCACTTCCACCCCACCGCGGCCACGGTCGAAGGGCCGGAGTGGGGACGGCAGCCGGTCGTCGCGCCGCAAGGGTGGCCCGCCGATCGCCGTCCGCCCGACGTCCATGCCGTGGCGGTCGCCTGCCTTCCGGAGATCCCGCGTGCGTTGCACCCGGTGGTCCGGGCGCAGGTCCGCAAGGAATCGCCCTACGTGCCGGTGTGGCTCGACTTCACCGGCGTGATGCCGCGACAGTTCGGCCTCGAGGACGGCGTGCCCAACGTCCTCCTCGTCGACACCCGCGGCCACGCACAGGGGGTCGTCCGCGGCCAGGTCGACGAGCTCCGCTATCGGGAGCTGGTGACGGCGATCGATCGCCTCCGTGTCGCGGCCCTCTCCCAGCCAGCGCTGGCGACGGCGGGGGGCCAGCCCGGCGGCGTGCAGCCGGTGTCGGGAACCGTGCCCAGCCGCGGCGGGGTCGTGCCTGCGGGTGGACCACCGGCGGCGGCCGCGCCGGCCGCTGTCCTCAGGAGCGGTGGCGCTCCCTGAACCGCTGGCTCGCCTCAGTGAGCGTGGCCCGCTCGGCGGGCGTCAGGCTCGCCTCACCCGATCGGCTGATCTTCTCGAGGATCCGGTCGACCGCCTCGCGGAGCTCCTCGTCGGCGCGGTTGCCGCCGCGCGGGGTCGGCGAGGTTTCGTCGTCCCGCGGCGGCGGCCGGACGACGCGGAGCCGGGGCAGCGACGGCGCCCGGAGCACCTCGCCGAGGTTCCACCCGCGCCACGCGTAGCAGAGCCCGAACGCCGCCCCGCCGATGTGGGCGACGTGGGCCACGGAGCCGCGGGCGGCATAGGCGCCGTAGGCGTCCCAGCCGAGGTACAGCAGGCCCAGCGCCCAGGCCGGCATCGGCAGGAACCCGAACAGCAGCAGCTCCATGTTCGGGTAGTGCCAGATGAACAGCGCCATCACCGCCATCACCGCGCCGCTGGCCCCGACCATGAACCGTCCGGCGTCCAAGGGCGTGAATACCTGCACGCTCACGACCCAGGCGATCCCGGCGACGACGATCGCGGTGCAGTAGAAGCGGAAGAACTCGGACCGGCCGATGATGTCTTCGACCTCGCGGCCGAAGAACAGGATCGCCAGCATGTTCATCGCCAGATGGAGGATGCTCTCCGGGTCGTGGGCGAAGCCGTAGGTGAGCAGGTTCAAGAACCGGCCCGGCTGACGCGGCAGGTTCCCTGGCAGCGCGAGGTAGCCGTTGATGTCCACCTCGTGGAACACGAGGTTGGCGATCCACACCGCCACCGTCACCGCGATCAGCGTGGCGACGGCCGACCACGCCGTGGTCAGGCCCGGCGGGAACGATCCCTCGTAGCGGCGATCGGCGAAGCCCATCGTGTCCTGACGCCTGCGGGGCGGGCGGATGCCGTGAGGGCGTTGGTCGGTCGGGTCGTCATCGGCCCGGGAGAGGCCGTCCGCGACCGCGCGGCTGGCGTGAATCCCTTATGGCCGGAACGTTTCCTCCTCCGCCGCGCACCATCGCATCGTAGGCGGGGTGGGGGGGGCCTGCAACCGCCCGCGCACGACCCGGTGCGCGGGGGGATGTGCTACATTCTCGCCCGCATCATGATCCGGGCCGGGGTGTCCCGGCCGGCGGCAGCGCGGCGCTGATGCCGCGGCGAATCAGGGCATGGGGAGGCTCCGGGCATGGCCACCAACGGTCCATTGGGCAGAAAACTCCGGATGGCGCTCGTCGGCGGGGGCCAGGGCTCGTTCATCGGCCGCGTCCACGTCACCGCCGCGGTGCTCGACAACCGGGCGGCCCTCGTCGCCGGTGCCCTGTCGAGCGATCCGGCCCGTGCCAAGGCGAGTGCCGCGGATTACGACATCGAGCCGGCCCGCGCCTACGGCTCCTACGAGGAGCTGATCGCCACCGAGAAGGCGCTTCCTCCCGGAAAGCGCGTCGACTTCCTCTCGATCACCACGCCCAACCACATGCACTTCCCGGTCGCCAAGGCCGCGGTCGAGGCCGGCTTCCACGTCGTCTGCGACAAGCCGTTGACGCTCGATCTCGCCGAGGCGGAGGCATTGGCGAGCCTGGTGCGGTCGAGCAACGTCGTCTTCGCCGTCTCCCACAACTACACCGGCTATCCGCTGGTGCGCCAGGCCCGGCAGATGGTCCTGTCCGGCGAGCTCGGCGAGATCCAGGCGATCCGCGCCGAATACATCCAGGGCTGGCTGCGGACGCGGCTCGAGGCCGAGGGGCAGAAGCAGGCGGCGTGGCGGACCGACCCGGCACGGAGCGGCGCCGCCGGGGCGTTCGGCGACATCGGCACCCACGCCTACAACCTCGGCCGCTACATCACCGGCCTGCTCCCCGAGAAGATCAGCTGCAACCTCAAGATCTTCGAGCCCCACCGGGCCCTCGACGACTATGGCCACGCGGTGATCCGCTACGCCAACGGCGCCCTCGGGACAGTGACCGCCTCGCAGATCAGCCACGGGCGCGAGAACGACCTGCGGATCCAGGTCGACGGCACCAAGGCGAGCCTTGAATGGCACCAGGAGGAGCCCAACAAGCTCCTCGTCCGTCGCAACGGCCACCCGCTGGCGGTGTACACGCGCGATCCCAACGCGCCGTTCACCAACGACGCCGGCAAGGCCGCCTGCCGGCTGCCGTCGGGGCATCCCGAGGCGTTCTTCGAGGCCTTCGCCAACGTCTACCGCTCGGCGTTCGACGCCATGGCGCTGGCGGCGACCGGCCAGCCGTTCGAGCGGACCGACACCGTCTATCCCAACATCCACGACGGCGTCGAAGGGATGCAGTTCATCGAGCAGTCGGTGGCCAGCAGCCGGGCCGACGGCGCCTGGCTGCCGCTGGGCCATCCGCTCGCACGCCGCTGAGGGTTCTCTCCCGATGCCCCCGACCAGCCGCCGCGACACCGCCTGTTTCGTGTTCGACATCGAGAGCGTGGCCGACGGCGCGCTGGTCTCGAGGCTGAAGTATCCGGGGGAGAACCTCGCCGGCCCCGAGGCGATCCACCGCTACCGCGCGGAGTTGCTCGCCGAGACCGGCAAGGACTTCATCCCCTACACCTTCCAACTCCCGGTCTCGCTGGTCATCGCGCGGATCGCCGGCGACTACCGGCTCCTCGATCTGGTGGCCCTCGACGAGGCCCAGTCGCGTCCGCACGAGATCGTCCGCCTGTTCTGGGACGGCTGGGAGCGCTACGGCCGGCCGCGGTTGGTGACGTTCAACGGCCGCGGCTTCGACATGCCGCTTCTCGAGCTGTGCGCCTTCCGCTACGGGATCGCGATCGCCGACTGGTTCGCCGAGGACCGCAAGAGCTTCGACCAGCCGCGCAACCGCTACAACACCGCGGCCCACCTCGACCTCCACGAGTGGCTGACCAACAGCGGCGCTTCGCGATTCGTCGGCGGGCTGTCGTTGGCGGCCAACCTCATCGGCAAGCCGGGGAAGACCGACGTCGCCGGCCACATGGTGCAGGACCTGTGGGATGCCGGCCGGGCCGCCGAGATCCACGACTACTGCCGGGGCGACGTCCTCGACACCTATTTCATCTTCCTGCGCTCGCGCGTTCTCGCCGGCGACATCGATCTCGACCACGAGCAGCAGCTGATCGACCAGGCGCGGGAGTGGATCAGCGCGAAGGCTGAGTCGGTGCCGGGGCTGAAGCGGTACCTCGCTGCCTGGGGCGACTGGCAGAGCCCGTGGCCGGCGTGAGAGCGCCGCGGTGCGCGGTCGGGTCTCGGTGACGACCCAGCCAGCGTCGTGACCCGGAACGGCCGCCGGTCACTCGGCGATCGTTTCCTTGACCAGCTGGATGAAATGCTGGGCACGCGACGAGGCGGTGAGGTCGGCGGCCTTCTTCTCGGCGGCCTTCTTGTCGGCGTACTCGAACAGAACCAGCCGCTTCATCGCGGGATTGAACACGCCCCAATAGGCTTTCAGCCGCGCCTCCTTGGCGACCTTCTTGCGGGCCGGCTTCTTCGCCGGGGCCTTGGGCTCCTTCGCGGCGACCTCCTTGACGGCCTTCTCTTTTACCGGCTTCTCCTTCTTACCCCCCGACTTCTCACGCGCCTCGGCGGCGTCGGCCTGGGCCCGGAGTTCCTTGCGATTCACAACTTTCCGTGCCATGTCGCCTGCCGTCCTCGTACACGATGGAATGGGGGGAGAGATCGTAGTATAGCCGGCCGGAAACCTCCCGGAGCGGCGTGTTCCTATACTCGGTCCATCGCGGTCCTCCCCCGGGCCGCCCGCCCCGCCACCGGTCCCGCCGGAATCCCCGATGGACAGCGCCGTCGCCGACCTTCCGCTCGCCTCCCCGCTCACCGCCTACCGCGGCCTCGAGGACCGTCTGCTCGACGAGCGGATCGAAGCGGTCCGCCGGCGGATGGGGGGGAGGCTCGTGATCCTCGGCCACCACTACCAGCAGGACGGCGTCATCGCCCACGCCGACCTGCAGGGGGACAGCTACCAGCTCTCCGCCGCCGCCGCCGCCCGGACCGACTGCGAGGCGATCGCCTTCTGCGGCGTCCATTTCATGGCCGAAACGGCCGACATCCTCGTCAACCGCCCGGAGAAGGTCGCCGACCGTGGCGGGCGGCGCGTCTCCGTCGTCCTCCCCGACATGGCCGCCGGCTGCTCGATGGCCGACATGGCCGCGATCCACCAGGTCGAGGATGCCTGGGCCGATCTCGGCACGGTGGTCGACACGGCGCGCGTCGTGCCGGTCACCTACATCAACTCGGCCGCCAGCCTCAAGGCGTTCTGCGGCCGCCACGGCGGCATCGTCTGCACGTCGAGCAATGCCCGCGCCGTCCTCGACTGGGCGTTCGCCCGCGGCGACCGCGTGCTGTTCTTCCCCGACCAGCACCTCGGCCGCAACACCGCCCGGGCGATGGGGATCGGCTTGGAGGAGATGTGCGTCTGGAATCCGCACGAGCCCCGGCTCGGCGGCAACGACGCCGCCCGGCTCGCGGCCAGCCGGGTGATCCTCTGGCAGGGGCACTGCAGCGTCCACGCGATGTTCCGTCCGGAACATGTCGACGCCGTGCGCCGCGCGGTCCCTGGCGTGAAGATCCTCGTCCACCCGGAGTGCGCGATGGAGGTCGTCGACAAGGCCGACCTCGTCGGGTCGACGAGCTACATCGTCCGCCAGGTGGAGTCCGCCCCCGCCGGCACGGCATGGGCGATCGGCACGGAACTGCACCTCGTCAAGCGCCTCGGGACGAATCACCCGGAGCAGTCGATCCGCTTCCTCTCGCCGGTGGTCTGCATGTGCGCCACGATGTACCGCATCGACCTGGCGCACCTCTGCTGGAGCCTCGAGCATCTCGAGGCGGGGCGGCCGGTGAACGTGATCACCGTCGACGACGACACCGCCCGCTGGGCGGTGACGGCGCTGGAGCGGATGCTCGCCGTCCGGTGAGCCCGGGGGATCGTCAGCCGCGCGGAGGACGTGTCATGCGGTCGGTGGCAGCGTGGTGCCTGGCGGTGATCGGCGGCGCGGTCATGGCGCATGGCGCACCCCCGGTGCCGGTGATCTTCGACACCGACATGTGCGGCGATTGCGACGACGTCGCGGCACTGGCCATGCTCCATTCGCTTGAGTCGCGGGAGCAGTGCCGGCTGCTGGCGGTGACGGTGTCGGCGAGCCATCCGCGCGCCGCCCCGTTCGTCGACTGCGTGAACCACTTCTACGGCCGGACCGGGATCCCCGTCGGCGTCGTCCGCCCCGGCGGCGTCGTCGAGCAGAGCGTGTATCTGAAGCTCGCCGACGCGACCTGGGACGACCCCGCCTTCGCCGGCCGCGAGCGCTATCCCCACCGGCTCCGCGACGCGGCCGACGCCCCGGAGGCGGTCGGGGTCCTGCGGGCGGCGCTGGCCGGCGCCCCCGATAATGCCGTGGTCGTGATCCAGGTCGGCTTCTCCACCAACCTCGCCCGGCTCCTCGACAGCCCCCCGGACGCCGTCAGCCCGCTTCCGGGCGCGGAACTGGTGGCGCGGAAGGTGAAGTGCCTCCAGCTCATGGCCGGGGCGTTCCAGCCGATCGACGGCAATGCCGCCTACGGGGAGTACAACGTCGTCCGCGACCGGGCGGCCGCGGCGCTCGTCGCCGAGCGTTGGCCGACGGAGATGGTGTGGAGCGGGTTCGAGATCGGGATCGCGCTGCCCTATCCGAGCCGGAGCATTCTCGAGGACTTCCGCGACGTGCCCCACCATCCCGTCGCCGAGGCCTACCGGATCCTCTCGCCGCCGCCGCAGGACCGGCCGAGCTGGGACCTGACGAGCGTTCTCGACGGCGTCCTCGGCAGCCGCGGCTACTTCGACCGCTCGCCGCCAGGGCGGGTGACGGTGACCGACGCGGGGGCGACGCGGTTCACCGCCGATCCGGCCGGCAGGCACCGCTACCTGATCCTCCGCGACGACGCCGCCAAGGCACGTGTCACCGAGGCGCTGGTCCAGTTGGTGAGCCAGCCGCGCTGACTCGTTTCGTCAGCGCCCCGCGCTGACGTGTTTGGTCAGCGTTCCACGCTGACGTCGCCCGGTCAGCCGACCGCCGCGTCGAGCGTCGGCCACGCCGCGACCAGCTTGCGCGAGCGCTCGTAGGCCGCCGCCAGCGTGCGCACCCCCTCCGGCCGCGGCGTGAACCGGCGCGGCGTGCCGGTGGCGTGGGCGGTGAGGAACGTCGCCCAGTCGCGGCGGTCGCCGCCGAGGACGGCGGCGCGGTACGCCGCCAGCAGCGCCGCGCCCCAGGCGCAGCCCTCGGTGGCACCGTCGAGGAGCGTGACCGGCGTGGCGAAAGCGTCGGCGATCACCTGCCCGAGCGCCGGCGTCTTCGTCAGCCCGCCGGAGAGGATCACCTCGGTCCGCGGGAAGCCCTGGGCGTCGAGCAGGTCGCTCCCCTGGCGGAGGTTGAAGACCGTCGCCAGGAGCATCGCCTTGGCGACGTTGCCGGGGGTGGCGTTGCGTTCGTTGAGGCCGATCACCAGGGCGGTGCCGCCGCGCGACACCCCGAGCCCCGGCTCGTCGTCCTGGAACGGCAGCGCGAGAATCCCGCCGCAGTCGTCGGGGGCGGCCACGATCTCGGGCATCAGCGTTGCGAACGCGTCCCCTCCGCTCCCCGCGCCGGCCCGGCCGAACAGGTCGACGACGGTGTTCATCGGCGTCGTACCGTTGCGGATCCACACCATGTTGATCGGCTTGCCGTCGGGAGCGCAGAAGTGGTCGATCGCCCGGGCCACCCCCTGGAACGGCCGGTCGCCGACCGAGTTGGCGACGACGCTCGTGCCGTAGCTCAGCGCCACCTGACCGGCCGTGCCGATCAGCGAGCCGGCGAGGGCGGCCGGTTGGTCCCCCTCGGCAGGAGCGACCGGGATGCCGGGGGGCAGGCCGAGCAGGGCGGCGCCGTGGCCGTCGAGCACGCCCCCGTCGCCACCGGCGCGCCGCACCTCGGGGAGCAGTGCGCCAAGCGCGGGGAACGGTCCCCCGGGGACGGCGGCGGCGTGGCGCTCGTAGGCGGCGAGGCGCCGCGGGTCGTAGCCGAGCGTGGCCTGGTCGATGGGAAACATCCCCGCGGCATCGCCGATCCCCAGCCGCCACTGGCCGGTGAGGCGCCGCGCCAGCCAGCCGGCGGGGGTCGTGAGCCGGCCCGTCGCGCTCGCCAGATCGGGGCGGTGCCGTAGCGTCCACAGCCAGCGCGCGGCCGTGATCCGCTTGGGCATCTTCACGCCGAGCAAGGCCGTCAGTTCCTCCCCCTCCGCCTCGTTGCGGCCGTCGCACCACAGCCGCGCGGGAGCCAGCGGTGTCGAGTCGGCGGCGCAGAGGACAGCGCCGTGCATCTGCCCCGCGATCCCGATCGCGGCCACGTCGACGGGGATGCCGCGCCGCGCCGCCTCGGCGCGGACCTCGGCCATCGCGGCGGCCAGGGCGTGCTCCCAGTCGGCCGGCGCCTGCTCGTAGCACTCGGCGGCGAGGCCGGGAACCATGCCGTAGCCCGCCGAGCCGGTGGCGACGATCCGCAGCGCCGCATCGGTGAGGATCACCGACAGTCCCTGGGTGCCGGCGTCGATGCCGAGGAAGCCTGCTGCCATCGGAGCCTCGCGGTGCGCGACGGGGAGCCACGATCGCCGGCCACGGCTCACGCCGCGGCGGCCGACCGGCGGATCGACGCGGCGCGATGATACCAGGATGATCCGGCCGTCAGCCGTTCCAGCGGACCGCCGCCGACTCGCCGGGCCCGCGCGTCCCGCAGAACGCGACCTCGATCCCCAGCGCCCGCGCCGCCGCCGCCTTGGCCAGCGCGCAGCGGTCGGCCGCCGCGGCGTCGGTGGCGTAGGCGACCTGGACGTGGTTGGCCTTGTGGCGTGCCATCATCTGGTCGCGCGAGACGCCGTAGGTCACGGCGTGCATGATCGGCCACTGCGGCGTGGTGGCGTCGAGGCGCCGGCGCGTCTCCCCGTCGGGGAGCCGGACCACCGCCGCCCGGCCGATGTCCATGCAGAGTTTCTCGACCGGTCCGGTGCCGTCGACCCAGATCCGGCTCCAGACGATCTCCCCCGGCTTCGACACGCCGGCGAGCGTGCTACCGCCGAGCCGGAAGTACATCGGCGGTTGCCGGTAGCCATGCGCTCCCTTCCACCCGCCGATGAAGTGTGCCGGCGGCGCGGCGCCCGAGATCTCGAACACCCAGACCCACTGGTCGGTGGAGTGCGACTGGTCCCAGTCACCCCAGCGGATGTCGTGGAGCGTGTTCTCGACCGGCTCGCCGAGGGCCTCGTGGACGCGTTGCGTGAGCAGGCCGTCGAGGCCGGCGCACTCGTCGACCTCGTTGAAATGGGTCAGCGGCCGCCCCTTGTGGAGGATCCGGCTCGACCCCTCGGCGGTGACCGGCGGGCGCTTCGAGTCGTTGAGCATCCCCTCGACCAGGTCGCTGGCAGGGAGCAGGTCTTTGAGGCCCTGCTGGTACTGGATCCCGACCAGGTCGCAGCCGAAGCGGTCGGCGAGGCGCAGCGTGGCGACGTACATCCGGCACTGCCACAGCACCTGCTCGCGGGTCAGGTCGGTGGCGTCGTTGCGGCCGAAGTGGAAGGTCATCCCCGCCTTCTCCAGCCAGCGGAGCACGTCCTTGCCCTCCGCCTCGCTGACGCGCGTCGTCTCGTGGTACAGCGCGCTTTGGCTGAGGCGCTCCTTGAACACGCCGGTGGCGTGGAGGAGGCGGTCGGGGATGATCGCGTTCTCCATCCCCATGCAGCCCTCGTCGAAGACCCCCATCAGCGCCTTGTGGTGGACGAGCGTGGCGGCGATCTGGCGGCCGAGCTGGTCGAGCTTGGGGGGCACGCGGACGGCGCCGATCGGCACGACATGGCTGGTGTCGTGGTGGACCGTGCCGCGGTCGAGCCAGGCTTGGAGGTGGCGGGCGAAGCTCGGGCTGGCGAAGTCGTCGGCCCACAGCGTCGCGTAGGGTACGCCGGCCTTGGTGAGCGACCCGTTGAGGTTGAGCATCCCCACCAGCCCCGGCCACTGCCCCGACCAGTTGGCGACGGTGAGGATCGGGCCGGAATGGGTCGAGAGCCCGGGGAGGACGTGGTTCGAGTACTGCCACACCGCCTCGGCGACGACCAGCGGCGCTTCCGGATCGACATGGGCGAACACGTCGAGCCCCTCGCGCGCGCTGCCGATGAAGCCGTGGCCGCGCGCTTTGGAGACGGCGTGGCCGCGCACCAGCTTCCGTCCGGCGCGCGACAGCGCCGTGGCCAGCGCCGTCTCCATGTCGCGCTGGGCCGGCCAGCAGGTACGGTTGGCCTCTTCTCGGAGGTCGCCGCTGGCCACGAGGACCACGTCGGCGCGGCTCGGCTTGGCGGACGTCGGGCGGGATTTGGTCACCATCGGGTCACCCTGGGAGAACCGGACCGAACACGGGGAGCCGATTGGAACCGGCCCCCGGGGCGAAACTATACTCACCCCCGCTCCGGCTCGGGACGGCGTCGGTCGGACCCCGGAGCGACCACGTGGAGCTGCCCATCCATGCGTCGTGCCACCCGCATTCCCGTCTGGCTGTCGGCCGGCTGCGGCCTCGCAGCCTTGGGAATCCTCGCCGTCCTCCCCGTCGCCGCCCAGGAACCGGCTGCCGCGGCCCCCGCCCCGGCGCCGAACCTCCCGGCGTTCACCCGCTGGATCATCGCCGCCGACTACACGCGCGACGGGGCGCAGCTGGTCACCGCCGGTGGGGAGAGCCTCCTCTACCGCCCCGGCGACGTCGTCGTCTGGAATGCCGCCGACGGCAACCGCATCGGCGACCTCGCCGGCCACCCGACCGCGGTCTGGGCGGTGAAGGTGTCGAAGGACGGCACGCTCGCGGCGACGGCCGGCTACGACGGCTTGGTCAAGCTCTGGGACCTCCCCGCGCGGGCCCTCAAGGCCGACCTCAAGAAGCACAAGGGATGGGTCCGGTCGCTCGATTTCTCCCCTGACGGCACCAAGCTGGCGACCGGTGGCGAGGATGGCACGGTCGTCGTGTGGGACACGGCCACGAACGCCGAGGTCCGGGCGATCACGGCCCATGCCGCGGCCACGACCTGCCTCGCCTTCTCTCCCGACGGGGCGACGCTGGCCACCGGCGGCGGCGACAAGCTCGTCAAGCTGTGGAACGCCGCCGATGGCGCCGAGAAGGCGAAGCTCGAGGGGCACGGCGACGCCCTCTGGACGCTCGCCTGGTCGCCCGACGGCACGAAGATCGTCAGCGGCGGCGCCGACCGGACGGCGAAGCTGTGGAACACGGCCGACAACAAGGAGCTCGGCACGCTCGCCGGCCACAAGGATTGGGTGACCAGCGCCGCCTTCCTTCCCGACGGCAGCCGGCTGGCGACCGCCAGCCTCGACGGCGTCGTCAAGCTCTGGGACACCGCCTCGCGCGCGGAGCAGTATGGGCCGGAGGCGATCAAGTCGAGCCTCTGGACCGTGACCTTCTCCCCCGACGGCAAGTCGCTGTTCATCGGCAGCCACGCCGGCGGTCGGATCGTGCCGGTGCCGGAGCCGAAGCTCGTGCCCCCGCCGCCCCCCCCGCCGCCGCAGCCGCAGTGGGTGGCGCTGGTCCCGACCGCGTTCACCAGTGCGGCCGGCGCGACCGCGGCGATCGGCGCCGACGGCGTCGTGCTCGTCACCGGCAACCGTGCCAAGGACACCTACACGCTCAAGGCGGTCGTCCCCGCGGGTGGGAACCTCAAGGGCGTCAGGCTCGAGGCCCTGGCCGATGACACCCTGCCCGCCAAGGGACCGGGGCGGGCCGACAACGGGAACTTCGTCGTCAGCACGTTCGCCGTCCAATTCGGGCCCGCGGGGGGCGCGGAGACGCCGACCGCAGTCAAGTTCGCCGGCGCCAAAGCCGACTTCGAGCAGGAGAACTACGGCATCGCCGGCACGCTCGACGACAAGGCCGAAAGCGGCTGGGCGATCGGCGGCGGCATCGGCGCCAATCACGTCGCCTCCTACGACCTGTCCACCGACGTGGTGGTTCCCGCCGGCAGCCCGCTGTCGATCTCGATCGACCAGCAGCACGCCGACGGCACCCATGCGCTGGGCAAGTTCCGCCTCCACCTCCTCCAGGAGGTTCCTCCGCCGGCTCCCGCGCCGCCGGCGGAGGCTCCCAAGCCCTGAGCGGTCTTCAGCGACGGTCCAGCGCCGTCCGCCGACGCGAGAGCACGCGCCGACGGCTGCTAGGATGGTTCGCCCATGGCGAGAGCGCAACCTGGAGGGATACGGCGATGGAGCGGCAGGGACTGCGGATTCCCGGTTGGTTCGTCGTCGCGGGGGCCGGCTTCGTGGCCGGCGTCGCGTGCTGCGTGGGGCCGCGACTCCGGCCTCCCGAGGCGCTGCCGGCGGTGCGCGCGGCCTCGAGCCTCGCCGAAGGCTCGTTCGCGACCTGCACGGTGCCGCTCGACGGCTTCGAGGGGCTGTTCCTCCTCGACTTCGAAACCGGGGACCTGTCCGGCGGGATCCTCGCACCGGCGACGGGGAAGTTCACCGGCCTCTACAAGACCAACGTCCTCAAGGACCTGGGATTCAAGCCGGGTCAGGCGAAGAACCCCAAGTTCCTCCTCGTGTCGGGAATCGCCAACGTCACCCGTCTCGGGCCGCTCACGCTGTCGCCCTCGGCGTTGTTCGTCACCGACTCGGCGACCGGGACCACGGTGGCGTACGGCATTCCGTCGCTGACCGCGCCGGCCGCCGGGGCGTTCGCGGAGTTGGTGCGGCTCGACGTCGTCAATCCGCGCGGTGGTGGCAAGACCCGATGAGCGGTGCCATCGAGCCGCAGCGCGTCCCGTCCGACGGCGCCGAGCCACGCGGCCGCTCACCCGCAGACGGCCAGTCGGTGGTGACCGTCAACGGCACGCCCCGCACCGTGCCGGCCGGGGCCACCGCCCACGACCTGGTGGTGGCGCTCGGGCTGGCCGGGCGGCCGCTGGCCGTCGAGATCGACGGGCGCGTCGTGCCCCGGGCACGGCTCGCCGGCTGTATGCTGAAATCCGGCAGCGTGATCGAGATCGTGACCCTCGTCGGTGGCGGCTGAGCCGCCGGGACCTTCCATGGCCGTCGGCCCCGTGCCCGTCGTCGATGCCGCGTTGGCCGACCGGCCGCTCCGCGTCGCCGGCCTCACGCTCGCCAGCCGCCTCGTGGTCGGCACCGGCAAGTATCCGTCGATGGCGTCGATGGTCCGCTGCCTCGAGGCGGCCGGGGCGGATTGCGTGACGGTGGCGGTCCGCCGCGAGCGGCTCGTCACCGCCGCCGGCGAGAACATCCTCGAGTTCCTCGACCCCGCCCGGTACACGCTCCTCCCCAACACCGCCGGCTGCTACAGCGCCGACGATGCCGTCCGCGTGGCGCGGCTCGGCCGCGAGCTGCTCCGCGATCTCGGCAACCCCGGCGCCGAGTGGGTCAAGCTCGAGGTCCTCGGCGACCCGAAGACGCTGCTCCCCGATCCGGTCGGGACCCTCGAGGCGACCGCCCGTCTCGTCGCCGACGGGTTCGCGGTGCTCGTCTACACCAGCGACGATCCCGTAGTCGCCCGGCGCCTCAAGGCGGCCGGCGCCGCCAGCGTGATGCCCGCCGGGAGCCCGATCGGCTCGGGGCAGGGGATCCTCAATCCCGCCAACCTGCGGATCTGCCTGGAGATGCTCAAGGGGGACGACCCCGACTATCCGGTGATCGTCGACGCCGGTGTCGGCACCGCCAGCGACGTCGCGGCCGCGATGGAGCTGGGGGTCGACGGCGTGCTCCTCAACACCGCCATCGCGCTGGCCGCCGAGCCGGAACGGATGGCCCATGCGATGCGCGCCGCCTGCTTCGCCGGCCGCCAGGCGTTTCTCGCCGGGCGGATCCCGCGGCGCCTCTATGCCTCGGCCTCGAGCCCCGTCGACGGGGTGATCGGCACGCCGCGGCACACGGAGTGAAGCCGATGCTCGCGCGCCGCGTGATCCCCTGCCTCGACGTCGACCGGGGGCGCGTCGTCAAGGGCACGCGGTTCGTCGATCTCGTCGACGCCGGGGATCCGGTCGCCGTCGCGGCGCGCTACGAGGCCGAGGGGGCCGACGAGCTGGTGTTCCTCGACATCACCGCCAGCCACGAAGGCCGCGCGATCATGCTCGACGTCGTCCGCCGCGTCGCCGAGAGCGTGTTCATGCCGTTTACCGTCGGCGGCGGGATCCGCACGCTCGATGACGCCTGCCGCCTCGTCCAGGCCGGTGCCGAGAAGGTGAGCATCAATTCGGCCGCGGTCCGCACCCCGGACCTGATCGCTGCGGTCGCCGACCGGCTCGGGAGCTGTGCGACGGTCGTCAACATCGACCCGAAGCGGGTCCGCCGCGGCGACGGCAGCGAGGCCTGGGAGGTGTTCATCTCCGGCGGCCGCGAGCCGACCGGCCTCGACGCGGTGTCTTGGGCGCGGCGCGTCGAGCAGCTCGGTGCCGGGGAGATCGTCCTCACCTGCATGGACCGCGACGGCACGCGCGACGGCTACGATCTTGAGATCACCGCCGCCGTCAGCCGGGCGGTGCGGATCCCGGTCGTCGCCAGCGGCGGTGCCGGCGCCCCCGAGCACCTCGCTGCCGCGGTGACCGAGGGAGGGGCGGATGCGGCGCTGGCCGCTGGAATCTTCCATTTCGGGCAGTGTACGATCCGGGACGTCAAGGAACTGTTCCTGGCCCGGGGGATTCCCGTCCGTCCGCCCGCCGCACCGTAGCGGTGCGGGGAATTCGTCATCCTCGTTGGGATCACCGTCCGATGGCGACGATCGACAGTGCGACTGCGTCGGCCCCTGCACCGGCCGCCCCATCCGTGGCCGAGATCACGGCCCAGCCCGCCGCCGCGCCGGCATCCGAGGCCCCGTCCGAGAAGCCGGTCGCCAGTGGCGGCCGCCCGCGGCTCGAGATCGACCGCCTGTTCGAGGCTTTGGTGAAGCTGATGGGCAGCGACCTCCACCTCAAGGTCGGCCAGCCGCCGATCGTCCGCGTCAAGGGGGCCTTGCAGCCGCTCAAGGCGCCGAAGATCGAGGACGAGCAGATGCGGCGGCTGTGCCTGCCGATGCTCGACGAGCGCCAGCGGCGGATCCTCGAGAACGACGGCGGCTGCGACTTCGCCTACACCGTGCCGGTCGATGGCGTCCGCTGGCGGTTCCGCGTCAACCTGCTCCACCAGCAGGGGGCGATGGGCTTGGTGGCGCGGCGCGTCAACAACACGATCCCCGACTTCAAGGGGCTGTTCCTGCCGTCGTCGATCGAGCGGCTCTGCCAGCTCGACCAGGGAATGGTGCTGCTGGCCGGCGTCACCGGCTCCGGCAAGAGCACCACGATCGGCTCGATGCTCAATTACATCAA
>JAGWVR010000107.1 GCA_018970785.1 Planctomycetota bacterium
AGGCGAGGATCGCGGCGACAGCCGCGAAAAAGGCAAACGGGCCTCGCCAATTCGACGTTGGTCGTGGAGCGGTCGGCCGATCGGCTCGGGTGTCGATGTGAATCTGCGTCGGGTCGATCGGCATTCCCACCTGCTCCTCGGAGCGAAGCATTTTATACCCGCAGATTGGACGGGTGCCACCGCCAGGCGGTGAGGGCTGCGGCCGGCCCATCGGCCGGGCGGCGCGGGTATGCTCGCGCTCCACACAGGAGCCAGCCATGCCGCGCCACCGTCACGCGTTCCCCGTAGCCGTGTGCCTGCTCCTCGCCAGCGCGGCCATCGCCGCCTCCGCCGCGGCGCCGTCACGGCGGGTGCTCGTCTGCGGGCCACGGACGGCGATCGTCGAGATCGACGCTGAAACCTCCGCCGGACGCGTCGAGTGGAGCTGGCCCGCCAACACGCGCGAAGGCTGGGTGCTGCCCGACGGGCGGATCCTCCTCGCGCTGTCGAAGAGCCCCGCATGCCCCGGCGGTGCCGCCGTCGAGATCGAACGTGGCACGGAGGGCGTTGCCGACCGCGTCGTGTGGCGGTACGACGGCACCCAGGAGGAGGTGAACTCGATCCAGAAGACCGCCGCCGGCACCTACGTGCTCACCGAGGCCGGACCGAACCCGCGGTTGGTCGAGATCGGTGCCGACGGGAAAGCGGTCGGCGGGTTTCCCCTCGCCTGCCAGAAAGCCAACGCCCACATGCAGTCGCGGATGGCCCGGCGCCAGCCCGACGGCACGACGCTCGTCCCCCACCTCCTCGACTTCGCGATCGTGCGCTACGCCGCGGATGGCCGCGAACTGGCCCGGATCGACACCCACGTGCCGGGCGAGCCGCAGGTCAACTCCTGGCCGTTCACGGCGATCGTCCTCGCCGACGGCGGGATCCTCGCCGGCCTCACCAACGGCAACCGCGTCGTCGAATTCGACGCCTCAGGGAAGCTCCGCTGGCAGGTGACGGCGGCCGACACCGGCGGTGCGATCAACGACGCCTGCGGCGTGCAGCGCCTCCCGGGTGGCAATACCATGATCGCCAGCTACCACGTCGGCACCGGGGGCGAACGGCTCGTCGAGGTCACGCCCGACCGGAAGGTCGTCTGGGCGTGGAAGGCCGACGTGCCCGCCGTGCACCATTTCCAGGTGCTCGCCATCGACGGTGTCGCGGTGCCCGGCCCGGCGCTGCGCTGACCGCGTGCGGCCCATTCCCCCGCCGATTTCCAGGCAACCAACGGTCCCCTCCCAATACCCCGTCACGCCCGGCCGCCCCGGCGCCGGCGCCGGACCATGACGGCACCGGCCACGATCGCTCCGGTGGCCATCAGCGCCGTCGACGGCTCGGGCACGGCGTACAGCCTCACGCTGCCGCCCCCGCCGCTCTCGTTGAGAAGGATGCCGATCTGCCAGGCCTGCGGCGTCGGGCTCGCGCTCAACGACGGGAGATTGCCGAGCAACAGGCCGTTGTCGACGACGGTGCCGGTGAACGTGAACAGCGTCCACGCCAGCGGAGACGTGGGGGTGCCGTTGGTCGTCCAGTTCGAGACGGTGGTCGCGTCGGGGACGTTGAGCGTGCCGTCGAGGATCAGGTTGCCCGTGACGGCGACGAGGTCGTTGATGCCCCCCCCGGCGGTTTGATTGCCCTCCTGGAGATCGAAGTTGAGGACCGACCCGGCCGACAGGCCGAGGTCGCCGGTGATCGAAAGCGTGCCGGGGCCGCTGCCGGGCACGATCGACCCGTTCATCGTCACGTTGCCCTGGATCACGCCGGCACCGGTGAGCGTGGCGCCGCTGCCGATCGTCACCCCGGTGGAGGTGAGCGTGCCGCGGACGTCGAGCGCCGCGCCGCTGGCGACCGTCACCGGTCCGGCCCCGAGCGTCGTCGCCGAGGCGACTTCGAGCGTGCCGGCGGTGACCCCGACGGTGCCGGTGAACCCGGTGTTGAGCGTGCTGCCGCTGAGGATCAGCCGGCCGGCGCCGGTCTTCTCCAGACGTCCGCTCCCGTTGACATCCCCGGCGAAGGTCCCGGTCGAAGTCTGGTTGAACTCGAGCGTGGCGCTTGTGGTGATCGAGCCCTGGAGACTCGTCGTGTTGCCGATCAGCCGGCCGGCGAGGACCGTCGTGTTGCCGGTGTAGGTATTGGCACCGGAGAGGCGCCACGTGCCGCTGCCGTCTTTGACGATCGACACCGGCAGACCGGTGGCGTCGCCGACGACGGCGGCGAGCGTGTTGTTGCCGGTGTTGGTGCCGGTCAGCGTCAGCACCCGGCTGGTGAGCGCCGCCGGCGGGGTGAAGGTGAGGTTCTGGGAACCGGCGACGTTGGTGCCGTTGGCGCTGAGCCGGACGAAGTTGACGCCGACCTCGGTCACGGTCGTACCGGCGGGAATGCCGGCGCCCGACGCGGTCACCGTCGAGCCGACGACGATCTGGGCGGCCTGCGAGGTCGTGAGCGCGACGACGCCCGCGTTGGCGACCAGCGTGCTGGCAAACGTCACGCTGGCGGTGCCCTGCCCGACCGTGCCGGTGTTGGCGAGGACCAGCGCCCCGGAGCCGGACGATTCGATCGTGCCCCCCGAGCCCTGCATCGTGAACAGCCGGTCGGTCGATTCGCCGCCGCCGGTGTAGCGGAGGATCCCGGTGTTGCCGACGGCGTTCCCGGTGAGCACGAGGTAGGCCGAGGCAGCGGGCGCCTGGCCGAGGTTGCCCACGGTGCCGCCGTTGCCGATCGTGGCCGCGGAGAGCGTGCCCTCGCGGACGATCGTCTGGCCGCTGTAGGTGTTCGCACCGGTGAACGACAGCACGCCCGGACCGTGCTTGATCACACCGCCGCCGTTGATGATGCCGTTGAGCGTGACGGGCGCCGCCGTGCTCTCGACCGAGACGACCGAGTTATTGGTCGCGGCGGCGTTCAAGTACAGCGCGCCGTTGAGGCCGAGCGGCTGGGTTCCGCCGAACCGCCCGAAGCCGTTGGTGAGGACGATGTCGTTGGCGAACGTATTCGGGGCGCTCCCGCCCGACAGGATCAGTCCGGTGCCCGTGACGGGTTGCGGCGCGCTGGTCGTGCTGTGGAAATAGATCGGCCCGGTGCCGAAGGCCGTCGAGCTGCGCGCGTCCCATGTTTCGGTGAAAACTTGGAAGGCGTTTCCAGACCCGGATGTGAACGTCGACGTTCCCACGAGCGTCGAACCCGAGTAGCTGTTGTTGCCGGTGAGGATGCTGTAGGCGGCGAAAATCGCGCGGAGGCCGCCGGAACCGGTGATGTTGCCGTTGATCCGGACCGCCTCCGCCTGGATGTTGCCGCCTTCGAGGTTGAAGAAGCGCGCGGGGCTCTGCGGCGCGACGGCATTGAGCGTGACGTTGCCGTTGATCGTCAGGGCCTCGCCCGGTCCCGCTCCCGCCGTGCCGATCGCGGTCGCCTGCGCGCCGCCGAGTTTGACGACGACGTCGCGGTTGATCGTCAGGTTGCCGGTCGTCCAGACCCGGCTGGCGGCGTTGTTGGTCGAGAGGATCGTGATCGGCGACGTGGCCTGCCCGAACGGGCTCGGCGCACTGCCGTCGGCGGTGACGACGCCTCCGGGGACCAACGTCGTGCCCAGGGTCAGCGTCGTCGGGCCGGTGTAGGTGTTCGCGGCTGAAAGCGTCAACGTGCCGATGCCCGCCTTCGTCAGGCCGTTGGAGCCGGCGATGGCGCCGTTGATCGTCAGCGCCCCAGCCGCATAGACCACCCCCTCCGCCGAACCGAAATTGAGCGGCGCGTCGATGATCGACGTCGACGTCGTCGACAGCACCGCGCCGCTGGTGATCGTGAGCACGTCGCTGGCGGCGCCGGAGAGCGTCGTGGCGCCGCCGAAGCGGAGGGCGTTGATCGTCTGCCCGCCGGCGTTCACCGCCACGGTCCCGCCGGCGTTGAGCGAGACGTTCTCGTTGGCGGCGGCGAGCGAAAGGTTCGTCGCGTAGCCGGTCGTCGTGTCGAGCGGAATCAGACGCTGCGACGCGGCGTCCCAGGTCACGAACGACAGCCCCGTGCCCGTGAACGTATTGTTGAGGGTGTTATTGAGGATCCAGGGGATGATCGACGCGGTCGACGATGTCGGCGCGCCGCCGCCGCCGATCTGCGGCCCCGGCGCCGCGGTGACCAGCACGTTGGCCACGCCCGCGGCGGGGGCGGCGCCGCTCACACCACGGATGAAGACGCTCGACCGATCCTCGCGCGCGATGTCTGAAAACCGCAGATTCGCCTGCTGGGCCGTGCTTGCCGACATCGTGATCGTCGTCACGCCGCTGCGCAGCGCGAGCGTGCCGGCGGTTTCGTTGCTGGTGGCCGCCGCATTCCCCTGGTAGATGAGCGTTCCACCCAGCGACGAGACCGAGCGGCCATTGAGCCGGTTGGCGAGGTTGGTCGTGCCGTTGGCGAGCGTGAGCGTGCCGGCGTTTTCGACCGCGGCGCTGCCGCCGAGCGCCGTCGCTCCGCTGAGCGTGAGCGATGCAGGCCCGTCGGTGCGCAGGCCGCCGGTGAATCCCGACACGTTGCCGCTGAGCGTCGTGGAGGCGTTGCCGATCTGGATCGCCAGCGTGCCGGCGCCGGACAGCGTGCCGCTCAACGTCGCGGCGGCGAAGTTGCGGATCGTCCCGCCGCCGGCGTTGACGACGACCGCCCGGGCGCTGGTCAGCGCGTTGGTCGAGATGCCCAGGGCACCGCCGTTGAACTCGATCGCGTTGGCGGTGTTGCCCAGCGCCGTGTTCTGCCCGGCGGCCGTCGCGGCCGTCAGCCACAAGGCGCCGTCGTTGAGCCGCACCGTTCCCGTGAACGTGTTGGCGCCGCTCAGCGCGGCGTTGCCGGTGCCGGTCTTGACGAGTGGTCCATTGCCCGAGATCACCGCGGAGATGCCGTTGACGGTGTTGTAGAACGAGACCGGCGACGAGATCTGTGACCTGACGCTGTTGATCGTCAGGCCGCTGCCGCTCATCACGATCCCACCGCCCCCGCTCCCGGCGATCCCGACGCTGAACCCCTGCTCGAAGGCGATCCGGCCCAACGTCCGCGAGGTCGTGTCGATCGTGCCGGTGATGTTTCCGATCTGGCCGAGGGCGTTGTTGAACGTCGCCGTCCCGCCGCCGTCGGGGATCGCGCCGCCGAGCCAGTTGCCCGAGGTGCTCCAGTTGCCGCCGAGGGGAGATGCCCACGTGCCGCTCACCTGGGCCGGGGCCTTCGACATCAGGGCGATGCTGATCAGCGCGGCGAGGCCACAGGATCGGGAGCCGAAATAGTGCGCGGGACGGCGGCACGGCATGGTCGAGCCCTCGGAGTAAGTGAGGAACGAGGCGGAGGATGGACCGGTCGTGAAACGAATGGCTGTCGTCGACGAGCGGCTGAAGGGGTGGTGCAATGCGGTCGTGCCGGCGGTGGCGTGCGCGCAGGCGTCGGCCGCCTGGCTGAAGCCACCGCGCGGTGGTGGTGACCACACCGAGACGGACGGTCGCGGGACGCCGCCTGCGTCCCGCGCCTGCCGGAGCCGTAGCCAGGTGCGCGACGGATTCATCCGCCGGCTCACCATGCCCCGCGTCGCTACCGCCAAGCGGGCGCGGGCGCTCTCCTGCGACCGACCGCGGACATGCCCAGCCCGGCCGGCTCGTGCCGGCGCATCACCCTGGGAAGCGATGGCGCGGGCCACCGTCGCGCAGGAATGGGGACGGGCCGACCGGCGTGCGGCCGATCAGGGCCGCCACCGGCATCGTCCGCGTGCGGTGCAGGGAGTTCACACGACTCCGAAGCCGAACACGTGTGCTCGAGGGATCAGGTGCTTGTCCCGGTGGGAATCGGTGCCGCGCCGCTCCCCAGCCGGGCTGGAGACCGCGACGACACGGAGCCACACACCTGCGCGCAGATGGCCGGAGATGGACTGGACTGCGGACGGACGTGAGTGCCCCGCCAATGGCGGAGCAAGCCACGTACCGTCGCGCCATTCGGTTTCGTCAGGAAGGCGATGTTCGGAAATCCCCTCGAATTGACGCGAGTCGTGCCGTCGATCGCGCGTGGCACGCGTTGGAAGCCAGTTGTCGACTGGGGCGAATCGTCACAGCGCGATGCCGGTGGGGCGAATTGCACCAGTGGAGGGGCTTACGGAGTGGGGCGACATCGGAGCACGACGAGCGATGGCCCGCAAGAAAGGGATGCTCGACCGTAGGCGAGAGAGGAACGGGCCGACGGTCAGCAGACCGCGGAAAAAGTGATCGGCCGCCGGATGCGGCCGATGGCGACCCGGGAAACCCTCGGCGTTTCCCGCGGTCGCCTGAGTGGACGAAGGCCATGGAGGGCGTGGTCCACGGACGGTTAGGCTACGATGCACGGAACGCCTGCGTGCGACGCCTGGCGAGCCCGCTGCGCACACTACCAATCCCTCCCGAGAGGGGAGTGTCGTGGATCCATTTTTTCTTCGGATCGGCCGGTCCCTCGCGGTGGTCGCAGTCGCGCTCGTCGTCGCGCTGGTGGCTCCGGCGACCTGGAACGCCGGCGCCGCCGAACCCGTGGCGCCGACTCCCGAGGATATGGAGTTCTTCGAGACCAGGGTCCGGCCGCTGTTGGTCGAGCACTGTGCCGAATGCCATTCGGCGGCGAAGGGCGAACCGGAAGCGGCCCTGTCGTTCGACTCGCGGGCCGATTTCCTCGCCGCCGACGGCATCGCCGTCGCCGGGAAGCCCGACGACAGCCTGATCATCCAGGCGGTGCGCTACGACGGCGACCTGCAGATGCCCCCGGCCGGGCGGCTGCCGGCCGAGGCGATCGCCACGCTCGAGGAATGGGTCCGCCGCGGCCTCCCCTGGCCCGACGACGGCAAGCAGGCGTCGCGCGCCACGTTCGACCTCGCCGCCCGGCGGGCCGAGCACTGGTGCTGGCAGCCGCCGCTCGCCGCCGCGCCGCCGGCCGTCGCCGATCCCGGCTGGTGCCGCGGCGAGATCGACCGCTTCGTCCTCGCGCGGCTGGAGAAGGCGGGGCTGCGGCCGGCGCCGGAGGCCGCGCGCGAGACCCTCGTCCGCCGCGCCGCCGAGGTGCTCACCGGCCTGCCCCCCGATCCGGCCGACGTGGCGCGGGTCGGTGCCGACCCCGATCCGGCGGCGTTCGAGCACTACGTCGACGCGCTCCTGGCGTCGCCCCACTTCGGCGAGCGCTTCGCGCGGCACTGGCTCGACGTCGTCCGCTACGCCGAGACGCGTGGCCACGAGTTCGACTTCCCGATCCCCAACGCCTGGCGCTACCGCGATTGGGTCGTGCGTGCCTTCAATGCCGACCTCCCGTTCGACACCTTTCTCGTCGAGCAGGTGGCGGGGGATCTGGTCGCCACGCCCCGGCTCGACGCCGCCGGCGCCGACGAATCGACGGTCGGGACGGGATTCTGGTTCCTCGGCGAGGAGGTCCACTCGCCGGTCGACATCCAGCAGGACGAGGCCGACAGGGTCGACAACCGCATCGACACGTTCGGGAAGGCGTTTCTCGGCCTGCCGCTGGGCTGTGCGCGCTGCCACGACCACAAGTTCGACGCGATCTCCGCCGCCGACTATTACGCGCTGGCCGGGACGGTGATGTCGGCGAGCTACCGCCAGGTGCCGTTCGAGACGCTCCCCGCCAACCGCGCCGTGGCGGAGCGCCTCGCCGCCGCCGACGCCGCCGAGCGCCGCGGCCTTCTCCCCGCCGCCGCCGAAGCGATCGCTTCCCGGCCGCCCGACGAGGTGCTCGCCCGGCTCCGCCAGCGCCTCGCCGGCGCCGCCCCGCCGGCGCCCCGCGACGGCGCGGTCGTGATCGCCGACTACGGCGACGACACCGCGCCGACCCCCGTGGTCTGTGACGGCACCGCCTGGCGGCGCGTGGCCGCCGGCCAGCCGTTGCCGCGAGCCGCCGCGGCCGGCCTCGGCATCCTGCCGGTGTCCGTCGCGCGGGCCGACGAGGTCTGGGCGCGGACGACGTCGACCGGCGAGCGCGAGCCGGGCCCGCTCGGCGGGGTCGACAGGGCCGGAAAGGTGCTGCGGACGCCGAAGGTGTGGCTCACGCAGGGCGTCCTCTGGCACCGCGTCCGCGGCCACGTGCAGATCTTCACCTGCGTCGACGGCCACGTGGTGATCATCGGGCCGCTGTACGGCGGCACCGTGACCACCGTCGACACCCAGGGGCAGTGGCGCTGGGTGCGGCAGGACCTGCGCGCCGACATCGACTGGTCGCGCGGCCATTTCGTCCACGTCGAATACGCGCCGATCGCCGGCGCGGTGGACGTCGCCGAGGTCGTGGCCGCGCCCGACGAGCCGCGCCGTGGTGACGCCGTGGCGCTCGAGGTCGAACGGCGCGTGGCGGCGGGCGCCGACGGTGCC
Organism: Planctomycetota bacterium; assembly: GCA_018970785.1. Taxonomy (GTDB): domain Bacteria; phylum Planctomycetota; class Planctomycetia; order Pirellulales; family UBA1268; genus F1-20-MAGs016. The sequence goes on from JAGWVR010000107.1 coordinate 8,379, forward strand.
ACGGCGCTGGCAGCGCTCCTCGACGACGCCCTCGCCGCCTGCCGGAGCGGTGGCCCGATCGGGCCGGCGCAGGCCGCGGTGCTCGAGACGGCGCTGGGCGACCCGGCGACCGACTGGACCGGCGGCGCCGCGGCCCGGCTGGCCGCCGCCGCGGCACGGGC
>JAGWVR010000108.1 GCA_018970785.1 Planctomycetota bacterium
ACCGTGGGCACCGGCACGAGCGGCGGCGTGAGTCCCGTGACCAGCGGCAACTTCGCGAACTACAACTTGGGTGCTGACTGGAACGGTCTGGATGGCAACCTGACGACCGTGGGCACAAACGGCGGCCCGAGTGCGTACGGCGCGTTCGACATGAGCGGGAATGTCATTGAGTGGAACGACCTCACGGGTGCTGCCGGCTCGTCTCGGGGGCTCCGGGGCGGCAGTGCGTCCACCGCGGCGGCGTCCTTGTCGTCCTCCAGCAACAACTCGTTCGCCCCGCAAAACGAAATGGAGATCATCGGTTTTCGTCTCGCCAGTACGGTGAGCAGCCCCTCCGGCGTGCCGGAGATCGACCCTGCCGCCATGGGCTCGGTTCTGGCGCTGGTGACCGGTGCCCTCGGCCTCCTCGAGCGCCGGCGGTCACGGCGCTGACGATCGTGCCCTTGGTGAGTCCGAAGACCAGAGCGGGCTCCCAGAGGGTTCTTCGAGGAGACCACGGTTCGACTTCGGCGGTAGGCGACGCCGACGGACACGCGGAGCGGGCAGGTGGGTGGCCAGCGCGGCGTACCACGGGATGACGTAGGCAAGTTCGGCTGGGGAGCCTCTGAGCGAATGGTGCCGTGGGTAGCGAGTGGTGCCGTGGGTATAGTGGGAAGCAGTCTGGGCCAGTCACCGGCTCTGCCCGCCCGAGGTCCGCATGCCCGCCCCCCCTTGGGCTGCCGAAGGCAGCCTCGTTTTTCCCGACCATCGCGACCTGATCGCCGCAGACGCGCGGCGGTTTCGGGCGCTGCCGGCCGCCGACCGCTGGCGGGAGATCTTCGCCCTGCGCCACTGGGCCGCGCGGCTGGCGCGGTCATCTTCGCGCGGCGACGCGATCGGGCGCCTCGAGGACCTCGAAGAGTCGCGGTGGCAGGCCATCCAGAGGGAACTGTTCACGCGCCATGGCGGATGAAACCGGCAGGTCCGTCGATGCGATCGAGGCCGCTCTCACGGACGTGGTCGCGGTCCTGACCGGCGCGAATGTCCCCTACGCGCTGATCGGCGGCCTCGCGACGGGCTATCGGTCACGCCCTCGGTACACGAAGGATGTCGATCTGATCGTCGACATCCCCCAGATCACGCTGCCCGCGGTGCTCGCGGCCCTCGGCCGCCTCGGCTTCGAGTTCGACAAGCGCCAAGTCACCGAGGAGTTCACGCGTCATCACATGGCGGTGCTGTGGCGCGACGGGGTGCGAATCGACTGGCTCAAACCGCTCCTCCCCGCGTACCGGCACGTCCTCGAGCGTGCCCGGACGGAACCGGCGCCGGGAGGGGCCGTTCGCGTGGCCACGGCCGAGGGCCTGATCCTCCTGAAACTGTTCGCCTTCCGCCTCCAGGACCAGACCGACATCGAGGCGCTGGTGGCTGCCAATCGGGGCGCCCTCGACATCGACTGGATCACCTCGGAGTGGCAGACGGTGTTCGAGCCGGATGACCGGCGGATGCACTGGTTTCTCGGCCTGCTGGCCGATAGCCGCTAGCTGCCCGTGGCCAAAGTCCATCCCTGGCCTTTGGCCACTCTAAAGCCTGCGGTTTTCACGGGAGCTGCGCTCCCGGCACCTCATCCGTGAGGTGCAGCAGGCTGTTGATCCACAGCCTGCTCGCCGTCCCTCGGGCGAAACACGGCGGTGCCCAGGCTGCGTGAACCAGCGCGCCCGTCGCCTCCGGACCAAGGCGATGTCGCGGGCCCTGCGATGCCCTTACGCGAATCGTCCGTGCCCCATCGGCACGACTCCAGGAGCGACGCGATGACCCGAGCCGCAGACCCCGTTTCGCGCTTCCTCCCTCGAGCGGCGGCGGTCGCGCCGCTGAGGCGCCCACCGCGGCCGTTGGTAATCGATCCCGCTGCCACCGCAACGGAAGCACGACTGGCGTGGTTCCCCGGCAGGAGGCTGCTTCCTGCCGGGGCACTGCCGCTTGATGGCCCGAGCAGCCCCACCGCAGGGGTGTCGGCCCAGGGGCGAAGCGCCCGGGCGGGGGAGACCCAGGGGCGGCGTACGGGCCGAAATCCCGCGAAAAACCCCGGTGCGGGGATGTGTTTCAAAAAGCGCGTCAGATCCTGGGAGCTCGAGCCGTATCTGGGATAGACCGTTTTTCACTGTCCACGGATCCGCTCCTGCAAGCACCCACCCGTCGCGCCGTACTCCAGCTGCTGGCGGCAATCTGACCGGCCTTTCCCACGGCCCCGCTGCTCGCGGTGGAGCCGTGAATCTCTGCCGGTGGTGCTTGGGTTTTCCTCGGGGTGAGTTGCCCGTGGGGAAGCCTGCGCGGTGATTGCGTCTGGCGCCGGTGGTTCGTCGTGGCGGGTGTGTGCTCGCGCTCACCCCTCGCGTCGCTCCCCACTGGAGAACCTCCGATGAACGCTCTTCGCTTCACGCGCCTTGCCGCCGCACTCGTCGTCGCCCTGTCGGTGACGGCTGCCCACGCCATCACGATCGACTGGGTGACGGTGGGCGATCCGGGAAATGCGGCCGACACCACGGGGGATCCGAATCCCGCCGGTGCCGTGGCCGCCTCCTTTCAGATCATGAAGTACGAGTTCACCAACCAGCAGTACACCGACTTCTTGAACTCCGTGGCGGCGACCGACCCCTACTCCCTCTACAACGCGAGCATGGGCACCGACGCCCGCGGGGGGATCACGCAGTCCGGTTCAGCGGGGTCGTTCACCTACGCGGTCAAGCCGAACATGGGCGACAAGCCGGTGAACTTCGTGAGCTGGTTTGACGCGGCGCGGGTGTCGAACTGGCTGATGAACGGTGCGACGAGCACGTCGAGCACGGAGACCGGGGCATACACGCTGGTCGGTGGTCAGACCAGCGGCAACGCCCCGGCGGTCAACTCCGGAGCGACGTTCTTCATCCCGACGGAAGATCAGTGGTACAAGGCGGCGTACTACAAGGGCGGGAGCACGAACGCCGGCTACTGGACCTACGCCACGCAAAGCGACACGACCCCGTCAGCGGTGACGTCGGGGTCGACCGGCATCGGTACGGCGGGAAGCACGGGCAACTTCGCGAACTACGCCAACGGCGCCATGTGGAACGGCCAATTCGGCAACGTGACGACGGTGGGCACGAACGGCAGCCCGAGTGCGTACGGCGCGTTCGACATGAGCGGTAACATCGAGGAGTGGAACGATCTCACGGGTGTTGCCGGCTCGACTCGGGGGCTCCGGGGCGGCTCCTGGCCCTACATCCCGTCCGGCTTGTCGGCCTCCACCAGAAACGCGTTCAACCCGTCGTTCGAGTTCAGCGTCTACGGCTTTCGTCTCGCCGGTTCGGTCAGCAGCCCCTCCGGCGTTCCGGAGATCGACCCGGCTGGCCTGGGCTCGGTGCTGGCCATCGTGACCGGCGCCCTCGGCCTCCTCGAGCGCCGGCGGTCTCGCCGCTGAGGTGCGGCTGTGGGCAGGGCCGATCGCTCCCGCTGCCACGGGCGGTCAGGTGGCGAGTGGATCGATCCAGCGCAGGCCGGGAAAGCGGCCGAAGTCGGTGTCGTTGGAGTGCACCGTCGCCTGGCTTTCGATCGCCAGGGCTGCCAGATGGGCGTCGGTGATGACCGCCGACGCGATCGCGCCAGCCGCGACGAATCCGTCGAGGATGTCGAGGTGCCTCGGGCCGGGCTGGATGACCCGAACGGAAGGCTGTTCCAGCCAGAGGCGCACGTGCCCGAGAGCCGTCTTGGCCTCCATGGGGCGGGCCATCACGGTGCGGCTGGTGAGGATGCGCACGAACCCGAGGGCGACGATCCAGGCAATGCCGATCGACTGGTGCCCGCCGACCGCTTCCTCCCACCACTGCTTCGCCTGCCGATGCCGCGGAGCGTCGAGGTTGTAGGCATAGACCAGCAGGTTGATGTCGGGAATGATCACGGTCGGCCGGTGTCCTTCGCATGGCCGCGCACGAACCGATCGGTTTCCAGCTGGTCGAAAAGGTGGTTCAGCCGCAGCGGATCGATCCCGGGTAGGAAACCACACGCCTCCGGCTGCACCTCGAACGGCTTCCGATCAGAAGCGGCCACCCGGGCGCCGGTCTGCAGGCCCTGACGGAGCGTCTGGTTGACGACGTCCTTGAAACTCCGCCCTTCCTGCCGCGCCCTGCGGTGGAGGGCGTCGGCCACGTCGTCGTCGAGCGTCAGTGTGGTTCGCATGGCGGCACGTGGGGGTGACAGAACCGAGAAACGACCTGATTCCAGCCCGAAGACATCATGATGTCTCAATACCCTGATGTCGAGATGTTCTTACGTCGTCCCGGGCGCCCGGTGCGGCGTCGCGGTACCCTGGGCGGGCTTTCCATGCCCCGTCGGCACGACCCCAGGAGCGCTGCGATGACCCGAGCCGCAGACCCCGTTTCTCGCTTCCTCCCTCGAGCGCGCCTGTCGCGGCGCCACGCGGGAGCCGGCGCGGGGGCGGTTCTCGCCGCGGCGTGGCAGCGCGCGACCGTCGGCGGGGGTGAACCGCCGGCCGCGGGCAGGCCCGTGGCGTTCGTCGGCGGGACGGTGCTGCCGATTGCGGCGCCGCCGATCACCGCCGGTACGGTCGTCGTCGCCGGCGGGAAGATCGCCGCCGTCGGCCCCGCGGCGACGACAGCCGTGCCCGCCGACGCCGAGCGGATCGACTGCTCCGGCAAGGTGGTGATGCCCGGCCTCGTCGACACCCACAGCCACGTCGGCGGCGGCTGGGGAGGCGATGCCAGCGCCCCGATCCAGCCCGACGTCCGTGTCCTCGACAGCATCAACGTCCGCGACGCCGGGTTCCGCAAGTGCCGCGCCGGCGGCCTCACCACGCTCAACATCATGCCCGGCTCGGGGCATCTCCTCTCCGGCCAGACGATCTACGCCAAGCTGCGCAAGGCCGCCACGATCGACGACTTCCTCATCCGCGACCAGGCGGGGCGGATCGTCGCCGGGATGAAGATGGCCAACGGCACCAACTCACAGAAGGAGCCGCCGTTTCCCGGCACGCGCTCCAAGTCGGCGGCGCTGGTGCGGCAGAAGTTCCTCGCCGCCGAGAAGTATCGCCGCACGCTCGCCGCCGCGGCCGGCGACGCCGAGAAGGTTCCCGACCGCGACCTCGAGATGGAAGCGCTCGTCGAGGTCCTCGACGGCCGGCGCGTGGTCCACCACCACTGCCACCGCGCCGACGACATCCTCACGGTGCTGCGCCTCAAGGAGGAGTTCGGCTTCAAGGTGGTGCTCCACCATGTCAGCGAGGCGTGGAAGGTGGCGCCGCAATTGGCCCGCGCCGGCGTCGGCTGCTCGGTGATCGTCGTCGACGCTCCCGGCGGGAAGATCGAGGCGGCGGAGATGTCGCTGGCGACCGGGGCGATCCTCGAGCGCGAGGGGGTGCCGGTGGCGTTTCACACCGATGATCCCGTCACCGATTCGCGGCTCTTCTTCCGGGCCGCGGCGCTGGCGGTCCGTGCCGGGATGTCGCGCGACAAGGCGCTCGAGGCGCTGACGCTCGCCGGCGCGCGGATGCTCGAGCTGGAGGACCGCGTCGGGTCGCTCGCGGTCGGCAAGGATGGCGACGTGATCGTGCTCTCGGGCGATCCGCTGGCGCTGCGCACCAAGGTCCTCCAGACGTGGGTCGAGGGGGTGAAGGTCTTCGACCGCGACGATCCCGACGACCGGCTGTTCGCCGTCGGCGGCTACGGCGCCGGCCACGACCAGCGCGCCCACGGCTGCTGCACCGACAACCGCCTCAACGAGTAGCCCGATGCTCGACGACGCGTCGCGCCGGCGCGACTTCCCCGCGCTGGCGGGCATGACCTACCTCAACACCGCCGCCGAGGGGATCCCGCCGCCGGCCGTCGGCCGGGCGCTGTCGCAGTACGTCGCCGACAAGCTCCTCGGGATGGACGGCCGCGAGCCCCACGCCCGGGTCCACGCCCGCGCCCGCCGCCGGGCCGGCGCGCTGCTCGGCCTGGCGGCCGACGACGTCGCCCTGTGCTCGTCGAGCTCCGAGGCGTTCAACCTCGCGGCGCTGGCGCTGGCGGCCCGCGACGGCGACGAGGTGGTGGTCAACGACCTCGACTTCCCCGCCGGGGCGACCCCCTGGCTGCAGCCCTCGTGCCGCGCCACGGTGCGCGTCTGGCGCCACCGCGACGGCCGGCTCCATGCCGACGACCTGGCCCGCGAGCTCTCCGCCCGGACGCGGCTGGTGACGGTGTCGCTGGTGAGCTTCTACAACGGCTTCCTCCTCGACCTCGCCGCGACCGCCGCCGTCGTCCGCCGCCATTCGCCGGCGCTCGTGGCCGTCGACGTCACGCAGGCACTCGGCCGGATCCCGCTCGACCTCGGCGGCGCCGACCTGATCGTCGCCAGCACCCACAAGTGGATCCTCGCCAGCCACGGCGGCGCGATCGTCGGGGTGCCGCCCCACCGGCAGCGCGAGTGGACCGTGCCCGCCGGGGGCTGGTTCAACCTCGACGACCCGTTCGGCCCCGACCGCTTCACGCGCGTCGCGAGCCGCCCGGGGGCGGCGGGGTTCGCCGTCGGCATGCCCAACTACCCCATGGCCTACGCCGTCGATGCGGCGCTCGACTACCTCGGTGCGATCGGCGTCGCCGCGATCGACGCCCACGCCCGGCCGCTGGTGATCCAGTGCCTGGAGGGGCTCCGAGCCCTGCCGGTGGAGCTGATCTCGCCGCCGCAGCCGGCGCACCTCGCCGGGATCCTCGCCTTCCGCCACCCCCGCGCCGAGGCCATCCACGCCCGGCTCCACGCCGCGGGGATCCACGTCATGCACCATGCCGGCCGGTTGCGCGTGGCGATCCACGGCTACAACACCGCTGCCGACGTCGAGCGCTTCCTCGCCGCGCTGGCCGCGGCGCTGGCCGAGGCGTGAGCCGCGCGCCGCGCCTCATCTTCCGCGCCGCGTGTCGGCCAGGAGGATCACCACGCGGCGGCCGTCGCTGAACCACGGGTCGCCGGTGAGGTTGCGGCCCGGGGACGCGCGGTCGTGGTGGCCGACGCCGCCGACGTAGCCGGCGGCCTGGACACGCCCGGCCGCCAGCAGGTCTTCGAGGACGTAGTCGCGCGCCTCGTCGATGTCCGGGTCGATGCGGTGGGTGGTCAGGTTCCAGGCGTGGAACGTGAACCGGACGCCGATGTCGCGGCTCACCTGCCCGACCCACACCGGCCTGCCGCCGAACTCGAGCGTTGAGAGCCAGAGCCTGAGGTGGAGGCGCTCGTTGATCGTGCGGCGCGTGCGCTGCAGGGCGATGTCCTGGTCGCGGCCGAAGAGGTGCAGGGCGCTGACCGGCGAGTAGCGGTAGCTCGAGCCGAGGAGAAACGCCTTGGCGGTCTTCCAGCAGGTGGCGAGGGTGATCGACTCGCTCTCGTCCCAGCGGGCGATGAACGCCGCCAGGAGCGTGGGGAAGCTGCCGATGACGACGAGATTCACCGGGTCGCCGGCGCGCGTGGCGGCAGCGTTGGTCGTCGCCGCCGGCAGCGCCGCGAGGCGCGTGGCGAGGTCGGCCAGCGCGCAGTCGACGACGTCGGCCGGCGGGACGACGCTCGTGAAGTCGCGGCGCAGGTAGTCGGCGTCGATCCCCGGCACCGGGACGGTGAAGTGGAAATCGGCCACCGGCGGCGGCGGGGCGGCGTCGGCCTCGCGTGCGAAGGCCTCGCCGGGGCTGCCGAGCGCCACGAGGCGCACGTGGACCGCTTTCGTGCCGGCGTCGGCGGTGGCGAACACGAATCCCTCCGCGCTGCTCCCCGGCTCGACGGGCACGAGGCGGAAGGCGAGGTGCCGGAATAGGTCGTCGATCCGCCGGTTGGCCCGCCACGCGGAGAGCAGCTTGAGCGGCGCGAGGAGGACCAGCGGCAGGAGGAACCAGCCCAGCGCCCCGAACGCCGCCAGACGGCGGAGGAACGAATGGTGGCAGACCCCCGCCGCCTCGGTGGCCGTGAAGTAGGCCGGGTCGAGGCTCACCGCCTGGAGGCGCAGGCCCTCGGCGGAGCGGTTCTCGACGCGCACGAACACCGGCTGGATGCCGTGGCGGTCGAGGGGCACGCCGAAGATCCGCCGCGACTCGGCCGTCGTCGGCACGGCGACGGCGACGCGCGCGGCGGCGTTTTCCTGGCGCTGCGACCGGGCGAGGAACGCACGATACCCCGGCTCGGGGTCATAGACGACGATGAACAGCCGGCGGAGCCGGTCAGGGAGGAACGACAAAAGCGCGCTGACGCGGGGCACGGCGAAGCACCGGACGTGGTGGTCGCCCGGTGTCGGCCGGGGCGGCGGGACAGTGTACGGCGCGGCAGCCGCGCGCCCCGTGGCGGCGATATGCTTTCGCCGGAAGCGGGACGGATGGCGAAGGGAGCGAGCCGATGCGACGCGGATGGTGGGGAGCGGTCGGGATCGCGATGATGACGCTCATGCCCGGCGCCCGTGCCGCCACCCCCGTCGTCATCGCCCACCGCGGCGCCAGTGGCTACCTGCCGGAGCACACGCTGCCGGCCAAGGCGCTGGCGGTCGGGCA
>JAGWVR010000109.1 GCA_018970785.1 Planctomycetota bacterium
GAGCCGATGTCGATGATCTTCGCGTTGCCGGTCCGCTTGACCATGATGTTGGAGCTCTTGATGTCGCCATGGACGACGGCGTCGCGGTGGAGCGCCGCCAGGCCGGCGAGGCACTCGCGGACGATCGAGATCGCCACCCCCGGCTTGAGCCGCGACTGCTCCGGGCCCGGCGTCACGATCACGTTGTTGAGCGCCCGCCAGCGTTCCTCGTCGACCCCGGCCCGGGTCCGTTCGAGGAACTCGGGGGCCAGCAGGCAGGAGAGGTCGAACCCGTCGACCCACTCCATCTCCATGATCCGGATCCGCCGCTGCTCGACGAAGTTGTGGACGTCGAGGAGGTTGTCCTGCTGGATCAGGGCGACGCGGGCCGAGACGGCGGCGATCCGCGCCATCGCCTCGTCGTAGGCGGCCTCGGTCTCGTAGCGCTCGGGAGAAAAGATCTTCAGCGCCACCGGGAGCGTGAAATTGTCGGTTCCCTTGCGGGTGGTGAGGAACACCACCCCCTGCCCGCCGGCTCCGAGGCGGCGGATGAGGTGGTGGTATTCGGTCCAGTTGAGCCGGCCAACCGAGATCACCTCGCCGTAGCGCGAGAGGAGCTCGTCCGGGCAGCGCGTGGTGCTGCTCCCGGCGAGCGTGATCGTCGGCCGTCCCTCCTGGAAAATCGTGGTGGTCATGGTCGGGCGTCCTGGCCGGGCTGCCCCTCGGTGGATCACGTGTCGCCGCTGGTCGCCAGCGCCGCCGCCGAGGCACGGGAAAACGCCTCTGCGGGCGGCGGTGGAAAGCCGAGCCGCTTGTCGACGAGGTTGCGGACCTCCTCCCCCCGGAGGTACCGCCGGAGATTATCGCAGAAAAAGTCGGTCATGGCATCGATCCGCCAGGCCGCCTGGCCGCCGACGTGCGGCGTGATGATCAGCCGGGGGGCCGTCCACAGCGGGCTGTCGGGGTGCGGCGGCTCGTCGGGGGTGACGTCGAGGGCCGCCGAGTCGAGATGGCCGCTCTCCAGGGCGGCGACCAGGGCCCGCTCGTCGACGACCGCACCGCGGGCGGTGTTGACGAGGATCGCGCCGCGCCGCAGCCGCGACAGGGCCGTGGCGTCGATGAGGTTCGTCGTCGCGGCGGTCAGCGGGCAGGCGAGGAACAGGACGTCGGCCGCGTCGAGGAGCCGCGGGAGGCTGTCGGGGGGGCCGAGGAACTCGACCTGCGGCGGGCGCCGCACCGGGTAGTGGTCGGTGGCGAGGATCCGCACCTTGAACGGCGCGAGGACCTCGGCGAGGCGGCGGCCGTTGCCCCCCAGGCCGACGATCCCGACCGTGGCGCCGGTGAGATCGCACGTCGGCCGGCGCGTGAAGTCGCGGGCGCGCTGCTGGTCGAGGAACAGCGGCAGGCGGCGGGTGCAGGCGATCGCCAGGCCGACGGTGTGCTCCGCCACCTGGTCGGCGAGCACTCCCGACGCGCTGCTGACGAGGATCCCCGACTCGACGACCGACGGCACCAGGCAGTGGTCGAGGCCGGCGGCGCTCGACTGGATCCAGCGCAGCCGGCCGGCGCGGACGACGTCGTCCCAGGGGACCGGCACCTTGGCATGGCCGCAGAAGACGTCGGCCGCGGGGAGCTCGGCGGCGACGCGCTCCTGCCCGGCGTCGACGATTTCGGCTCCGGGCGCCGCCGCCGCGATCTGGCGGACGTGCCGCGGTTCCACGGGGTAACAGAGCACGATGCGCATCGAAAGCCCTCGGTTCGTCGATCGCCGCGGCGCCTGCCGCCGCGGCGGCGGACGGTTCTCGCACACCCCGCCGCGGCCGCCAACCTCGCCCGCGGCAGCGCCCGACCCCCCTTTCCGGCGGCGGGCTGAGCTTGCCCTGACGCCGAATCATGGTTCAATTGTCGGGTTTCCGGCCGCGTGATCCACCCCCGGTGGCGTGCCTGGCCGGCCCGTCGGGCGTGGGCCGGGCGGCATGTCGAGCGGCAGTCGCGCGGGAGGCGTTGGCACGTTCATGCGGTCCACCTGGCTGGCGATCGCGGCCCTGGCGTTCCTCCGGATCGTCGTCGGCCTCCATTTCTTCCTCGAAGGGTTCCATCACCTCCGCGACCCGCAGTGGTCGAGCGCGGGCTTCCGGCGCGCGGCCGTCGGACCGTGGGGGGATTGGTTCCGGCGCGATCTGCCGCAGACCGGCGATTGGACCGGCACGCTCGGCGCCGCCGACGGCCGCTCGGCGGCCGATGCCACGGCGGCGTGGAAGGAGAGCGTCGTCGCCGGCTGGAAGCGGCTCGAGGCGGCCCGCGCTCGGCTCCTCCCGACCGACCGCCAGGCGGGGATGACCGCGGCCCGCGAGGCCGCCGTCGCCGAGCTCGACGGCTACCTCGAGGGGATCGAGCCCGACCTCGCCGACTACCGCCTCGAGGTCGCGCGGTTGGCGGCGATGGAGAAGGCTCCGGGGGCCCGGGAGATCCCGTTCGCCCGCGAGCGCCTCGCCAAGAAGAAGCGCGAGCTCGGCGGCAAGGCGACCGGGTGGATGAACGAGGTCGAGGCGCTCGGCAAGAAGCTCGAGGCCACCTGGGATGCCGCCCTCCCGGCGGCCGACGTCGCCAAGGTCGCCGCCGCCCGCGAGCCGTCGCGGCTGTGGCAGGCCGACCGGTTCGTGAGCTGGTCGCTGCTCACGATCGGGGCCTGCCTGATCGTGGGATTCCTCGTGAAATTCAACGCCATGGGGGGCGTGTTCTTCCTCGCCAGCGTGATCGCCTCGCAGCCCTTCTGGGTGCCCGGGGCCCAACCGACCTATGATCAATGGGTGGAGGCGGCGGCGCTCCTGGCCCTCGCCGCCCTGCCCGTCGGTGGATGGAGCGGACTCGACTACTACCTCAAGGCCTGGTGCCCGTGGTCGGGCTGCCGGGCCGGCACTTCCGGAGACGCGCGACGATGAACCTGTCGGAAAGCCAGAAGGCGATCGGCAAGGACAACTTCAACGACGCCATCGCCGTCACGCGGCGCGACTTCCTCGGCGGTGCCGTGGCCGCGGGGATCGCCAGCGGCGCGGGCCTCGGCTCGATCTACTTCGGCTACGGGGCGACCGTCGGCAACCCGCTGCGGATCGGCGTCCTCGGCACCGGTGACGAGGGGAGCGTGCTCCTCGGCGCCCACACCCCCGACTTCATGCAGGTCGTGGCGATCGCCGACATCCGTCCCTACAACGTGTTCCGCGCCTTCCACGGCGACGTCTCGAGCCCCAGCGCCCTGGCGGCGCGGCCGGGCCTGATGGCGAAGTACAAGTGGTCGAGCGAGGACGAGGCGCGCAAGCACGTCAAGGTCTACGGCGCCTACGAAGAGCTCCTCGCCGATCCCGACGTCGAGGCGGTGGTCATCGCGCTGCCACTGCACCTCCACGCTCCGGCCGCGATCAAGGCGATGCGCGCCGGGAAGCACGTCCTCACCGAGAAGCTGATGGGGCACTCGGTCCACGAGTGCAAGGAGATGGGGCGCGTGTCGCGGGAAACCGGCAAGCTCCTCGCCACCGGCCACCAGCGCCACTACAGCATCCTCTACGACAACGCCGTCCACACGATCGGCAAGGCGAAGCTGCTCGGCGACCTCCACTCGATCCGCGCCCAGTGGCACCGCGGCAACCTCCCCGGCAACGATTCCTGGAAGCCGCCGATGCCGGGTGACGAGGCGTCGCTGAAGAAGCTCGCCGCCTGGAAGAAGGAGCTCGAGTCGGCCAAGCCCTCCGACATCGACGCCCTCCAGAAGAAGATCGCCCAGGCCGAGGCCCAGATCCTCGACAAGGACCTCGACGCGGCGAAATACGGCTATTCGGAAGCCAAGCTCGGCGACGGCTCGACGCGGACGCCGCTCGAGGAGCTGATCCGCTGGCGGCTCTGGAACCGCACCGGCGGCGGCCTGATGGCCGAGCTCGGCAGCCACCAGCTCGACGCCGCGGGGATCTTCGTCTCGGCGATGCACGGCGAGGGCAAGAAGGTCAAGCCGCTGACGGTGACCGCCGTCGGCAACCGGAGCATCTTCCCGGCCGACCGGGAGATCGACGACCACGTCTACTGCATGTTCGAGTATCCCGCCCCGGGCTACTACGACGCCGACGGCAAGGTCGCCGACGCCAACAAGAAGATCGTCGTCACCTACTCGTCGATCAACGGCAACGGCTTCGGCGAGTACGGCGAGGTGGTGATGGGCACCAAGGGCACGCTCGTCCTCGAGCGCGAGCAGGAGGTGATGCTCTACAAGGGCTCGGCGAAGGACACCCGCGTGACCGTCGCCAAGGCCAAGGACGGCACGCCGACGCTCGACACCACCGAGAGCGGCGGTAGCTACGCCGCCGGTGCCAAGGGGGGCGGCGCCGCCGACGCGGGCCCGCCGTCGCGTGGCTACACAGAGGAGCTCGAGCACTGGGCGTGGTGCGTCCGCAATCCCGACCCGGCCAACCAGCCGCGTTGCAAGCCGGAGGTGGCGATCGCCGACGCGGTGATCGCGCTGACGAGCAACATCGCGCTGGCCAACCCGAGCACGCGGGCGCGGATCGAGTTCAAGCCCGAGTGGTTCGACATCGCCAGCGACGAGACCCCCGAGGGGATCGCCCCCGACGTCAACCGCGACATGTACAAGGCCTGACCGGCCGCGGTCGGGACTCGGGCGATGCACGTCGATCGAGCGGGAGCCGCGCGGGCCGGCGTGGGCGCGGTGGTCGCGCTGGTGCTGCTTGTCGCGCAGGCGGCAGCGGCCGACGAACCGAGCCTCTCCGACGTCGCTTCCGACCTCGTCGTGCCGCAGGCGGTGGCGGGGGAGCCGGCCCCGGGCCGGCGTGTGTTTTCAGTCGCGCCCGGCTGGGAGGCCACCGCCGTCCGCCACACGCTGGCCCTGCCGCGTGATTGGCGGCCCGGCAGGCGGTTTCCGGTGCTCGTCGAGTATCCCGGCAACGGCCCCTACCGAAACGCGCGTGGCGACGTGTCGGACGGCACGCCGGAGGGCTGCCTCCTCGGCCACGGTCTGTCGGGGGGCGAGGGGGCGATCTGGCTCTGCCTGCCCTGTGTCGCCCTCGGTGCCGATGGCACGCGGAGCGTGAGCCTTTCCTGGTGGGGCGATGTCCAGCAGACGCTCTCCTACTGCCGGGCGGCGATCGACGACGTCTGCGAGCGGTTCGGTGGCGATCGCGACCGGCTCGTGCTGTGCGGTTTCTCGCGCGGCGCGATCGGCTGCGGCTATCTCGGCCTCCATGACGACGCGATCGCGCCGTTGTGGCGGGCGTTCTTCTGCCACAGCCATTTCGACGGTGTGCGGCTCTGGCCCTACCCCGGGTCGGAAGGTTCGGCGGCGCGCGAGCGGCTTCGCCGTCTCGGGGGGCGGCCGGTGTGGATCTCGCACGAGCTCGACGTCGAGCCGACGCGCCGATATTTGAACGACGCGGGTCTCCTCGCCACGGCCCCTCCGGGCGCGTTCACGTTCGTGCCGATCCCGTTTGTGAATCACTCGGCCGCCTGGGTGCTCCGCGACATCCCCGAGCGCGCCCGGGCCCGGGAATGGCTCCGCGCGGTGGTCGGGCCGCAGGGGGAGTGAGCCCGGAATCGCCTCGCGGGTCTGTCGAGGGTTGCGGCGGTATCGCCGCCCGGATTGCGTTCCGCGGGCAGTTGATCGAGAAGTGTATATGCGTACACTTCTTGAAGCTCCCCGGACGATTCAGCTGCCTTTCCTCCGAGGTCATGCCCCATGCCAATCCGCCACAAGGTTTCCGAGGAGCTTGCACACGAAATCCGCAGCGAGCTCGTGCCACGGCTTGCCGCGCTCGGCGTTGCGCTCGTCCAAGCCGACTACTCGGGCTATCAGGGCAAGGGGGGCATCGACATGCTGGGTTTCATCGACCAGTCAGGGGCACCGATCGACATCGAGCAGGCTGACCCCTCCCTCACAAGTCATGTCCGCGACGTGCTCGCGGCGTTTCTGCCGGATGGCTTCAAGGAATCCGAGGGGGGCCAGGGAGATCTGCTCTTCGAAGTGTCGACGGGCACGTTGCGGCTCGACCACGAGCGAAACTTCATCTCGACCCGGAGCAGTTCGCGCGAATGGAGGATCTGAGCCGCCCAGGAATCAAAGCGACTCCCCGAAAGCGAATGGACTTTTGTCGCCATCCCGTGGCTAGCAGACTCTTCGCCCATCCAGGATCTGTGTGGGTGGACGACGGGAGACGAATCCCGGCATTCCCTTCACGGGGCCGGCGGAGCGAAGGCTGCGCCCGCCGCGATGACCCGCGGAAATGCCGGAAGGACCAAAGCCTCATTGGCGCCGGAGATTGAATCCGACCATCAGCTCGATAGGTCGATTGGGACCTTGGCCACTCCGGCGCGCCACTGATCCGATTCACGGCGCAGGTGGCGCCGCTGCGGCGGGGGCACCCGCGTGGCGCACAAGAAACTCGACGATCGGCGCGGGGTCGTCGAGGCCGTGGGGATGATGCCCCACGCCCGGCTTGCGGATCAGCTCGATCGTGCCGCCGAGCGCCGTGTAGCGCTCCGCCACCACGAGGCCGTTCTCCGCCGGAGGGACGACGTCGTCGGCATCGCCGACGACGTGGATCAGCGCCACGCCGGCCGCGGCGAGCGGGGCGAGCGTGTCGACCGGATTGCCGGTCCAGGCCAGCGCCGCGGCGTCGTCGGGGAAGCCGTAGAGGCGCTTGAACGAGAGCCAGTCGGCCGGGCTCCCCTTCCCTGCCCGGCCGACGGCCCGGCCCCCCGGCCAACTGCGCGCGTCGCAGACGGCGGCGTCGCCGTAGATCGCCGCCACGCGCTCGGGATGCTCGGCGGCGTAGCGGTGGGCGAAGAGGCCGCCGCGGCTGATGCCGATGAGCGCCGGCTTCGGCGCCAGGCCGCGGCGGACGAGCTCGTCGTGGAACCGGCCGAGCCTGGCGAGCGCCGCGGGGGCGCCAAACGTGTTGCCGACGTCGAGAAACGCATGGTGGAAGCCGCGGGACACCAGTTGCGGCGCGGCGCAGCGCTCGGTGAACGCGTCGGGGAAGATCAGGCACCAGCTCCAGGGATTCCCCGAAAGCGCGCGCTCGGGAACGACCACCCAGGCATCGGCTCCCTCGAAGCGGAAGCGGTGGCGCTCGTGGCCATGCCACTGGTCGCGCGTCGCGTCGGGAAAGGACAGGTCGGGCGAGCCGGCGAGCGCCGGCAGGGCGGCCAGCGCGAGTACGGCGGCGGCGAGGCGCATGGCGGGTTCCATGGAAAAAGTTTCAGCCGATGTCGAGGAGGCGCGGCAGCGCCGCGTCTGCCGGCAGATCGAGGAGCCGGCGCAGTTCGGCCATTTCGTCGGCCGTGAGCGAGATGAAGACGACCGGATCCTGGACGGCGTCGGGATCGACCGTGCGGTAGCCGACGACGCGCCCCCCCTCCACGACCGCCACCCGGCCGTAGCCATACATCATGTTGTCGACCGCGTCGAAGAAGCCGCCGAGCGTGATGGCGTCGGGCCACGGGCGGCGGACGTAATACAGCTCGATCACGTCCTTCCAGAAATGGGGCACGAACGCCGCCGCCACGTCGGCCCGGCCGACGCGGCCATACGAGGTGCCGGCGATGCAGGCCGGTAGCGCCGCGACCGACCGGCCCGCGGCGGCGGCTTGCCGCTCGAGCGCACGGCCGAGGTTCGTGAGGAAGTCGGCGCTGTAGCAGTCGTCGCAGATGATCACCAGGTGCCCGAGGTCGAGCGCCGAGTCGGCGCCCGTGGGGCCGGCTTTCGCCCGGGAGCCCGCCACGAGCGCCGCGGCCACGCGCTCGACGGGGATCGCGTAGCTCTGGATCTCCTCCGGCAGGCCATGGCCGAGGACGATGATCGTCGCCGGAGCCGACGCCGCGGCCGCGGCCTCGATGGCGGCGAGGAAACGCTCCGCCACCTCGGCGAGCGGCTCGCTGCCGGTCCGCTTGAGGACCGTGGCGCTGGCGCCATAGGCGTCGGCCAATGCCGTGATCTCCTTGGGGGCGAGCCCCGGATCGGGGTCGAGCAGGCCGATGATCGTCCGCCCCGAGCCGATCACGACGTCGTCGGCATGGGCGTCGCGGAGGCGATCGATGAACGCCGCGAGGGCTACGAGCCGGTCGGTGCGCGCGGCGGCGTCGAGCCGGGCGAAACTCGCGGCGTGGACATCGGCGAGGCGCGCGAGGGCCGGTTCGATCTGGCGGTAGTGGCGGTCGGAAACGTCGAGGCGGGCGCGGACGCGGGCGCTCGTGTCGGCGTCGAACCACGAAGTGGGTTGGCCGCCGTGTATGCGGGCGGCCGGGAACAGGAGGAGGCAGGTGGCGAGGAGGCAGAGCGCGAGGGGGGGCATGGCGGAGAGAGGGTTTGGGGAGAGGGGAAGCGGCAGTGTACGCAGCGGGGGGCCCGGCTCCGCGGCGAGATGTCCCGGCGTCCAAGCCTCAGCTCGGGCTCTGCAGAGGGGGACGCCCCTCGCGCCTCTGCCCTCGCATCGACCCGCAGCACGGGGCGACGGGCCGATGCGAGGGCGACGGCGGAGGGGC
>JAGWVR010000110.1 GCA_018970785.1 Planctomycetota bacterium
GCGGTCGAGCAGTGCTGGAAGACGAAGGAGCGGAGCTACCGCGCCGAGGAGCAGGAGGCGGCGCGGGCGGCCTACGACGTCGCCCGGCAGGCGTATGCCCGGATCGAACGGGAGGCGGCGGCGACGGACTGACGCCCCGCGGTCAGTCGCGGGGCGCCGGTTCGGCGAGCGCCGGGGCGACCCAGGTGCCGGAGGCGAGGTCGAGCGCGGCGATCTGACGGCCGTTTTCCAGAAACCGCACCGGACCCGGTTCGCCGCGCGGGATCCACGCCATGGCGGTCTGCTTCACCGTGAACGTGCTCGGGCGCGACGGCGCGGTGGACCGGCAGTGGACGACGAGCCCGGCGCCGGTCCGCTCGACCTTCTCGATCGTCAGCGTCGTTCCGGCGTCACCGGGAACGACCCGGGCGACGACGACGAGCATCTCCTTCCCGAAGGCGCCCTCGGCTGGGGCAAACGGCTTGCGGGCCCCGATGACGGGCGCCGGATGAAACAGCGTCGCGTAGTCGTCCGCGGTACGGACGATGGCGCACAGGGGCGTCTGCTCACCGGGCCAGTTGACGACGAAGTTCTGGTAGCGGTCGGCCGAGTCGGCGCGGACGGGCACCTCGTCGGCGACGATCATCCCCGGCACGAGCAGGGCCCCGAGCCAGATCGCGGCGCGTCGGGCGACGGCGGAGCCGCCGCGCGGATTCCTGGAACGCATGGATCGGGGCCTCGGAAAGGGGTGGGTCAACCGCCGCCCCCCCCGCGGGATCGGCAGTCGCGCACGAAGCGGGTTCGGCCGGGATCGGGTCCCCACCCCTGCCGGCGGGGCGTTCATCGACCGGGCCTGGGGTCGTAGGATAGCGGCATGAGGGTGTCGGTCGCTGCGGCGTGCCAGCATGGTCGCGCCGATTCGGCCCTCGCCGCGCCCGTCAGTCGTCACGGCCAGTCGCTCCGATGCCTTCGCCAGCCACCGACACCACCGCGCGGCTCGCCGACCTCGTCGCCGCGGCGATCCGGGCGCGGATCCCGATCGCTGCCGAGGCGGTCGATGACCGGACGGTGTCGACGCTGGGGGCCCTCGCCGCCGAGCTTGACCGCGGTGGCGCGACGGGGCAGTCGGCCGAGGCGATCGTCGCCCGGTTCATCCCCGCGCTTCCCCGGTCGGTCGGGGAGGTGCTCGCCACCGCCGCCTCAGGAGGAGACGGCATCGGAGCGCTTGCCGCGCTCGAGGCGCGTGCGTCGGGCGCAGCCGGCGCCGGGTGGCGGTTCGGCGTCGACTTGGTCTATCCGCTGGTGATCTGCGCCCTCGCGGCGGCCGGGGTGGCGTGGCTGACGTGGTGGTACGGGCCGCTCGTCGCCGCCGTCGACGACACGCTCACCGGTCCCCGTGCCGGGGTGGTCTTCGATTCGCGTCCGGTGACCGACGTGATCGGTTGGCCGGGGCTTGTCTGGGGAGGTCTGTCGCTGCTGGTGCTGGCGACGACGCTCGGGGCGGCGTGGCGCGGCCTCCGCAGCCGACCGGGAGACGGCGGGCGCTTGGCCGCGCTGGTCGCGGGTTGGGCCGATCCCGCCGCCCGGGAGACGGTCGCTCACCACGAGCGGCTCCTCGAAGCGCACCGCCGCCAAGTCTGGGGCAAGGTTCCCGCCGCGGTCGGCAGTGTCGTCGCCGGGGGCGCGGTCCTGATCTACGGCATGGCCTTGTTCCGGCCGCTGGTGACGGTGATGCAACGCGTCGCCGAGCAGCCGGCGGTCGCCGTGTGGCGCGGTGCCGAACCGGAGACCGGACGATGAGCGACGTCATCGACGGCAACGCCGCCCTGCGCCGCCAGGTCGCGGCGGTGGTCGAACGGCGCGACGCGCTTGTGCCGCTCGTCGAGGCCGTCGCCGATTCGGTGGCTGCCGAGATCGGCAGCGGGGCCGGGAGCCGCTGGCGCGCGGTCGCGGCGGCGCTGGCGAGCGCCGATCCCGGCCGGGCGGTCGCCGCGGCACGGACCGATCCGGGCGCCTGGCTGCCGCTGTTTCCAGCGTCGGCCGCTGGGGACGCTCATCTCCCGCGGCTCCTCGCGGAGGCGCGCCGGCCGCTTCTGAGAGTGGGGCGACGGTGGTCGACGCTCGCCTACCCGCTGATCGTCTTCGGCGTGGCGACGTTGGTGATGGTCCTGCTCTCGATCACGGTGATGCCGGCGTTCCGGAAACTGTTTGATGATTTCGGCCTCCAGCTTCCGCTCGTCACGCGGATCGTGCTCGGGATCACCGACGTGCTCGCCAGCGGGTGGCCGGCGGCGACGCTCGGCGGACTGGCGCTCCTCGCCGGCTGGTGGCTGGCGGTGCGGCGGAGCCCGGGCGGACCGGCGGTGACGGCCGGATTCACACAGGCGCTGGCTGGGCTCGTGGCCGGCGGTGTGCCGGCCGACGAGGCGGTGGCGCTCGCAGCTCGCGGCGTGGGTGTGGCGTGGCCGTCGCGTGGGAAACCTCCTCCGCTGTCGCACGCCGCCCGCGCGGCGCTCGCGCTGCCTCCGGCGACGGCCGGCCGGGTGCTCGAGGCGGTCGCCGCCTGCCACGAAGACCGGACGCGCCGGGCAGCCGCCGGGATGGCGTGGTTCGTCGGTCCGGTCGCGGTGGGCGTCATGGGCACGCTCGTCGGGCTCATCACGGCGGCGCTGTTCGCGCCGTTGATCAAGCTCGTGGTGGCATTGTCATGAGCGATCAGGTCGGGAACGACGCGCCGCGCCGCTGGTTTCCGACGCTCGGTCCGCCGTGGCGGCGCGTCGCCGCCGGCGGCTCGATCGTGCCGCAGTGGGGGCGAGGTCGGCGGTCGGCGGCGGTGCTGCGGCTGCTCGCGGTGTGCGCCGAGGAAGGGATCCCTCCCGCTCCGCTGCTTGCGGCGTGGGCCCGTGACGAACGCGGCGGCCAGGCCGAGCGCGTGCGGCGGGCGGCGGACCTGCTCGCCACCGGGGCGAGCCCGGCGCAGGTGGTCGAGAGCGTGCCAGCGCTGGTGACGGCCGATCACGCCGTGGCGCTGCGGTACGGCGAGCGGCTCGGTCTCCTCCCGCAGGTCGTGTCGGCGACGCTCGCCACCGACGAGGGTGAAGACGAGGCAGCCTGGCACCGCGTGCGCGCCGGCCTCGGCTACCTCGCGGTCGTCGTGTTCGTCTTTTCGTGCGTGACGGCGCTGGTGGCGTTCCGGGTGATTCCACAGTATCGGCACATCATCCGCGAGTTCGGGATGGAGGAGCCGGCGGCGCTGCGGTTGGCGGCGGGCGTGAGCCCGTGGCTGGCCGCGCCGGCGGCGTTGGTCATCATCCCGGTCGCGGTTCTGCTCGCGCTTGTGCAGGGAGTCACCGACGCTGCTGGAGCGATCGGCGCGGTGGCGGTGGTGACGGCGCTGCTGATCCTTGCCTGGTTCGCCGGCCGCGCCGTCGTGCACCTCTTCGCCCGTCTCATCGGTCGCCGGCTCGTCGCCCCCTTCCTGCGGCCGCGGCGGCGGGCTGCGGCACTCGATCACCTCGGCGTCGCCGTGGCGGCCGGGCGCCCGTTGCGGGAGGCGGCGGCTGCTCTCGCCGACTGCCACGACGATCGCGACGTCGCATCGCGCCTGCGGCGCGTCGCCGCTGCCGATCGGGACTTGGATGTGGCCGCTGCCGGGTTGGCGACGGCCGCCGAGCAGCGGTTCGTCGAGGCCGCCGGCGCGGCCGGCGCGCACGCCTGGGGCTTGCGCACCCTGGCCCGCCGGCAGCGGCAGCGCGGTGCCCGCCGGGTGATCGCCTGGAGCGGCATGCTCGCGCCTGTCGCGGCGGTCCTGACAGGGGCGGTCGTCCTTCTCGAGGCCCTGGCGATCTTCGAGCCGATCGTGCGGTTGATCGGAGGGCTGACATGACGAGGCGGGCCGGCCATGACCGGGGCTGTGGCGCCGGGCGCCGTGGGTTCTCGAGCCTCGAGGCCGTGGCGGCGCTGACGATCCTGCTGGGCATCGTCGGCTCGACGATGCCGCTGCTGGTGCGGCACCTGCGGCTTCTCGCCGATTCCCGCCACGAACGGATCGCGACGCAGGAATTGGCGAACCTGGCGGAGCGGCTGGCGAGCCTGCCGGCGGCCGACGTCGAGGCGTTCCTCTCGCGCCCTCCGCTCTCGGACCTGGCGCGCCGCCGGCTGCCGGAGGCGGTGCTCACCGCCCGGCGCGGCCAGGCCGATGCCGTCGTCCTCGCGCTGTCGTGGGATTCGCCGGGGCGCGCCCTGCAGCCGTTGCAGCTTGCCGTCTGGCTCCCGGCGGCAGCGGGCGAACCGCGCCCGGAGGCCACCCGATGAAACGCCGCGGCGCGTCGCTTGTCGAACTGCTCGCCGTGATCACCGCGACGTCGGTGATCCTTGCCACCGGCTCGGGGCTGATCCACCGGGCGCTCTCGCTGCAGTCGGCGTCGCGGCATCACCTCGAGCACGACCGGACGGCGCTGGCCCTCGGCCGCCGGTTCCGCGCCGACGTCCACGACGCGGTGCGGGTGGACGCTGCCCCGGTCGGCGATCGGCTGCTCCGCGTGTTCACGGCACGGGATGGCACGATCGACTACGTCGTCACGCCGGCCGGCCTGCGGCGCGTCGGGACGGGCCCGGGCGCCGGCGTGCGGGAGGACTACCGCCTTCCGGCCGGGACGGTGTGGCGGATCGAGCGCGAGGGAGCGCTCGTGCGCCTCTCCGCCACGACGACGGCCGTGAACGCTCCGGCGTGCGACGTCGAAATCCTCGCCCGTGCCACCGGCCTCGGAGGGGAGCGATGAGCGTCCGGGGCGCACCACGGCGCGGCGCGGTGATGTTCGTGGCGCTGGCGGCGCTGGCGACGGTGGCGGCGATCGCCGCCGCGATGCTCCAGGGGGCGATCACCGGCCGCCGCCACCTCCGCACCGAGCGCGACAGCCTGCAGGTGGAGCAGCTGCTCGCGCTCGCCGCCCGCGACGCCGAGGCACGATGCGCCGCCCGGCAGCCGCTCGACGAGGTGCGGCTCGTGCCGGCCGAGGCGATCGTCGGCGCCGGGGCGGCACGGATCACGGCCGCCGCGGCTGCGGCGCCCGGCGGCGACCGGGTCGTGCGGCTCGTCGTCGAATACCCGCTCGAAGGCCCGGTCACGATCCGCCGCAGCCGCGAGATCGTCGTCCCGTCGCGCGAACCATCCCCCGTGCCATCCCCGTCACCCCAGGACCCGTCGCCATGACCCGCTCCCCGACCGCCCCGCGGCAGGGCTTCACGCTCGTCGAACTGCTCGTCGTGATCGCGATCATCGGCGTCCTCGTCGGGCTCCTCCTCCCGGCGGTGCAGCAGGCGCGCGAGGCGGCGCGGCGCTGCAGCTGCGCCAACAACCTCACCCAGCTCGGGCTGGCGCTGCACAACCACGAATTCAGCCAGGAGGCGTTTCCCCCCGGGGTCACGGGCGATCCCGGGCCGATCCGCAGCGTCGCCGAGGGGAGGCACGTCGGCTGGATCGTGCGCGTCCTGCCGTTCCTCGAGCAGCAGGCGCTGGCCCGCCATTTCGACGAGGCTGCCGGCGCCTACGCCGAGGTGAACGCGCCGGTCCGCAGGCAGCGAATCCAGGTGCTCGTCTGCCCGTCCGATCCGCTCCGCGTGTTCGACCGGCAGGATCCCGACATCGGCCACTCGACCTACGCCGGTGCGCATGCGTCGCGGGAGACCCCGATCGATTCCGCCAACGACGGCGTGCTGTTTCTCGACAGCCGGATCCGCTTCGGTGACATCGAGGACGGCTCGTCGAACACGCTCCTCGTCGCCGAGCACTTCCTCTTCCCCGACGACCTCGGCTGGGTGTCGGGGACGCGCTCCACGCTCCGCAACACGTCGCGGATCGAGGACGTGCCGAAGCCCGACGGAGCCGAGGAGGCGGTACCCGAGCCGCTGTTCGTCGGTGGTCTCGGCAGTTATCACCCCGGAGGGATCCAGGTGTCGCTCGCCGACGGGGCGACGCGGTTCGTCTCGCGCAATGTCTCCCCCGAGGTGCTCCGCCAGCTCGGCGCCCGCTCCGACGGCGAGCTGCCGGCGGAGAATGGCGAGCGCTGAGCGGTGGCTCAATCGGCCGCCACGGGGATGAACTGCACGGCGTCGATGATCACGTGGTCGGTCGTCCCGGCGGTGTCGACGACGACGCTCGTCGCCTTGCCCGCCGGGAGCACGAACCGGCCGAGGACGAACCCCGTTTCCGGCGGCTTGGCACTTTGGTCGAGGGTCACGGTCGTCGTCTCCGCCGGCGACTCGATCCGCACCGGCACCGCGCGGCTGCGGTTGGAGGCCGCGGTGTAGAAAAAGCGGATCTCGTAGCGCCCCGCGGCCGGCAGGTCGGGGGTGAAGCGGGCGGTCTTCGTGCCCTTGCCCTCGCCGCCGTCGTGGAGGTAGTCGTCGCCGACGAAGCCGCCGATCGAGTGGCTCGTCGACCAATCCCCCTTCAGTTCGGCCGCAGGGGTGTCGACGACGACACCGGCGAGCCGCCCTGCCTCGAGCTGCGGCTTCCGCGCCGGGCCGGTCCAGTCGAGCACCTGGCCGTCGGCACGGAGGCGCTCGGCGAGTGCCGGGTAGGGGATGTCCTGGACGGCGGTGCCGGCGTCGATCGCCAGCGCCGCGGCCGTCGCCGCCGACTGGCCGAGGACCATGAACACCGGCTCCATCCGGATCGAGCCGTAGGCGATGTGCGAGGCGGCGAGGCAGACCGGCACGAGGAGGTTCTCGCACTCCTCCTTGCGCGGGCGGATGCTCCGGTAGGCGATCCGGTAGGGGGACACGCCGACCTGGATGTCGCCTTCGTTGCGCACCGTGCCGTCGGCCGTGACGTAGCGGCGGACGTTGTGGGAGTCCATGTTGTAGGCCCCGAGGCCGACCGGATCATCGGCGACGATCCTGTGCTGGCAGTGGTTCTGGTTCATCACCATCTCCGACACCATCCGCCGCGCCTCGCGGACGTAGATCTGGTGCGGCCAGTTGTCGTTGTCGGTGAACTCGTCCTTGGCCAGGCCGAGGCGCTGGAAATGCTCGCGGACCTCCGCCGGGACACGCGGGTGGTTGGCGAGCGACCACATCAGCCCCTGCTGGTAGTCGCGGTGGGCGGCGACGATCCGCGCGCGGGTGGCGTCGTCGGCGGTCGGGTAAGCGTGGTTGGCGCCGAGGTAGTCGGTGCTGATCGCGAAGTTGTTGTTGGTGTCGGTCTTGCGGTTGGGCATGAAGACCGGGTTCCAGGGGATCCTCCGGTCGCCGGCCTCGAAGTTCCGAAACAGCAGTTCGTAGGTCTTCTCGTCGTAGCCGGCCGGTTTCGGCCAGGGGCGCCGGTTGTCGGGGGCGTCGGTGGTGCACATCCTGAAGCAGTAGGCTTGCACGCGCGCGTCACCGGCGCCGTCGGTGCCGGCCGGACCCGGATCGACGAGTGGCACCAGTCCGCTCTGCGGATCCCCAGGCACGACGTACGGATCGACGTCGTGGGTGAACTGGTGCTTCGTCGCCCTGGCGACCTGGATGCCGTCGAGGGTCTCGCCGTAGACGGCGTTGGCCTCGCGGCCGACGTGGAACGAGACCCCGGCCGCGGCCATCAGATCGCCTTCGTAACTGGCGTCGATGAACACCCGGCCGGGAAACTCCCGCCCCGACACCGTCCGCAGCGCCGCGATCCGGTGGCCGTCGAGCCGCACGCCGCCGCCGGCCCGGTCGAGCCGCTCCCCCTCGACGATCTCGACGCCGGTCTCGGCGATCCAGTCGCGGTAGACGCGCTCGGCGACGTGGGGCTCGAACGTCCACATCTCCTCCTCGCCCGGAACCTTGCGGCGGCTCTGGTAATCCTCCATCCGCTCCTGCCGCCAGGCCTCGGGCCGGGAGTAGTGCCGCCCGATGCGCCTGTAAAACTCCCGTGCCAGCCCTCCGATCGCCGCCTTGTTGCCGATGTCGGTGGCGCCCAGGCCGCCGGACGTGAGGCCACCGACGTGCCGCGACGGCTCGACGACGACGACGCTCTTCCCCATCCGCCGCGCCTGGATCGCGGCGACGATCCCACCGCTCGTGGCGCCGTAGATCACGACGTCACGCGGCGGTTCGGCGTGTGCCGGCAACGACACGGCCCCCGACAAGACGACGACCGCCAGCGCGCTTGCGAGCCGCCGGCGGCGGGTGGACAGGTGGCACTTCATGGGTCTTCCGGCGTGAAGGGAAACGAAGTCCAGTGCGACCCCGGCGGGACGGGCCCGGGCTCATGATCGGCGGCCGATGCCGGGATCGTAGCCGAGCGGTGAGCGGCCGAGCCACCGGGGCGAGGCCGCGGGCGATCGGACTACCGGCGTACCCATCGGCACCGATTCGACTCCGGCATGCCTCCCACGCACCGGAGTGGCGCC
>JAGWVR010000111.1 GCA_018970785.1 Planctomycetota bacterium
TCGACAGAGGGGGGGCGCCCCTCGCGCCTTTGCCCTCGCATCGACCCGCAGCACGGGGCGACGGGCCGATGCGAGGGCGACGGCGGAGGGGCTTCGCGGGCCCCGGGGACGGGAATGACAGGCGTCGCCATCGGGTGATTTCCACGGCGTTGGTCTGGGCAAACGGGGCTCCCT
The DNA here is from genome assembly GCA_018970785.1 of Planctomycetota bacterium. Lineage (GTDB taxonomy): Bacteria > Planctomycetota > Planctomycetia > Pirellulales > UBA1268 > F1-20-MAGs016. The sequence continues at coordinate 175 of JAGWVR010000111.1, forward strand.
CTCCAGGCAGCCATCCATCCATCCAGCCATCCAGCCATCCAGCCAGCCAGCCAGCCAGCCAGCCAGCCAGCGTGCTGCCCATCCCGCCATCCCGCCATCCCGCCATGCATCCAGCCCGCCTGCTGGCCATCCAGCTGGCCTTGCCGTAGCGCCGGGGGGCTCTCTACCTTCCCGCCGCGAATCGCCACCGGCGGTTCGCCGTCGGGCGCCCACATGGGCTTTTCCCGAACCACTCCCGGGAGTCAGACCGCGATGGCCAGGCAGTCACCCGTTTCCGCCGGCGACCACACCGAAGCGGCAAGCGCATGCGACCGCCGCATGGTTCCCGCCGCGCTCGTGCTGTTGGCCGTGGTCCTCCAGACCGGATGCACGTCGGCGATCACGTCGGCCAGCCTCCGCGAGGCCCTCCGCCAGACCGCGGCGAGCCTCTCGACGAGCGATCATGCGTCCGCACCGGAGCCGAGCGAAGAGGGCGCCCGGCCGGCGTCGGCCTCCGTCGTCGAAGACGTGATCGAGGAGCCGGTGCCGTCGCTCGAGGAGGCGATCGACCGCGCCGTGACCCGCCTGGCCCGCAGCGGCGGGGTCGACGATGCGACGCGGATGGTCCTCATCCAAACGCTCCAGGCGACCCGCCCACGCGACTGGCCGGCCGTCGTCGACGAGTTCGTCGTCGCGCTCGAGGCGGGCCGACAGTCGGCCGGCGACGAGGCCCCCGCGGAGACGCCCGCCCCGGTCGAGCCGTCGCCCGCCGTCAAGACGGCGTCTCCTGCCGCGCTCCGCTTCCCCGCCGCCGCGGCAGCGCTCGCCGCCCCCGAGCCGGCCGTGGCCGTGGCCGTCAGCGCCGCCCGACCGATCGACGGCGCCGCACTCTCGATCGTTCCCGACGTCGACCCGATCGAGCCCCCCGATCCCGACGACGCGACCGAGCCCGCCGCCCGCGCGCCCACGGGGCCGATCGTCCGCAACGCCTGCTTCGCGTCGCGCGTCAAGGCGTGGGGTGTGGTCGAGCGCTTCCCGCAGGCGGCGTTCCATCCCGGCCAGGAGTTGCTCGTGTACTTCGAGCTGGAAAACCTCCTCGTCCGCCAGTCGGCCGCCGGCCACACGACCGGTGTCGACACCGCCTTCCGGCTCGTCGCCCCGGACGAGTCGGTGGTCAAGGAGTGGACGTTTTCGCCGCTGGTCGAGACCTGCCACGCCCCGCGCCGCGACTACTTCGTGCGCTACTTCCTCACGATCCCCGACGACATGCCCGCCGGGCAGTACCGCCTCGAGTTCCTCGTCAGCGACACGCTCGGCGGCGGCTCGGCGGAAGAGTCGCTCGACCTCGACGTGATCCCGCGCCGGTAGTTCTCTCCGTCTCCGGTCAGCGCTTCGGTGCCGGTGCCGGCACCGCTTCGGGCTTGGCCGCCGGCTTCGCTTCGGCGGCCGCGGTGTCGGGGAGGCGCGGGAGCCAGTCGGCACCCAGCGCCAGCGCGGCCGGCGCGTCATCGTCCGGAGGAAACTCGTCGAGCTGGAGGAGATCGGCGATCGTCGCGGCACCGCGCCAGCGCTCGGCCTGGGCCTCGACGAACGTCAGCTCGGTCTCGGTGAGGATCTTCTGCGCCTGGAGCAGACTGAGAAACGTCACCTCGCCGCGCGCGTAGAGCGTCTGGGTGAGGGCGACCGTCTCGCGCGCCTGGGGGAGGATCCGCGTCTCGTACCAGGCGGCGAGCTGCTGGGCGGTGCGGTACTGCGCCAGCGCCGTCGCCGTCCGGGCCGCGAGGTCGAGCTCGACGCCGCGGAGCGCCGCGCGCGCCTGGGCGATGTCGGCCCGGGCGGAGCGGATGTTGCCCTGGTTGCGGTCGAACAGCGGCACCGCCGCCATCACCTGGACCAGCGCCTGGTCCTGCGCGGGGTAGTCGACCTGGCGCTGGTAGCCGCCCATGAGGTTGATGTTGGGGATCGGTTGGACGGCCGCCCGCTCCAGCGCCCACTGCGTGCGCGCCACCGCCGATTCGGCGGCCCGCGGCTGGGCGTTGGCGCGGACCACCGCCTCCTGGAGCGCCTTCAAGTCGAAGTCGGGCATCCGCCGGTAGAGATCGGCGCGGATCCGGCCGACGTCGGCGCGCGGCAGTCCGACCGCGGTCGCGAGCTGGCGCCGGTCGGCCTCGATCAACACCGCCGCGTTGAGGAGGCTGGCTTCCGCCCGGTCGCGCTCGATGCTCCAGAAGAGGACGTCGGCCTTGGTCCCCTCCCCGGCCGCCGCGAGCTGGCGGCCGATCTCGTAGGAGCGCTTGGCGATGTCGAGGAGGAGCGTGAAGATCTCCGCGCGGCGCTGGGCGACGGCGAGGTCGTAAAACGCCGTGCGCACGCCGGTCAGCACCTCGTACCGCGCCCGGATCAGCTCGTACTCCGCCTGCTGCACCTCGCGGAGTGCCGCCTGCTGCTGGAGGCGGAGCTTGCCGCCGGTGACGACGTCCTGAGACGCGTAGACGTTCCACTGGCTGTACCGGCCGGCCGCCTGCGGCGAGCCCGCCGCGAGCATCGGATTGGGGTAGAGCCGGGCCTGCACGGCCTTGCCGCGCGCCGCCTCGACGGCCGCCGCCGCCTGGCGGAGCCGTGGATGGCTCCGTTCGGCGAGGGCGACGAACTCCTCGAGCGTTTCCGGCGTCGGCGCCGCGGCGTCGTCGGGCACCGCCGCGCTGCCCAGTTCCACCCCCTGTTCCGCGGTCCGCAGCGCCGGCGGATCGGCGCCCGCCGCGACGGCCGCGGCGAGGCACACGACGACCAGTGCCGGCACGAGACGCTGCATCGGGGGCACCCGGGGGCCAGTGGAGACCGGACAGTCGGGAACAATCGGCACCGTTTGCCCGACCACTTCACCCTCTCGCCGCGGCGCTTCGGCTTCCCCGCCGGGCCGAACGGTGGGGAAGCTTGGGTGGTCCCGGAGGGCGGCCGAGCGGTATGTTGGGCGGTTTCGGCGGGCGAAGCCGGCGGAGCCGGCGGCGGTGACGGAGACGGGCGTGGCCATCCTCCAGGTCGAGAACGTGCGGAAGGAGTTCGCCCCTGCCGAGGAGGACGGGGTCGCGGTCACGGCCATCGACGGCGTCGATCTGGCGGTCGAGAAGGGGCAGTTCGTCGCCATCACCGGCGCCAGCGGCTCGGGGAAGAGCACGCTGCTCCACCTCCTCGGCGGGATCACACGCCCCTCATCTGGCGCCGTGCGCCTCGAGGGGGTCGATCTGGCGACCCTCGGCGACGAAGCGCTGGCGGTCCTCCGCCGGCGGCGGATCGGCTTCGTCTTCCAGCGTTACAACCTCCTCCCCGAGCTGTCGCTGGTGGAAAACGTCGCCCTGCCGCTGGTCCTCGACGGTGTCGGCAACGCGGCCGCCGAGAAGCGCGCCCACGCGGCCCTCGAGCGGGTCGGGATGGGCCACCGCGCCGGCCACCGCCCCGACGCCCTCTCCGGCGGCGAGCAGCAGCGCGGGGCGATCGCCCGGGCGCTGGTGACGGCGCCGGCGATCGTCCTCGCCGACGAGCCGACGGGCGCCCTCGACTCGGCCAACTCGCGCCGCGTCATCGAGCTGTTCCGCGATCTGGTCGAGCGCGAGGGGCAGACGGTCGTCCTCGTCACCCACGATCCGGCGATCGCCGCCGGGGCCCCGCGCGTGGTGCGGATGCGCGACGGGCGCGTCGAGTCCGATTCACTCGCGCCCGCCGCCGCGCCTTCCTCCTCCGGGGCGGCGCCGCGATGAGGCTCTGGCGGCTCCTCGTGCGCCAGTGGCGGCTGCGCCCCGGCCGGGCGCTGGCGACGGTGGGGAGCGTGGCGGTCGCCGTCGGGGCGGTCGTCGCGACCTGGGTCTCGGCCGACGCCTCCCGCGCCGGCTACCGCAAGCTCACCGAGACGGTCGAGGGGGTTCCGTCGATCGACGTCTCCGCCGCCACCGGCGGCCGGTTCGAGATCGGCGTCCTCCCCCGTCTCGCCGACGTCCCCGGCGTCCGCGCCGTCGTGCCCCTCTTCTACCGGCCGACGCTCCTGCGCGTCGGCGAGAAGCGCGTCCGCGAGATCGCCGTCGGCGTCGACGCCCGGCGGCTGGTCGATCTCGGCCTGATGAAGCTCGTCGCCGGGCGCGCCTGCGAGGGGCCCGACGAGATCGTCCTCGACCAGGCGCTGGCGGCATCGCTCGAGCGGAGCGTCGACGACGAGGTGATCCTGTTCGTGCGCCGCGGCGTGCGCCGGATGAGCGTGGTCGGGATCGCCGAGAGCCAGTCGCTGCGCTGGTTCGCCGAGGGCGCGGGGGTCGTCGCCGACATCGCCGAGCTGTCGGAGATGAGTAACGCGCTCGGCCAGGTCGACCGGGCCCGGGTCGTGGTCGAATCGGCCGCGGTCCGCCCCGCCGCGCTCGGCGCCATCGCCGGGCGGATGCCGGAGGCGCTGGTCGCGGAGGTCCCGGCGGGCCGGTCGAGCATGGCGGAGGACATGCTCCTCTCGGCGAATCTCGGCCTCGACTTCGTCACCGGGCTGACCGTGGCGATGGCCTGGTTCATCGTCGGCAACGCGATGCTGATGAACGTCTCCGAGCGGCGCCGGCAGCTGTCGCTGGTCCGCGTCCTCGGCGCCGCGGCCCGCGACGTGCGCCGGTTCATCGTCGGCGAGGCGGCGCTCCTCGGCGGCGCCGGGGCGCTGCTGGGCGCGCTCGGCGGCCTGGCGGCGGCGGGCCCGATCTCGGCGGGCATCTCCCGGGCCCTCCAGGCGCCGGCGACGGGCCTCGTCGTCCATCCGGCGGTCGTCCCGGTGGCGATGGCGCTGGGGACGCTCGTGGCGATGGCCGCCGGCTGGTGGCCGGCGCGGCAGGCGGCGGCGATCGATCCGCTCGAGGGGCTGGCGCAGGCGCCGGCGCCGCCGTCGCGGCGCGTCCCCTGGGGGATGATCGGCGCGGCGCTCGTCTTCTGGGCGGTCGCGCTGGGCGTCCTCGTGCTCGTGCTCACCGGCCGGGTGCCGCCGCGCGTGGCGGTTCCGGCGGGGATCGGGATGATGCTCGCCTACGTCGCCACCACGCCGCTGATCCTCCCGACGGTCGCCCGGATCGCCAGCCGCGCCGTGCCCGGCCCGTGGCGCCTCGAGCGGACGCTGGCGCTCGAGCAGATCCTCCGGCAGCCGGTGCGGACGGCGCTGACGACCGGCGTGATGGTCGTCGCCGTCGCCAACGGCATCGGTCTCGGCCACGCGATCCGCGACAACGTCGACGACGTCCTCCGCTGGTATTCGCGCCTCCTCCGCGCCGACTGGGTCCTGTCGCACGCCGGCGTCGTCGCCAACGGCGCCAAGGCGAGCGGCCCGACGCTCGTCCAGGCGGAGGACGACGTCAAGGCGCTTCCCGGCGTGGACCGCGTCGAGGGGATCGGGATCGCCACCGGCCGGGCCAACGACGTGGCCTGCGTGATCGTCGCCTGCGAGGTCCACGACGGCGAGCCGCTGCCGGTCGATCCGGTCGGCACAGACGAAGCCACCGTCCGCGCGGCGCTCGACCGCGGCGCGGCGCTGGCGGGCACGGCGCTGGCGCGGCGCACCGGCATCAAGCCAGGGGACGAAGTCACCGTCGAGGTCTACGGGCGGACGGTGAAGCTGCCGGTGGCGGCGCTGGTCGTCGACTACACCTCGGGCGGTTCGAGCCTCGTCCTCCGCCGCGACGTCGCCCGGCGCCTGTTCGGCCTCGAGGCGGCCGACATCCTCCTGGTGAAGGCGGCGGCCGGGCAGGCCGAGTCGCTCCGCGCGCCGCTGGCGGCGATCGCCGAGAAGCGCACGATGCTCCTCCGCAGCTTCGGCGAGCTGCGCCAGTTCATCGACTTCACCGTCGGCGGGATCGTCTGGTCGCTGCAGTCGATCCTGTTCCTCGGCTTCGTCGTCGGCAGCCTCGGCGTCGCCAACACCGTGACGATGAACGTCCTCGAGCAGCGGCGCACGCTCGGCCTCCTCCGCGCCGTCGGCATGACCAGCCGGCAGGTGACGCGGATGGTGGTCATCCAGAGCCTGATCCTCGGGATCGTCGGCGGCTTCCTCGGCACGCTCGGCGGGATCGTGACGGCGCTGTACATCCAGTTCTCGAGCCAGCCGCTCCTCGGCCATCCGGTGCGGATGAGCTTCCGCCCGGGTGTGATCCTCGCCAACGTCCTCGCGGCGATCCTCGTGACGGCGCTGGCCGCTTGGATCCCCGCCCGCCGCGCGGCGCGGCTGGAGCTCCTCCAGGCGCTGTCGGCGGAGTGACGGGCCGGCGCCGCAGGCAGGAACGGCGCCACGGGGATGGAAACCGCCGGCGTCCGGTTGGCATCCCCCCGGAAGTGCTGTACGCTCCCCACTCGGTCTCCGCCGTTCTGCCCTCCCCCCCGCTAAAGGTGCCGTCATGCCGCGCTGCGATTCGTTCTGCCGGATCGCTGGTTTGGTCGTCGTATCAGTCGGGTGTGGCCTGGTGATGGCCGGCGAGGCTGCGGCGCAGGCGGGCGATACCGTCGACGGCGCCGTGTGGCGATTCGGTCTTGAGCGAATCGGACGTGGGCCGGGCCCGGGGAAGCTTCGCGGCGCATACCGCATCAACAATTTCGAGATGTTTCAACGCGAGAGCGAGTCATTCGAACCACCCAGGAAAAGCAATCCTCAGGAATGGACGAAAAAGGTGGGCGGAGTCGATCGCTTTCTGGGCAAGAAGGGCGACAAGGGGGTGGTGTGGACAGTCACCGATATCCTCGTGTTCGACGAGGATCGGCGGTCGCAGCGCATCAATGGCACTATCCGGGCGCAGTGGGACGAACGGGGCCACTGGTCGGGAGAATTCATCGACGGTGACGGACGCCACTGGAAGTTCTCGACCCAGCGAATCAAGGAATAGGCTCGACGCACGCCGTCTGATTCGTGCCGAGTGGGGAAAAAGGACCGTTGCGGTCCTTTCCGCTCCTTCCCCCCGCCGGCCGAGCAACTTCCTTTCCCGCCGGGCGTTCTCTTCTGCGGCGGGGGTGGCATCCGACGGACGGAGGCCGGCCCGCCTGGCCCGGCGGGATCCGCCGGGTCCGTCGTCTTCCGGGGGATTTTCCATGCAGCGGTCGCTGTCGGTGGCACTGGTCGTCGGATTGGTCGGGCTGTCGGCCGGCGTGGCCGCCGCGCAGGGCCCGGGGCGAGGGATGGGGCGGATGGGGGGCGGGATGTCGTCGGCGATGCTCCTCCGCCAGGAGGCGGTCCAACAGGAGCTTGCGCTCACCACGGCACAGGTCGGCGAGGTCGGCAAGCTGCCGGAGGCCGCGCCCCCGGGGGGCGGTAACCCGCGCGACATGACCGACGATCAGCGCCGCGCCTGGATGGAGGAGCGGATGAAGACGCAGGCGGAGGAGGAGAAGAAGGTCGCCGCGATCCTCGACGCCAAGCAGGCCGCCCGGCTCAAGCAGATCCGGATCCAGGCCCTCGGCGGCCGGGCGCTGATGGACGAGGCGGTCGTCAAGGAGCTCGGCGTCACCGAAGACCAGATCGGCAAGGCGCGGGAGGCGATGATGGAGGTGATGCAGGCCGGCCAGGGGGGCGGTGGCAACCCTGGCGAGATGCGGCAGAAGCTCCTCGACAAGATGAACGCGATCCTCACCGCGGAGCAGAAGACGAAGTTCGAGGCCCTCAAGGGCCCGGCGTTCGACGTTTCGAAGCTCCAGCTCCGTGGCCCGGGTGGCGGCCCAGGCGGTGGCCGGCGTGGTGGTGCCGGCACCTGACCGGCGCCAGCGAGCCTGACGCGACGATTACAATCCCTCCCGCTCCGGAGCGGTCCGGAGCGGGAGGGTTTTTTTGTGCGCGGGACGATCGGCAGCGGACAAGTCGATGCTGTTGCATCTCCCGCAGCGATCGATGCGCCCGGCACCTCCGCTCGGGCTCGACAGAGGGGTGACGCCCCTCGCGCCTCTGCCCTCGCATCGACCCGCAGCCAGTGGGTGACGGGCCGATGCGAGGGCGACGGCGGAGGGGCTACGCGGGTCCCCATGAAGACGGAATGAACATGAAGCGCGCCGATGGCGATTCCACCGGATGTGCCCCGCCCGCGCACGACCTTCAATCGTGGAGGGGCTGCCCATGCCCCGGGAGCCGGCGTTCAGGCGACGAGCGGAGCCATGGATGGCGAAGCGAAGTCGTCTGCGAGCGAGCGGAGGCCTGGAAGGCCGCAGC
>JAGWVR010000112.1 GCA_018970785.1 Planctomycetota bacterium
CCGCCGGCTGTTTCTCGCCGAGATGCCAGCCATGGTCCCCCCAGAGGACGATGATCGTGTCGTCGCGCAGCGGGCTGGCGTCGAGCCCGGCCAGGAGCCGGCCGACCATCGCGTCGCAGAACGCGCCGGCCGCCAGATACCCACGCACCGCCTCCTTCCAACGGCCCGAGGCGAGGATCCGGTGATGATCCCCCTCCGCCCGCGCCATGGCCACGCCGGCGGGGGGCACGTCGTCGAGGTCGGTGGCGGGCACCACCGGCAGCTCGATCGACTCGAGCGGAAACCGGTCGTAGTACTTCCGCGGCACGTTCCACGGCATGTGCGGTTTGTGGAGGCCGCAGGCGAGGAACAGGGGCCGATCGTGCTTCCGCTGCAGCTGCCCGATGCAGTAATCGACGGCGTGGAAGTCGTCGAGCGCGTCGTCGTCACCGTCGATCGGGGCGAAGCGGATCCCGCCGACGCCCGCGTCCTCTCCCGCGGCCGGCCGCGGCCGGCCGACCGGTGCGCTGGCGTAGTCGTCCCACGCGCCCCAGCGGTCGCCGTCGCCGTGATAGATCTTCCCCGCCCCGGCCACGAAGTAGCCGTTGTCGTGGAAGTGGGTGTTGAGCGGCACCACGTCGCGGCAGATGGTCTTCCCGCGGAGGATCCCGTTGTCGTAGACGCCGCTCGACGAACTGCGCAGCCCCGTCAGCAGCGCCGTCCGCGACGGATTGCAGACCGGCGAGGCACAGTACGCGCGGGTGAAGTTCACGCCGCGGGCGGCGAGGGCGTCGATGTGAGGCGTGCGCGCCTGCGGGTGGCCGCCGAGGCAGCCGACCCAGTCGTTGAGATCATCGATGGCGATGAACAGCACATTGGGTTTGCCCTCCGCCCCGGCGGCCGGGCCCGTTGCCGCGACGAGTGCCGCCGCCAAGCCGATGACGATCGCCCGACAGGACGCCGTCGCCGCTCCCCACGCCATGGACCCTCCCGGGTTTCGTTTCCACGCGCCATGTCCCACGCCCACGGATCCTACCGGCTGCCGCCCGGCGTGGCAGCCGATCAGCCTGGCAAGCTCCGGCGATGCGGTGAGGGTGGATCGCGGCGAGGAGAGGATCGCGGGCATCGTGCGGATCAGGATCGCCGGACCGTTCAGGCACGGTCCGCGATCGTTCCACCTCGGGTTGGATCGTGTCGCGACGCCGGTCGCCGGGGGCTTGTTTCCACGGCCGCTGGACAATCACCGTGGCCGTCCGTATCTTCGAAATCGGTCGGGATCTCCCGCGGTTCTGCCTTGAAGCCGCGATACCGCGTGCCTGTTCGCAGCTCCAACACACGCATCGTGCCGGGCGCGGGTCCGAGGCGACCGTCGCGGTGATCGGCCAAGCGTGCGTCGGCCTTCGGGAATGGTGCCCTTTGGGAATGGTGCGTCAGGCACTGCGTGCACCGTGAGTTTGAAGAAGTCTTGCATCCGCGCGTTGCACGTTGGGCAGGAGGTGTTCCTTCGTTGCGTCGCCACGGCGGTTCCGGGCGTTCGTATCGGAATCATGTCGCGGCCGTGCGGTTTTTTCGCCAACTTCTTCATGACACTCAGAGGGCTCGCCTTCTGCGACTCGATCGGTGCCGTCGGGGTTCCCTGGTGGGGCAGTCACTGCCTGTATCTCGACGAGACCACCGCACCGAATCCCTGGGACCACTTTTTCTACGCTCCCGAGCATGCTGATCGGGGGCTGGGTGGCGCCGGGTGCCCGACGTTGTCGTATCACCCCAACGCCCTGCCGATGTCCGCTTACAGGGCGGCGACGCCCCGGCTGGCTGCCCATTCGCTGATGCAGCGCTTCGCCGAACCGCGGCGAGATGTCCTCGAGGCGTGTGACCGCTTCATCACGGGTGCGTTCGGATCGCAGCCATGGATCGGCGTGCATGTGCGGGCGACGGATGCGCGACGGCCCCATGAGTCGAGAACCAGCGTGCCGGTCGATTTGGTCCACGGGGAGATCGCCCGGCGTCTCGACCAGGTCCCCGGTCAGCTCATCTTTCTCGCCAGCGACGACGCCCACACCATCGACGAATTCCGTGAGCGCTATGGCGACAAGATCCGATACCGCGACTGCATCCGTTCCACCGACGGCTCGTCGCTCCACGGACACTATGACGGGGGCGTCAGCATGCCTGCCCACGAGAAGGCCAGGGATGTGATCATCGACGCCTTGATCCTCTCGCGGTGCGATTTCCTGATCCGAACGCATTCCTCCGTGACCACCTATTCGCTCTGCAGAAGCCCCGAGCTTCCCTACGTCGATCTCCAAAAAGAGTATCTGGGGAACGTGCCACAGCCGTGGCTTCACATCCTGCCCCCTGGTGCCGCTCAGGTCGCACAGGGCAGGTGAAGCGGCGGACCATCGTCAACCTCGTTCGGGTCCCCGACGATCCCCCCGCCATTGGGGCAACATGATGCAACACTCCCTTCGCGAGGCGTTTCACTCCGGTGCTCAAGCACTGGGGAGACCGCTCTGCAAACGTCTGTGTGGACGCGTCTACCCGATCGACGAGCTGACCCGTCTTGCCAGGCTGCTGAAGCCGGGGAGTATCCTCGACATCGGCGCCCATGTCGGCGACGTGACGCTGACGTTGGCAAAAGCCGTCGGGGAAGTGCCGATCCACGCGTTTGAGCCGGCACCCGATACGGCGCGTCTCCTCCGGCAAAACGTGGGCGGGCAGAAGCGGATCAGCGTCCACGAATTGGCGATCAGTGCCGCGACGGGCGAAGAGAACCTCTTCATCAACCGGAGTTCGCAGACCAACTCGCTCCATGACAACGACGTGGGCAACATCGCCTACCTCGGTGATCCGACGGCGCACGTGGGCAGCGTGCGGGTACGGACCCAGGCGCTCGACGACTGGATGGCGACGCATGCTTCGCCGGGGCCGATCATCATCAAGGCCGATGTCCAAGGGGGCGAATTGCAACTGATCCAAGGGGGGAAGCGCACCCTCCGCTCCTCGACCGCCGTCATCATGACAGAAGTGTCGTTGATGCCCCTCTACAAGGGTGCGGGCGATCTGTTCCAGATCCACGAGGCCCTCGCCGAACTGGGCTTTTGTCTGCTCGACATTTTTCGGACCTACCGTAACGCGGCGGGCTTGGCGATGTGGGCGGATGCGATGTGGATCCACGAGGACTACGTCGGCCGGTTGAATCAGGGATGACCGATTCGGGGACCTTGGGCCGCGTGTGATCAAGGATCGCGAAAGACTGCCTGGCCGTTCGGGAAACGTGCAGGCTGAGTTGGCTCCGGGAGTGACGGTCGTCGGGATCGCGGCCCTGAGCTGCCGAACGCTCCGTTCGGTGGCGATCAGCCGGGAAACTCGATCACCGTCATGCCGCGGTTGGGAAACGAGTCGAACTGCTCGAGGAGCCGGGCCCCCGCCGCGAGGTCGACGGTGTCGCTGACGAGCCGCCAGGGGGCGAGCCGCTCGGCGGCGACCAGGGCGAGGAGGTCGCGGTAGGCGGCCACCGGCATCCCGTGGCTCCCGAGGAGCTCCAGTTCCCTGGCGATCACGACGTCCATCGGCAGCGGCGGCGTCGCCTGGTCGCCGGTGAGGAGGCCGACCTGGACGTGCCGGCCGCGGTTGGCGAGGGCGAGGACCGACTGCCGGCAGACGGTCGCGTCGCCGATGCAGTCGATCGAGACGGCGGCGCCGCCGCCGGTCACGGCACGGATCCGGGCGACGACGTCGCCGCCGGCCGGGTCGATCACCGCCTCGGCCCCCGCGTCGCGGGCCGTCGAGCGCCGTGTCGATGCGGGATCGACCGCGACCACCCGCGCTCCCAGGGCCCGTGCGATCATGATCGCCGACAGCCCGACGCCGCCGCAGCCGTGGATCGCCACCCAGTCCCCAGCCGCCGCCCGCCCCTGCTGGACGACGGCCCGGTAGGCGGTCGAGAACCGGCAGCCGAGGCTGGCGGCGGCGACGAACCCGACGCCGTCGGGGAGCGCCACGAGATTGAGGTCGGCGTGGCGGATCTCGACCAGTTCGGCGAAGCCGCCGAAGTGGCTGAACCCCGGTTGGGTCTGCCGCGGGCAGACCTGCGTGTCGCCGCGCCGGCAGTCGGGGCAGGTGCCGCAGCCGCAGCAGAACGGCGCCGTGACACGCTCCCCGCCGCGCCAGGCCGTCACCGCCGCGCCGACCGCGGCCACGGTGCCGGCCAGTTCGTGACCGGGCACGTGGGGCAGGCGCACCAGCGCGTCGTGCCCCTGCCAGCCGTGCCAGTCGCTGCGGCAGATCCCGCAGGCGCGCACGGCGACGAGCGCCGCGTCGTCGTGCGGCACCGGGTCGGGCAGATCGCGGACGGCGATCGGCCCGCGGAACGACTCGTAGACGGCGGCACGCACGGGTGGATTCCCGGAAACCGCCCCATGCTACCGCCGCCCCCGGCCGGGCGCGAGCGCCCGCGGAGCGCGGGTGTAGTCTGGGCCGATCGCCAGTTGGAGAAGCGTATGCCGCCCCTGCCGTGGAACGGTGCGTTGGTCGTCGGCCTCGTCGTCCTCGGCGCGGCGGGCGCCCGCGGTGCCGAGCCGGCGGCCGTCGGCGCGGCGGTCACCGTCACGCCGCTCGACGCCGACGTCATCCATTACGCCACGTTCCAGAGCCACAACCAGAAGGTCGTCGCCGTCGGAGGGCGGATCTACACCAGCCACCTGCGCTCGCGCAACGCCCCCTACACGGCGCAGACGTGGCGGCTGAGCGTCAGCGACGACGGCGGCGCGAGCTTCCGGCCGATGGCGGAGGAGACCCTCGGCACCAATCCCCCCGTCCTCGAGGCGACGGCCGACGGCACGCTGTACCTGTTCCGTGTCGACTTCCCGAGCGGCGCCGCCTTCCTCGACCGCTGGCCGGCCGCCGCGCCGCGCGACGTCACCGGTCGGACCACGACGGCGATCCCCGGCGCCGCGGCGGGCAAGTACGCGGCGCTCGTCGACGAACCGCGCGGCCGGCTCTGTTTCGCGTCGCACAACGGCACGTTCCACCGCCTGTCGACGGCCGGGGAGTTGCTCGACTCGCGGACGATCCTCGTCGGGGGCCCGGCCGGGATCCTTCAGTACCCTCATCTGGCGCTCGACGAGGATGGGCGGATCCACCTCGCCTGGACGACGCAGAAGCACGGCGAGTACCTCTACCGCTCGATCCACCATCTCGTCTCCGACGACGGCGGCGACAGCTTCCACACGCTCGGCGGCGGTGCGCTGAGACTGCCGATCGTCGCCGACGACACCGGCCCGGCGACGCGGATCACCCCCGACGACGAGCTCGACGTCCACACCTGGCTGTCGTCGGCGGTCGCCCGGGCCGGCCGCTGGCACGGGCTGTACCTCGCCCAGTCGCAGCCGCCGCGGCAGCACCTGGTGAGCTACGAGATCGCCACCGGGATCCGGCTCGCCGACCGGCAGCCGGAGGTCCGCGGTACGGCGATCCGGCTCCACGGGCTCGACGGCTTCTTCGTCGCCGACCGCCGCCGCCCCCGGCGCCTGTACGTCGTCGGCAACGACGGCGGCCGGCTCGGCTGCCTGGTGAGCGACGACGCCGGCACCACCTGGCGCGACCACGCGCGCAGCGCCACCGCCTGGTCGCTGTACTCGATCGGCGGCTGCCGCTGGACGACGGCCGCGGGGGATCTGATCGGCACGTTCACCGACCAGGTGCCCCCGGCGACCGACGTCGACGCCCGCTCACGCGTGTTCTTCTTCCGGATCACGGGTGCCCCGTGAGCGGCGCGGCGGCGGCACACTCCCGGTCGAGGAATTGCGGCAGGTCGGCGACGCTCTCGATGACGAACTCCGCCCCGGCGGCGCGGAACTCGCGCTCGATCGCCGCCAGCCGGTCGGCGAGCTCGGCCGGGGGGAGCGCCGCCACTGCGGCGGCCGACAGCCCCAGGGCGTTGCCGGTGCGCGACACCGCCAGCGTCCGCGCGCCGGCGGCGCGGCCGGCAGCGATCCCCACCGGCGTGTCGTCGACGACGAGGACCTCGGCCGGCGGATAGACGCCGAGCCGCTCGCAGGCGCGGAAGATCATCCACGGCGCCGGCCGCCCGGCGGGGACGTCGTCGGCGCACAGCGAGACGTCGGGGGCGTAGCCGCCGGTCCGGGCGATCGGCTCGACCACGTCCATGAGCTCGCGGGTGTAGCCGGTGGTGCCGCCGATCGCCAGGCCGCGCCGCCGGCAGTCGGCGACCGCCTCGGCAACCCCGGCGATCACGTCGGAGTGCTCCGCCAGCACGGCGCGCTGCCGGGGGAGGAAGTCACGGTACAGCCGGTCGACGTCGGCGTCGGTCGCCGGCCGGCCGACGGCGTCGCGCCACGCCGCCGCGACGCGCGGCTGGGCGAGGATCGTGGCGATGTGGTCGCGCTTGGCGCGCCCCATCGGGCCGCGCGCCTCGGCGACCGTGATCGGGATCCCGGCGCCGGCGAACAGCTCGACGAACACCCGCGCCGGCGCCAGGCTGCCGTGGTCGACGGTCGTGCCGGCCCAGTCGAAGATCACCGCGCGGATCGGGAAGCGCATCGCCGGGCCCTCGGATCGCTCAGGCATCGTCCCACTCCATCCAGGCCTCGTCGGCGAGGCCGAACGCCATCGTCATCCCGGCGCCGCCGAGGCCGGTGACCAGATGCACGCCGGGGAGCGGCTCGGCGCGCCACTGGCAGGCGCCGGGGAGCTTGGCGTAGATCCCGTGCCAGCGCGCGGCGATCGACCACTCGGGGAGGCGGTAGGCACGCGACAGCTCGCGGAGGATGAGCGACTCGACCAGCTCCGAGTCGAACGGCTCGATCGCCTCGTCGTAGTGGTGGGAATCGCCGAGGATCACCTCCCCAGAGCCGGTCTGCGCGATCATCACGTGGATCCCGTGGAGGTCGAGCTCCGGTGTCTCGCGCGCGATCCGCGCGCGCAGCGCCGGCAGGCTCGGGCAACCGGCGAAGCTCGCGTAGTGCCGCAGCGTCAGCCCGCTGGCGAGGTGGCAGCCGGCGCGCCAGCCACCCGGCTGGGCGCCGGTCCGCAGCATCTGCAGCTTGCAGCGCGTGAGCCCGGCGGCGGCCAGCTCGCGCGGAAACAGGCTTTCCAGGTCGGCACCGCCGGCGACGATGGCGCGGTCGCAGGACAGGCGGTCGCCGGCGGCGGTCTCGATGACGACCGTACGGTCGCGCTCGATCCGCGTCGCGGCGGTGGCGAACCGGCATTCGACCCCGTACCGTGCCGCGAGCCAGCCGGGCAGCACCCGGATCGCCTCGGGCGGATCGACGGCGCACTCGGTGGGGCTCCACAGTCCGCAGCGCAGCCCGGCCGGATTGGCGGCCGGCGTGCGTTCGAGCACCGCGGCGGCCGACAGCAGCCGGCACTCGATCCCCAGGTCGGGTGCGCGTGCCGCGAATTCCTCGACGACGGCCGCCTCGTCGTCGCGGTGGGCGAGGTGGAGCGAGCCGCAGGGGTCGATCCAGAACCCCGCACCCTGCGCCGCCTCGAGCCACCGCGCCCGGCTGCGCAGCGCCGTCGCCTGGAGCGCACCGGCCGGCTGACCGATCGGCCAGACCATGCCGAAATTGCGGATCGAGGCTCCGGCGGCGCGGGGCGAGCGCTCGAGGAGCGTCACCCGGTGGCCGCGCAGCGCCGCCATCCAGGCATGGGCCAGGCCGACGATCCCCGCGCCGACGACCACGACATGGCTGGTGGGCATGGGGCGACCGGCGGGCGGGAAGGGCACGCGCCCCACGCGGGGCACGCCACTGATCGTGGCCGCGCGCCGGGCGGACGATCAAGGCCAGCGGTGCCGCACGGGGTTGGTATGCTCTCGCCGCCGCGCGGTCGCCGCGCGGCTGTCCCGGGGAATCCCGCCGATGGCCGCGCCTGCCGCTCTCCCGCCGGCCCCGGGCCCGTCGTCACGGCTGACGACGGCGCTGTGGACCGCGGCGGCGGCGTTCGGGACCTACTTCTGCATGTACGCGTTCCGCAAGCCGTTCACGGCGGCGGCGTACGAAGAGACGTACGGCGGTGTCGACTTCAAGACGATCCTCGTCACCGCGCAGGTGATCGGCTACACGCTCTCCAAGTTCGTCGGCATCCGGATCGTCGCCGAGTGGCCGCGCGGGAGGCGCGCGGCGGGGATCGTGATCCTGATCGCGGCGGCCGAGGCGGCGCTGGTCGCGTTCGCCCTCGTGCCACGCCCCTGGAACGCGCTGTGCCTGGTGGCCAACGGCCTGCCGCTGGGGATGGTGTTCGGCCTCGTCCTCGGCTGCCTCGAGGGGCGGCGTGAGACCGAGGCGCTGGCCGCCGGGTTGTGCGC
>JAGWVR010000026.1 GCA_018970785.1 Planctomycetota bacterium
TCGACGGCAACGGCATCGAGCAGCAGATCCTCCTCAAGGGGGCGTCGGCGCGCCGCGGGGCCACGGTGCCGCGCCGGTTCCTCGAAGCGATCGACGGCGCCGGGCAGCCGGCCTGGCCGGCGGCGAGTTCGGGGCGGCGCGAGCTGGCCGAACGGCTGGTCGATCCGGGCAATCCGCTCACGGCGCGCGTGGTCGTCAACCGCGTCTGGCACTGGCTGTTCGGCCGCGGGCTCGTCGCCACCCCCGACAACTTCGGCCGCCTCGGCGAGGCCCCCGCCGATCCGCTCGCGCAGGCGCTCCTCGACCGGCTCGCCGTCCGGTTCCGGGCCGAGGGCTGGAGCCTGAAACGGCTGATCCGCGAGGTCGTCGTCAGTAACGCCTGGCGGATGTCGTCGGTCGCGGCGCCCGAGGCGCTGGCCGTCGATCCGGCCAACCACCTCCTCCACCACGCCCCGCTGCGGCGCCTCGAGGGGGAGGCGGTCCGCGACGCGCTGCTGGCCGTGTCGGGGCGGCTCGACCGCACCGTCGGCGGACCGCCGGTCGAGGTCCACCTGACGGAGTTCCAGGAGGGGCGCGGGCGCCCGTCCCCCGGGCCGCTCGACGGTGCCGGCCGCCGCAGCCTGTACACGAAGATCCGCCGCAATTTCCTCCCCCCGTTCCAACTCGCCTTCGACATGCCGGTGCCGTTCCAGGCCATGGGGCGGCGCAATGTCACCAACGTGCCGGCGCAGGCGCTGGTGCTCCTCAACGATCCGTTCGTCCACGAGCAGGCGCGGTTGCTGGCGGCACGCGTGCTGGCCGACGCGACGGCCACGCCGCGGGAGCGGATCGCGGTCCTCGTCGGCGCCGTGTTCGCACGCCCGCCGCGCCCCGACGAGATCACCGCCGCCGAGGCGTTTCTCGCCGAGCAGGCAGCGCTCCATGGCATCGACTTCGCAGCCGATCCGCTTCACGAGGCCACCTGGGCGGATCTCGCCCACGCGCTGTTCAACGCCAAGGAGTTCATCTACCTGCCATGAGCGCGCCCGGCTCCGGTTCGCCGTTTTCCTGCCGCCGCGTCCGCCCCGCGGCGCCGTCACGGCGCCAGTGGCTGGCGGAGACGGCCTGCGGGTTCGGTGCCGTGGCGGCGACGGCGCTGCTGGAGGGGGAGCGGGCGGCGGCGGCCGGCGTGACGGCGTGCCACCATCCGGCGCGCGTCCAGTCGGTGATCTTCCTGTACATGGACGGGGGCGTGTCGCAGGTCGATTCGTTCGATCCCAAGCCGCGTCTGGCGCGCGACGCCGGCCGGAACCCGCGCGAGCTGTTCAAGGTCGACGCGACGCAGTTCAACAATGTCGGCACGGTGCTGCCGAGCCCGTGGACGTTCCGGGCCCACGGGGAGAGCGGCATCCTCGTCAGCGACCTGTTTCCCTGCATCGCCGCGGAGGTCGACCGGCTGGCGGTGATCCGCTCGATGACCAGCGCCTTTCCCGAGCACACCAACGCCAACTACTTCCTCCACACTGGCAGCGGGCTGCAGGGGCGGCCGAGCATGGGGGCGTGGACGACGTACGGGCTGGGGAGCGAGAACGCCGACCTCCCCGGCTTCATGGTGATCAACGGCGGCCTGATTCCGCCGGGTGGTCTCGACAACTTCACCGCCGGGTTCCTCCCCGCGACGTTCCAGGGGTCGGTGATCCGGCCGACGGCGGCGGGCCTGGCCAACGTCGCGCCGCGCGAGGGCAGCCGGGCGCGGCAGCACGCGAAGGTCGACCTCGCGCGGCGCTTCGACGGTGGGTTCGCCGCGGCCTATCCCGCGGTGCCCGACGCGCTCGACAGCGCGATCGCCAACCGCGAGTTGGCGTGGCGGATGCAGACGGAGGTCCCGGGCCTCCTCGATCTCGCCGCCGAGTCGACCGTCACGAAGCGCGCCTACGGCCTGGAGAGCGAGTACGAGCCGACGCGGATCTTCGCCAGCGAGTGCCTGCTGGCGCGGCGGATGGTCGAACGCGGCGTCCGGTTCGTGGAGCTGACCTGCCCGTCGGTCGGGACCGACCGCTGGGACCAGCACTCCAACCTCCGCGAGGGGCACGCGCGCAACGCCCGTGCGGTCGACCAGCCGATCGCCGCCCTCCTCGCCGACCTCGGGCAGCGCGGGCTGCTCGATTCGACGCTCGTGGTGTGGAGCGGGGAGTTCGGCCGGACGCCGTTCGCGCAAGGGTCCGACGGCCGCGACCACAACCCGCAGGCGTTCTCGATGTGGTTGGCGGGCGGTGGCGTCCGCGGGGGCACGGTCGTCGGGGCGACCGACGACTACGGCTACAGGGTGGTCGACAAGGCCTGCACGATCCACGACCTCCACGCCACGATGCTCTGGCTGCTGGGGATCGACCACACGCGGCTCACCTACCGCTTCAGCGGCCGCGACATCCGCCTCACGGACGTGGCGGGAACCGTCATCCGCGAGGCGCTCGCCTGACACGGCACGCGCTGCAAACACTCAGTTGCCGTCGCGCATCGACAGGCTGCGGAGCGTGAGCACGGAGCCGGCCGACATCAGCGCCAGCCCCAGCCAGCGCGGCGGGGCGAGGATCTTCCGCCCCGTCGGCGCTTGCCAGATGCCCGCCGCCGCGGCAGTGGCCGCCGGCTGGGCCCCGAGCTGCGTGGCGATGAACCGGGTCGACTTCTCGGACAGGGTGAACGACTCGACGACGCGGAACTGGATTCCCGCGAAGAACAGGAGCAGCCCGGCGAGGAGCAGGTGCTGTCGCTTGACCATCATTCGCATCGCACAACCTCCGCGGCCGTCTCGCGCCGCCCGCGCGTCTTGTCTTGGTGTGGATCGTGCCGCGGCGGGATCGCACTGGAGCCGGGCCGGGGAGTTTCCGCTGGGGGGGATCGTGACGGCCAGCCCGGGGGACCTGCCTCGACGGCTGTGTGGACGACCTCGGCAAGCTGGGTAAGCGGCCAGCGAAGGCAACGGTTTTTTCTCGTGAATCGATTCTGACGGTGACGATAACCCCACCGCGTATGCCGGTTGTTCTGGTTCCGACGACTTTTCGCACACGGGGCCGACCGTGAAGCACTTCATCCGGACGAGTTTGCCTGGCGCGGTGTGGAGCGGCCTGCTGACGGCCGTCTGCTGTGCCACCACCGGCCTGGCCGCCGACGTCGCGCCTGTCTTCCCAGACTCGCGCGCCGAGAGCGTCCTCGCCAGCCCCGAGGTGCTCGGGGCACCGGCGCTCCAGCTCGAGGAAGCCCCGGCCGCAGACCCGGGCATGATCCTCGAACCATCGGCCGTGGAAGGGGCTTTGGTACCCGTCGAGCCGATCCTCGGGGGCGTGCCGGACCTGCCGCAGCGGATGGCCGACGACATGCGGCTCGACGAGTCGTTCATGGAGCGGATGCCCGACGAGATCAGCTCCGGGAGTTGGTTCTCGCTGGGGCAGTGGTACGGCTCCGCCGAGAGCGTGTGGATGGGGCGGAACCGCGAATACCGCCGCGTCGTCGGCCACGACATCCTCGTGCCGGTGCCGGCGGGGCGCAACAAGCAGGGGGTGTTCGTCACCGATTCGATCCCCTACGACCTCTCCCCCGGTGCCCGGGTGACGCTCGGCACCTACGTCGGGCGCGACTATCTCAATCGCGACCAGTCGCTCGAATTCACCTACTACGGCGGCTTCGCCTTCGTGGTCAACGACACCTGGAACGCGATCGTCCTCAACAGCGGCACCGCGTCGTCGTTTCTCGTGCCGACGCTCGCGGCCGCCTCGCCGGGGTTCACCGGCGCCCAGGAATTCGACCTCAAGACGACCTCGAACTTCAACAGCATGGAGCTGAACTGGAAAATTCACCGCCGGCTCGGCCGCGACAAGGTGACGATGTCGCCCAACGGCGAATGGACGCGACACGCCGAGCGTGGATGGCTGCCGAGCCTGATCATCGGGCCGCGGGTCGCCAACGTGAACGAGTCGGTCAACTTCATGGGGCGCATGCCCGGGCAGCCGGTGACGAGCTTCGGCGGCGACTACAACATCGAGACGCAGAATTGGCTCCTCGGCCTCAACCTCGGCGGCGAGTTGATCAGCCAGAACGAGTTCTTCTACTGGGGCCTCCGCGGCCGGGCGGCACCGGCGATATCGTTCACGTCCAACCAGCAGTCGTTCTACGGGGTCAACACCTACCTGCCGTCGCAGATCCCGATCCGTGACCTCGACGGCAATCAGATCGTGATCAACGGTGTCCCGCAGACCGTCACCGTGCCGCAGGGCACGGAGAGCTGGCAGATGGCCGCCAAGCAGACGGCGCCGGGATTCCTCGGCGACCTGACGGTCCTCGCCGGCTGGAACGTGACCCCCAACTTCGCCGTCCAGTGCAGCTACGACTTCCTCTGGATCGGCGGATTGGCGACCGCGACGCGGCAGTTCAACATGAACAAGATCCGCCAGAACCCGATCGACGGCGGCGGGCAGATGTTCCTCAACGGTTTCGCGTTCGGTATCAACGGGACGTGGTGAGCGGACGGCGAACGACAGCCTGCCGAGCGACCGGTGGCCGGGAGCGTGACCGGCTCCATGCCGGGAGCGTCGGCGGTTCAGCCGTCGGCGGCGATCGCCACCGCCACCGCCTGGCCGGTGGAGCAGAGATTGACCGCCAGCGCCGTCGCCGGCCTCCCGGCGAGCGGCCCACCGTGGACGACGCGTACCGGGCACTGCGGATCGGGATGCTCGTAATTGAGCGTCGGCGGCACGAGCCCGTGTTCGAGCGCGAGCACGCTGGCGGCCAGTTCGACGGTGCCCCCGCCGGCACCGAGGTGGCCGAACGACGATTTCGGCGCGGTCACGGGCACCGCTCCCAGCTCGGCGGCGATCGCCGTCGCCTCCGCACGGTCCATGTCGATCGTGCCGACGCCATGGGCGTTGACGTGGCCGAGCCGTTCGGCGTCGAGTCCGGCCGCGGTCATCGTCGCGCCGATCGCCTGGCGCAGTGACGACCCCGTGAGGCCGGTGCGCCGCGCGCCCGGCTCGCAGCGCGACGCCGTGGCGAGGATCCGGGCCCGGATCCTCGCGCCGCGGGCCACCGCATGCGCTCGTGACTCGATGACGAGGACACCGGCCCCCTCGCCGTTGACCAGACCGTCGCGGTCGCGGTCGAAGGGGCGGCAGGCGCCGCGGCCGTCGCCGGCGCGGTGGCTCAGCAGGGCGTCGCCGCGGGCGACCAGTGCCGTCGGGTGGAGTCGGCAGCCCGTGCCGCCGGCGAGCATCACGTCGGCCCAGCCGCGCTGGATCACGCTCACTGCCTCGGCGACGGCCAGCAGCCCCGACACGTCGCCGAGGACGATGGAATTGTTCGGGCCGCGCGCGTCGTGGGCGATGGCGATGTGCGAGGCGGTCATGTTGGGGAGATGCTTGAGCAGCCAGAGCGGATGGAGCTCTTCGTGGACCGCCTCCGACCAGAGGCTGAAGTCGAACTGCCGGCCGCGGAGCGAGCGGCGGTAGGCGCCGGCGAGGTCCTCGAGGTCGGCGTAGATCATGTCGCCGCCGAACACCACGCCGAACCGGTCGGGGTCGCGCGCCGCGCCCACCAGACCGGCGTCGGCCATCGCCAGCTCGGCGGCGGCGAAGCCGAGCTGGATCTCCCGACTCATCACCTTGAGGCTCTTGCGCGGCCGGACATGTTCCTTGGGATCGAAGTCGGTGATCTGGCCGCCGAACCGCACCGACAGGGCACTGGCGTCGAAGCGGTCGAGCGGCTTGATCCCGCTCTCGCCGGCCACGAGCCGGCGCCAGAACGTGTCGGTGCCGATGCCCAGGGGGCTGACGACCCCGATCCCGGTGACGACGACCTCGAAGGTGGACCCCATGCGGGAACCCTAAACCAATCCCCGGCCGACAGGAAGTGGTTCGCCGGGGGGCGACGGCCGTCCGCGGGCGGCATCCGCCCCGCCCTCGGTCTGCGTGGGAGCCAAGCGGCTACGGCTGCCGCGGGTGGCGTGCCCGCCACGATGAGGGTTCGATGGGGTTGTCGGCAGCCCACAGCCCACGCCGTTCGCGGCGGGCGGCGCTCTCCGCGGCCACCAGGTCGGGATCGGGCGCGACGCGGTTGAAGACCCAGGCATACCCCTGGCTGACGAGCCGGGTGTTGACGTCGACGCCCTCCACCCGCAACCGTCCCAGCACGCGGCCGTGCTGGTCGAGCCCGTGCGACTCGACCGAGATCCGGCGGCCCCCCACGGTGGCGGCGAGGGCATCACGGGCCTCGCGGCCGAACGGTTGGTCGTATTCGGGGGCGTCGATCCCGACCAGACGGATGCGTTGATTGGCTCCGTCCGGAGCTTTCGCGGTCACCGTGTCGCCGTCGTTCACCGTGACCACCAGCCAATCGCCTGCGGTCGCCGCGTCCTGTCTCCGGCAGCGTTCGACCCCGGCGACGATCAGGCTCGCCACGAGCGCCGCCACGAGGTGCTGCACCGGCACGCCGCGCTGCCTCCGCCGCCGTGGGGGTCGGCGGTGGGCTGAGCGATCGGCCGGCTGGTCGTGCGACGCCATCGGGGGGTGCGTCAGGAGTTGACAGATGATCGGAAGGATGTGAATTCTAAATGAGTCGTCAGGCAGGGCCCATGCTGCCCCCGAAATGGTGGGAGGTGGGCCGGTGGACACCGCGGGGGAGCGGTGTCTCGGGAAGGGCGGACGACGGGATGTGGACGTGGCCATGGCGTGGGTGCGTTGGCTCGTGATCGTCACGGTCTCCGTGACCATCGGTTGTTCCCGGCCCCCCGAGAAGCGCGCCGAAAGCCTGGCCCGGAGCCTCGGCGGCCGGGCGCTGTTCGACGACGACCGGCTGTTCCGTTTCGAGATGCAGCGCTCCCGGCTCCGCGACGACGATCTCGGCCAATTGGTCGCCTGGGTGCCGGAGGTCGAGGAGATCGAATGCACCCAGACGCGGATCACCGACCAGGGGGTCGCCCGGCTGACGGGGCTGGGAAAGCTCCGCAAGCTGACGCTGTCGAGCACGAAGATCACCAATGCCGCCCTCGGTCATCTCGCCGGCTGCCCGAAGCTCACCGATCTGTACCTGGTGCAGACGGCGATCGACGACGAGGCGATCGACGTGCTGGCGACGATGACCAACCTGCGGAAGATCGGTCTTTCCGGGACTGAAGTGTCACCCGAGGGTGTCGAACGCCTCCGCCAGTCGCTGCCCGGCGCGACGATCTTCGCCGAGGCGATCAACGCCCGCTCCAAGTCCGCCGGGGTGAAGCGGTCGAACGGAACGTGACGCTAGCGTTGGCCGGCGGCGTCGTGCGTCAGGCCAGCCAGTCGTCGATCACCCGGCCATGGACGTCGGTGAGGCGGAAGTCGCGGCCGCTGTGGCGGTAGGTGAGGCGGGTGTGGTCGAGCCCGAGCAGATGGAGGATGGTCGCCTGGAGGTCGTGGACGTGCACCGGTTTCTCCACCGCCTTGAAGCCGAGCTCGTCGGTGGCGCCGTAGACCGTTCCACCACGGACCCCGCCACCGGCCATCCAGACGGTGAACCCGTGGTGGTTGTGGTCGCGGCCCGAGGCGACCGTCACGTTGCCGGGTGAGGGGAGCTCGATCGTCGGCGTTCGGCCGAACTCGCCCCCCCAGAGCACGACGGTGCTCTCCAGCATCCCCAGCCCCACCAGGTCGTCGAGCAGCGCACCGATCGCCTGATCGCACTCCTTGGCGAGCCTGCGATGTGCCTTCTCGATGTGTTCGTGGCTGTCCCACGGCTGCCCCTCGCCGTGCCAGACCTGCACGTAACGGACGCCGCGTTCCACCAGGCGCCGGGCGATGAGCATCTGCCGCCCCTGCACGTCGTCGCCGTAGCGTTCGCGGACATGCTTCGGCTCGCGGGTGACGTCGAAGGCCTCGCTCGCCTCCGCCTGCATCCGCCAGGCCAGTTCCATCGACGCCAGACGGGCCTCGAGCTGCGGATCGTGGGGGCGGGCGGCGAGGTGGTCGCGGTCGAGGGTCGCGGTGAGGTCGAGTTGGCGGCGCTGGGTGGGGCGGTCGAGCACCGGGTGGCGGACGTGCTCGACGAGTTCCTCGACCGTCTTCTTCCGTGTGTCGACGTAGGTGCCCTGGTAGGCCCCGGGCAGGAACGCACTCCGCCAGTTCTCGGTGCCCTTGATCGGATAGCCGCCGGGGCACATGGCGACGAAGCCGGGCAGGTTCTGGTTCTCGGTTCCCAGTCCGTAGGTCACCCAGGCGCCGGCCGCGGGGCGCACCAGCCGGCCGTCGCCACAGTTCATCAGCATCAGCGACGGCTCATGGTTGGGCACGTCGGCGTGCATCGACCGCACCACGAGGAGCCGGTCGGCGTGGCGCGCCACCGCCGGAAAGAGATCGCTGATCTCCAGCCCGCTCTCGCCGTGGCGGGCGAAGGCGAACGGCGAGGG
This sequence comes from Planctomycetota bacterium, assembly GCA_018970785.1. GTDB lineage: Bacteria > Planctomycetota > Planctomycetia > Pirellulales > UBA1268 > F1-20-MAGs016. The sequence goes on from JAGWVR010000026.1 coordinate 8,402, forward strand.
GAGGGCGGCCCCGGTGCGCCGCTCCGTGGGCAGCCGACCGGGCACCTCCTGCCCCGCGTACTTCTCGAGGGCCGTCTTCCGATCGAACGTGTCGAGGTGGCTCGGGCCACCGTTGGCGAACAGATGGATCACCGCCCGCGCCCGCGCGGCGAAATGCGGGGGCCGCGGTGCCAGTGAACGCGGTGCCGCCGGTCCGCCGCCGTCGCCGGCAGCCGTCCCGGCGAGCAAGCCGCTCGCCCCGAGCCAGCCGATCCCCAGGCCGGTGCGGACGAGGGCGTCACGTCGCGAGAGGGCTTCCATGGGATCGTTCCCGGGTTCGGGGCACGGTCGGCGGATCAGTCGACGAACTGGAACTCCGCCGTCGCGAGCAGCGCTTGGGCCAGCCGGCACCAGCAGTCGAAATCGGTGGGGCCGGCCGTATCCGCTTCCCGCTCACGCTCCAGCCAGGCGCGGGCGGTGATCCGTTCGCCGGCAGTGGGATCGCGGGAAAGCACCGCCCGCCACAGCCGCGCGAGCCGGACGTCGTCGGCCGCCCCGCTGCCCGCCTCGCGTGCCGATCGCCCGGCGACCCCCCGGGCGGCCTCCACCACCAGCGGCGCGTTGAGCACCGTGAGCGATTGCTGCGGCACGCTCGTCCGCGGCCGCACGTGGACGGCGGTGTCGGGATTCGCCAGGTCGAAGATCCGGAGGGTGCCGGGCACGTCCTGGCGGTCGAGCCGCGTGTAGAGGCTGCGCCTGTCGGCAGCCTCCTTCGTCAGCGGATCGCTCCCCGGTCCACCCCGGCGGTTCGTCGACAGGGTGCCGGCCGCGCTGAGGAGCGAGTCGCGGAACGCCTCCCAATCGAGACGGCGGCGGTTGGCCCGGGCGAGCAGCCGGTTGTCGGGGTCGATCGCCGCGGCAGCGGCGGCGGTGGCGCTCGACTGCCGCCAGGCGTGGCTGGTGACGATCTCGCGGTGCAGCCAGCGAAGGCTCCAGTGCCCCTCCTCGATGAAGCGGCGGGCGAGATCGTCGAGCAGCTCGGGGTGGCTCGGGGCCTCGCCGCGGAGGCCCAGATCGCCGGGGGTCGGCACGAGGCCGCTGCCGACATGATGCGTCCAGACCCAGTTGACGATCACCCGTGCGGTGAGGGGATTGTCGGCGGCGACAATCGCCTGGGCGAGCTCCAGCCGGCCGCTCGTCTGCTTGGGTAGCTCGACACCGCCGAGGATCTCCGGGAGGCGCCGGGGCACGCGGTCGCCGGGCCGGCCGGGATTGCCACGGATGAGGATCTGGCTGTCGTGGGGTTGATCGGCGTCGACGAGGACCATCGCCTTGGGGGGCCCGCCGGGAGCCTCGGACTCGTGCCGGACGATGTCCTGCCGGCGCTTGCGCGCCTCGTTCTGCTCGGCGACGGTCGCGACCCGCATCGCCTCCGCCTGCGCCAGCACCAGCGGTGTGCCCTCCGCCCCGAGCAGCGCCCGGACCTCCGCCATCCCGTCGGGATCGGTCCCGGGCGCAGGGCCGCCGGCCATCTCCGGTGCCGCGCGCAGGATCAGCCGCGCATAGGCCTCGGCCAGCGCGCGGAGCGAGTCGGGCGCGGACGAGCGCAGTTCGGCGAACACGAGCGGATTGACGACCGTGGCGGGCGGGGCCTCGCCCCAGGTGGCCAGCAGGTCGCGCACCGCGGCCCCCAGTTCGGCGTCGGGACGACCCTTGAGGGCGACCCACGGCCCGAGGACGGGATGATTCGCATCATGGCGGTTGACGAGTGCGGCGAGCCGATCGATGAGGAACTGCTGGAGGTCGTAGCCATCGGCCATCCGCGGGGGGCGGTTGTCGGCGTTGCGCGGCGCCGGGCGGGCGGTTTCCATGAAGTAGTCGGCTGCATGGGCCACCGCCTCGCGGGAGCCGCGCGCCTGGACCGCCTGCTCGTGGGCGGGGATCGCCGCCCGGAGCTCGGCCAACCGGGCGGCGAACGCCTCGGCCTCGGGGCCGGGGGGTGCCGGGCCGATCACCGGCAGGGCGTCGGGGATCCGCGAACTGGCGAACACGCCGTGGAGGGCGTAGTAGTCGGCCGTCCCGATCGGCTCGTACTTGTGGTCGTGGCAGCGGGCGCAGGCGACCGTGAGCCCCATCAGGCCGCGTGTCACCAGATCGATCCGGTCGTCGATGATGTCGTGGGTGTTGCCGAGGAAGGTCCGCCCCACGGTGAGGAACCCGAGGGCGGCGAGGTCGGCGGAATCGACCGGCGGTTCGATCCGGTCCGCCGCCAGCTGGAGGGTGACGAAGCGGTCGTAGGGGAGATCCGCGGCGAGTGCCCGCACGACCCAGTCGCGGTAGGTCCAGGCGAAGGGATAGCGCGGATCCTGGTTCGCGAACGCGTAGCCCATCGTGTCGGCATAGCGGGCGAGATCGAGCCACTTGCGGGCCCAGTGCTCGGCGTGCTCGGGCGTGGCGAGCAACCGGTCGACGAGCGCCCGGTAGGTCTCCTCCGTCGGCGCCGAGACGAACGCATCGGCCTCGTCGGCCGGTGGCGGCAGACCGACGAGGTCGAACCACAGCCGGCGGTGGAGTTCGCGTGGTGCCGCCTCCGCGGACGGCGACAGACCGGCGGCGGAGATCGCGGCGAGCAGGAAGCGATCGATCGGCGAAGTCCACGTCGATCCAGCGGGAGCGGCGGCTGGTTCGGGGGGGGCGTGACGCACGGGGGGGCGGTAGCCCCAGTGCCCACCGCGGGCGGCGGCGATCCTGTCGGCCAGGGGAAGGCTCGCCAGGTCGGTCGCGCCACCGGAGTCGGGCCACGGTGCACCGGCTGCGATCCATGATTCGAGCACCGCGACTTCCTCGGCCGGAAGCGGCTCGTCGGGGGGCATCGCCGCCAGGTCGCCGGTCCGCCTGATCGCGGCCACCAGCCGGCTGGCGGCACTGTCGCCGGGAACGACGACGGGGCCGCTGTCGGCCCCCTTGGCGAGCGCCTGGCGGCTGTCGAGCCGCAGCCCCGCCTCGGCCACGCGCGCCCCATGGCATCCCTGGCAGCGTGCCACGAGCACCGGTCGGACACGCTGCTCGAACAGCGTCTCGGCAGCCCTGACGTCGGCGGGGGAAGCCGCCGGAGGCTCGGCCGCACGCGGCGTTCCTGGCGCGGCGGCGATGACCGCCGCCAGCAGGATCGCCGCCGCAGCCGATCGCGGCCGAAAGCGGCGGCACGGGGATGGGATTGGCGTCACCATGTCTTCATCGTATCCGCCCGGCGCGGGGGATGACCGAAACCGTCCGGGCGGAAAAACGCACGCTGTTCATCGAGCTAGGCACCGCGCCGGGCCTCGGGGCCGGCCCCCTTTTTCTCCGGTTGTTGCAGTCACGGATGCCAGGGGGCGCGGGTGCCACCACGGCCGGTTTTTGCTCTGGAGAGGGGGTGCGGTGGGGGTACAATCCCGTCGGATGCGTCGGGACCGCCGCGGTGCGGTGGCCTTTCGCAACCCGGGAAGACGAATCCCGTGATCGGCCGCTGGAGGCGGCCGACGGCGACCTGGGAAACCCTCGGCGTTTCCCCCGGGCGCCAACGTGCGCAAATGAGATGGATGCTTTGTCCACGGGCAGCGAGCGCAGCCGAGGGGGGTGTGCCGTGGCAGGTCGGTTTCCTCATCCCTGCCGCGGTCCTGCCCCGCGCCGGGAGCTGCTGCGGATCGGCGGCCTGGGGGCGCTGGGGGTGACGCTCGGCGACCTCGCCCCGCGGCTGCGGCGCGCCGGCGCCGCCGTGCCGCTCGGCCAGCCGCGGGCGCGCAACTGCATCGTCCTGTTCCTCGCCGGCGGCCCGCCGCAGCACGAGACGTTCGACCCCAAGCCGGCGGCCCCGGTCGAGATCCGCGGGCCGTTCCTGCCGGTGTCGACGAGCGTGCCGGGGACCGCGTTCTGCGAGCTGCTGCCGCGGCTCGCCCGTCGCGCCGACCGGCTGTGCGTGATCCGGTCGATGACCACCGGGATCCACTCCCACTCCACCAGCGGCTGCTTCATGCTCACCGGCCACGAGCCGACGAGCGTCGCCGAGAACGTGCCCGCCAGCGCCGCCGACTGGCCGAGCATCGCCGCGGCGGTCGGCGCGCTGCGGCCGGCCGACGACGGGCCGCTCGACGCGGTCGTCATCCCGGAAGGGCTCGTCAACAACCCCGCCATCCCCTGGCCCGGCCAGAACGGCGGTTTCATGGGGGCGGCGTGGCATCCCCACCTGCTGCGCTGCGACCCGTCGGCGGCGCGCCTCGAGATCGACGGGCTGTCGGTGCCCGCCGAGGCCGTCCGGCGCCTCGGCGCCCGGCGCGGCCTGCTCGAGTCGCTCGACGGCTTGGCGATCGGCGGCAGCCAGGGGCTGCTCGAGGCCCAGCGCGTGCGCCACGAGGCGTTCGAGCTGCTCGGCGCCGGCGCCACGCGCCGGGCGCTCGAGATCGAGCGCGAGACGGAGGCGACGCGCGACCGCTACGGCCGGACGAAGTTCGGCCAGAGCGTGCTCCTCGCCCGCCGCCTGGTCGAGGCGGGGGTCCGGCTCGTGCAGGTCAACTACCCGCGCGAGCCCGGCGACACGACCTCCAACAACCCGCTGTGGGACACCCACGTCGACAACGCCGGCCGGCTCGAGCGAGTCCTCTGCCCGACGTTCGACACGGCGCTGGCGGCGCTGCTCGACGACCTCGCCGAACGCGGCCTCCTCGACGACACGCTGGTGGTGGCGATGGGGGAGTTCGGCCGCACGCCGCGGATCAACCCCTCCGGCGGCCGCGACCACTGGGGGAGCGTGTTTTCGGTGGCGCTGGCCGGCGCCGGCCTCCCCGGCGGCGCGGTCATCGGCGCGAGCGACGCCCACGGCGCCCAGCCGACGCTCCGCCCCGTCCGTCCCCCCGACCTGGCGGCGACGATCTTCCAGTTGCTCGGGATCGCCCCGGCGACCGAGTTCCGCGACGGCCTCGGCCGGCCCCTGGCGCTGGTCACCGGCGGCGAGCCCCTGGCGGAGTTGGTCGGGTAGCGGCCGGTTGGGCACGCCGGCGCCCCGGGCGCTGCGACGAACGTGGCCAGTGCGGACCGTTGCACCCCGCGTCGAGGGGCAGGCGGCACGCGCCGCTCACTTCGCCGTGATCCCCTGGAAGGTCCGCAGCGCCGTCACCGCGGCGTCGACCTCGGCCTGCTTCGCCGTCGCCTGGGCGCGGGCGGCTTCGAGCGCCGCGGTCGATTCGGCGACGACCGCGGCGGCGGCGGCGATCCGGCCGTCGATCTCGGCCATCTTCGCGCTGACGACCGGCATCGCCGCCTTCGCCTTGGCGGCCACCTCGACCCGACCGGCGGCCTCCTGCTCCCAGGCGGTGCGTTCGGCGGTCTGCGCGGCGAGGGCTTCCTGCATCGCCTTCATCTGGGCCGCCTTGGCGGCCATCGTGTCGCCGAGGACTTTCACCGCCGCGGCCAACTCGGCATCGCCGGGAGCCGCGGCGGCCGCGGCCTGGGCCTGCGTGGCGGCCGCCCCGAGGAGGCCGGCGGCGGTGGCGAGTCGTTCGAGGGCGGCCTGCGCGGCGGCCAATTCGGTCTGCCGGACGGCGACGCGCTCGAGCAACGCCCGGTGTTCCTGTTCCGCGGTCGCCACGGCGGCGACGAGGGTCTCGAGCTCCTTCTGGCTCGCGGTGCGCTCGTCGGTCATCGCCCGCCGCGCCGCCTCGTCGGCGGCGACCTTCGCCTCGGCGTCGGCTGCCGACTGCTCCGCCTGGCGGAGCACCTCCTCCGCGGCGGCGACGGCGGCGGCGAATTCGCGGTAGCGCCCCACGAACGCCCCCTCGTCGTGCCACCGGGCCAGTTCGGCCCGGGCGGCGTCGAGCCGCGCCGCGGCTTCGGCACGGGCCGCCTCGGCGGCGTCGGCCGCGGCCCGGAGAGACGCCAGTTCCGGCTCCAGCGCCGCGACCTGGGCTGCCATCGAGTCGGCGGTCGTCCGGGCGGCGTCGCGGGCGGCGTTCATGCCGGTCAGCGCCGCATCGGCGGCGCCGAGCGCCGCTTCGCGGGCGGCGCTGTCGGCGGCCGCCGCGGCGCGGCGCTCGCGCTCGGCGCGGAGGCGGACCTCGCCGGCGGCGACGGCGGCGCGGTCGGCGCTGCCAGGCGCGGCGGCCAGCGCGGCCAACGCCGTGGAATGGGATTCGACCGCCGCGGTGAGCTGCCCCTCCACCTCCGCCAGGGCCGCAGTCGAAGCCGCCCGTGCCGCCTCGGCGGCGGCCCGCGCCGCGGTGGCGGCCGCGGCCTGTTTCTCGCTCTCGGCGAGCCGCGCCATGGCCGCGTCGCGCTCGGACACGAGCCCGGCGAACGCGCGCTGCATGTCGCCGTGCTTGGCGGCCGCGGCGGCCGCGGCCACCGCCGCCGGCTCGACAGCCGGGGCGGTGTCGGCCACGGCCTTCTCGGCGGCGGCGATCCGTTCGGCCAGTGCGGGGGGGTTCGTGGAGAGGTCGGGGAGCCGGGCGGCGTCGGCCCCCTTGAAGACGCGGATCGCGCCGGTCCAGTCGCCGACGACGACCGCATCGGTCTCGTCGCAATACGACACCGCGAGGCCGAGGTCGGGGCAGGCCTCGAAGGCCTTCTGCTGGTTGCCATCCTGGGCCCAGAGCTTCGGGGTCTTGTCGCGGCCGACGCTCACCAGCCGGCCGTCGCGCGTGAACTCGAGCGCCGCCACGCCGCCGCCGTGGGCGTTCCAATTCTTCACCTGGCCACCGTTCTCCATCTCCCAGAGGCGGATCGTGCCGTCCTCGCTGGCGCTGGCGAGCAGGTTGGAGTCGGCCCGCCAGGAGAGCGCGGTGACGCTCGCGCCGTGGCCGCCGAGGACGAGGTAGTCGCGGCCGGTGGCCGCCTCCCAGACGATCACGCCGCCGTTGCGGTCGCCGGTCGCCAGGAGCACGCCGTCGGGGCTGAACGACAGCGCCGTGATCCAATCGGTGTGCTTGCGCAGGTCGTGGAGCTTCTCGCCGGTGGCGGCAGAGTGGATCCGCACCACCTTCTGCGGCCCGCCGAGCGCGACCAGGGCGTGGTCGGCGCTGATGTCGGCGGCGAGGACCGTGTCGAGCTCGTCGCCGAGGGTGAGCACCCGGCGGCCATCCTCGACGGACCAGGCGACGACGCGGCCGCTGGCGCCGCCGCGCCCGCCGCCGGCGAGGACGAGGCTGCCGGAGCGGCTGAAGGTCACCACCTGCGGCCGGCCCTCGGGGAAGGGGAGGATGCCGGCGAGCCGGCCGGTGTCGGTGCGCCACAGGACGATCTGCTTCTGGCCGCAGACCGCCGCCAGCGGTGCCCAGGGACTGGTGGCGATCGAGCAGCAGGCGCCGTCGGCCGCCGTGCGGACCACCGGTTCGAGCGGCAGCCGGGCGGGGAGCGGGACCACGGCCGGGCGCTGCGACGGCGCGGCGTCGGTCGCGGCAAGCATCGGCTTCTTCTTCGGCGCCGCCGCCTTGCTCCCCTTGTTCTCGAGGATCCCGCCGGCGATCCAGCGCTCGAGGATCTTCGCCTCCGCCTCGGGGATCGGCGGCGAATCGGGGGGCATCTTCGGCTCGCTCGAGTGCGTGACGAGCTGGTAGAGGTAGCTCGCCGAAGGATCGCCGGCCTCGACCACGGCACCCGAGCCGCCGCCGGCCATCAGGCCGGGATACGTGGTCAGATCGAGCCCGCCGGCCTTCTTGTCGGGGTTGTGGCAGGTGCCGCAGCGCTGGCGGAAGACGGGGAGGGCATGGTCATCGAACGTCACCTTCTCGCCGTCGGCGGCACGGGCGGGCGCCGCCGCGCCGAGGAGCGCGGCGGCGACGGCGAAGCGGGGAACAACGGAGGAAAACCTCATCGGGTCACCTGCGGGATGCGGCGTCACCGTCGGGGCGCGCCGGTGCCGGGCGTCAGTGGTTGAAGACGAACTCGCGCGAGTTGAGGATCGCCCAGAATCCGTCCTCGAGGGCCTGCTGTGGATTCGCCTCGGCCGTCACCAGCGCGAGCAGATCGGCCTTTTCCGTGTCGGTCGGCCGGCGCGACAAGGCGCGGATGTAGATCTCCTCGATCACCTGCTCGGGCGACTGGCCGGCGTCGAGGAGCCGCTTCACCAGGCCCCCGGCCTGGATCTTCCCCTGGACGGTGTCGCCGTTGAGGAGGTGGAGGGCCTGCGACAGGTTGGGCTCCATCTTCACCTCGCAGGAGCAGACGCTCCCGCGCGTCGCCCGGCCGAAGGTGGTGAGGAAGTAGGTCGACGTGTTGCCGTCGGCGATCTGCACGGCCCGGGCCCCGAGCGGCAGCCCGGAGAACTTGTTCTTCGTGTCGGTGACGGCCGAGACCATGTCGAGGAGGACCTCCGCCCGCACGCGCCGCAGGAGGGCGTGGGAGAAGTTGCGCTCGTCGGTCGCGTTGGTCTCGTTGGTCGCGGTCGAGAGCTGGTACGTCCGCGAGGTGCAGATGTCGCGGACGAGCTTCTTGAAGTCGTACTTCGATTCGACGAACCGCCGCGCCAGGTCGTCGAGCAGCTCCTCGTTGACCGACGGATTACTGACGCGGACGTCGTCGACCTCGTCGACGAGGCCGCGGCCGAAAAAGTGCGCCCACACGATGTTGACGAGGTTCCGGGCGAAGTAGGCGTTGTCCGGGGCGGTGAGCCACTCGGCCATCGCCGCCCGGCGGTCGCGGCCGGCGAGGTCGGGGGAGGCGCCGCCGAGGAACTTCGGCGGCACGACACGGCCGCCGACCGGGTGCTTGACGTCGCCGCCGCCGGAATTGAAGACCACCGTCTCGCGCGGATCCTCCCCCGGCTTGCGGCCGATCTGGGCGAAGAAATTGGCGAACCCGTAGTAGTCGTCCATCGTCCAGCGGTCGAAGGGATGGTTGTGGCACTGGGCGCACTGGATCCGCATCCCGAGGAATACCTGGGCGACGTTCTCGGCCACCTTCAGCGTGTCGGTTTCGTTCTGGTAGTAGTTCGTCGCGGCGTTGGTGAACGTCCCGCCGCTGGCCGACAGCAGCTCGCGGACGAGCTGGTCGATCGGCACGTTGGCCTGGATCCGCTCCTGGAGCCAGTTGTAGTAGAGGAGCATCGCCTTGTAGCTGATCTGCTGCGAGGTGCGGATCATCAGCAGCTCCGACCACTTCATCACCCACATCTCGACGAACTCCTTCCGCGCCAGGAGCGAATCGACGAGGTGGGCACGCTTGTCGGGATCGGTGCTCGCCATGAACGAGCGGTATTCGTCGGCGGTGGGCAGCGCGCCGCAGATGTCGAGCGACACGCGGCGGAGGAACTCCTCGTCGCTGCACGGCTCCGAGGGGTTGATCCGCAGCTTCCGCAGCTTGGCGTTGACGAGCGTGTCGATGGCGTTGGCGGCCGGGGGATCGGCCCACGTGAACGACAGCCCCTTGGGAAGGACGATCACGTCCATCCCCACCGTGTGCGTGTCGTAGCGTGCCATCACGAACGCCTCGCCGCGGTTCTTGGCGGTGATCAGCCCGTCGGGAGAGACCGCGGCGGAGTTGTCGTTGCCGGTGAGGAACACGGCGAGGTGGGTGACGTCCCGGTCGCTGCCGTCGGCGTAGATGGCGCGGACGGTGAGCTGCTGCGTCTCCCCCGCGCCGTCGAGGACGGCGCCGGCCGGGAAGATCTCGACCTTCGTCACGGCGGGAACCGGGCCGGGATCGGCGGCCGCCCCCTTCTCGAGCCACTCGAGCAACGTGGCGTAGGCGGGGTCGCCGACCTTGATCTTCGCGCCGCCGCTGTGGGGCACGGTGCCGGTCGCCTTCTCGAGGAGCAGGCTCTCCGCCGCCAGGGCGAGGTTGAGGCGGCGGCCGGCGATCTCGCGCGTCAACCGGTGGTGGTCGCCGTCGGGGTCGAAGCCGAACAGCGACAGGCGGAAGCCGTCTTTCCCGCGTGCCGCACCGTGGCAACTGCCGGTGTTGCACCCGGAGCGCATGAACACCGGCATGACGTCGAGTTTGAAGCTCAGCGGCGGCGTTTCCGCGGCACGGGCGACGGTGACGGGCACCGACAGCGTGCGGTCGCCGAAGCTCACCGCGATCGTCGTCGTCCCGTCGGCGACCGGCCGGACGACACGGCCGTCGAGCGCGGCGATCGCCGGATCGGCGGCCGCGAGCGTCGCCGTGGCGGTGACGTCGCGCGTGATCCCGTCGGCGTAGGTGGCCTGGACGACGAGCGACTGGCGGTCACGGCTCCCGGCCAGCTGCACGGTCGCGGGATGGACGTCGACGGCGACCAGCGCCGGGGCGTCGCCGCGCGCCGTGGCGGCCAGGGCGACGAGCGTGAGGGCGAGCGACGCCGCAGGACGGAGGGGGTTGTTCACGGGGTGGATCCGGCGGGGTGGAGCGGACGACGGCTGTCAGGGGGCGGCGGTGGCGCCGGAGCCCTTGGCCTGCTGGCGGAGTTTTTCCAGGCGCGACAGTGGCTTGGCGGCAGCCGCCTCGGGGGGCGTGGGGGCGGGGGCGGCGGCCTGCGGCGCGGCGGCGGGCGCGGGGGCCGGCGGCTTGGTGGGGGGTGCGATCTGCAGCTCGGTCTGACCGCCGCGCGCCTGGACCGGCTCGCCGGCGACCGACGCGATCAGCTCCACGAACGGCGTCTTGTGGTTCCCCACCGGGCTCTTGTCGGAGGTCGCCACGTCGAACACCAGCTGCGTGGTGTCCTTGGTGAACTTCAATTCCGGAGCGCTCGTCTCCGGGGGCAGGCCCTGGAGCCGGGCCACCGCCTCCCCCTCGAAGGGCGCCTTCTGCTCGAGCGTGCAGACGATCTGCGCCGGCTGCCCCTGCTCGCATGAGGCGCGGGCGAGCGTCGCGGTCGTGAACGGCTCGGCGACGTCGAGGCTCGCCAGCTGCGAGGCAGCCCAGGCCGGGCCGCCGACGTCGGCCTGGCCGATGCAGTACACCGGCCAGTTGCCCAGCGCCGCGTTGCCGTCGGCGTTGAGCGTGTAGAGCCCCTCGGTGGCGTCGGCGGCGATCGTGATGGTGGGCGCGGCGCCGATCCCCGGCGGACGGAAAGGAAACTCGACCGTCACCGGACCGGCGAAGCCCTCGGCGCGGGTGACGACGACCTTGAGGTTCATCGAGCCGTTGCGCACCAGCGGCGCCTTGGGCTGGACGATCTCGATGCGGAACGGGAGCGGCTCGATCACCGCCATCGCCAGGGCGTCGACGCGGGCGCCGTAATACACGGCGTTGTTGGGGGGGCCGAGGATGAAGTCGGCGAAGTTCTCGAAGCGGCCGCGGATCTTCGGCTCGTCGGCGGTCGGCCGGGCCTCGAGGACCGTCAGGCCGCCGGCGACGGGAGCGTCGGCGGCCGCCTCGAAGACCACCGGCATCTGCGCGACGCTCGCCGGCATCGGCCGGGCGTGGACGGTGACGCCGGAGGGGAGCTGCCCCGGCTCGAGGACCAGCTCGCCGCCGAAGTTGGCCCGGGTGGCGTTGACCAGCACGGCGTAGCGGTTGCCGCGCGGCACGGCGATCTGCTGGCGGGTCTGGGAGTAGCGGTCGACGCGCGGGATCGAGAGGGCGAGGCTCGGCTTCACCGGTTCGATCTCGACACGGTAGACGAAGTCGGGCCGCCCGCGCCCGAGGTGGTCGGTGATCCGCACGACGTAGTCCCCGTCCTCGGGCAGTTGCAGCTGGAGGAACGAGTCGGGGCCGCGCGAGTCGTCGTTGCCGGCGATCGCCCGGCCGTCGGCGTGGAACAGGTTCATCACCGGGTCGAGGCCGCTGCGGATCCGCCGCGCGTAGCACTCGATCGTCACTGCCTGGCCCTTGGTGCCGGCGAAGCGGAAGCAGTCGACGTCGCCGGGGGTCTCGACGACGCCGTTGAAGGCGGTCTCCGCCGCCGCGGCGGTGGCCACCGGCAGGTCGTCGTTCGGCTCCTGCTCCAGCGTGTTGCCCAGTGCCGAGATCCGCAGCGGCAGCGGCGAGGGGCAGATGCCGCCGCCGTCGACGGGAAACAGCTTGAGGACGGTGCCCGCCGCCGGCACGGCGACCTCCTGGCGGATCGGTCCGGCGGCGTCGCCGAGGAACGTGACGGCCGTCGTCGTGCCGGCCTTGCCACCGGCCGGGTAGACGGCGGTGGGGCGTGGGAACGAGCCGACGTGGAGCCGGTAGCGGCAGTTGCCGTCGCCGGCGTAGCTCGTCTCGCGGACCTGGACGTAGTAGGTGCCGTCGTCGGGGGCGAGGATCGAGAGCACGCCGTCCTGCTGGGCGATCGCGGCATCGTCGACGCTCGCCACCTCGAAGCGCCGCCCGTCGAGGATCGCGATCGCCGGATCGAAGAGGTGGCTGCCGAGGCGCAGGGCCTCGACCTCGACGGCGATCCGCTGCCCCTTGGCCGCCTTGACGGCGAACAGGTCGACGTCCTCGCTGGTGACGACGCCGTGGACGGTCGTGCCCGGCTCGATCGCCTGGGCCTCGTCGAGCGATCCGTTAGGCTCCTTCTCGTCGACCACCGGCAGCGCGCCGACGACGAACGAGCGGAAGTCGGAGATCCCCGACTTGCAGCGCACCTGGACGAGGTGCTCGCCGAGCCGGCAGTCGGCGGGGATCTCGACGACGGCCTTGAAGGAGTTGTCGTCGACGGGGGTCAGGGCCGTGACGACGAACCCGGCCGGGGCGTCGGGGGCGGTGGCGTGGAACAGCAGTTCCTCGGCGTCCTTGAGCCGCGCGCCCTGGAAGAGCAGCTCGCGCTGGCCGCCCCGCTGGACGCCGCGGGGGAGGATCACGCTCAGTTGCGGAAACGACGCCAGGGCGTCCGCCGCACCGAGCCCCCAGGCCACGCCGGCCATCGCCACCGCGATCCAGTGGCACCCCACCAGGCCCCGCTTCGGTTGCATGGCTGTCGTACGGCGGAGACCGCCGCGTCGCACTCCAGGGAGAGGAAGGGAGGGGGAGGGAAACCGACGCCCGCCGACCGCCGCAGCGGCGGCGGAGAGGCGTCAGACGATCAGGTCGCGCCGCACCTTGCCGCCGTCGACGATCTCGATCGGGCGGTCGCCGGGGGCCATCAGCTCCTTGTCGGCGACGATCCCGAGCCGGTCGTAGATCGTCGTCGCCCAGTCCTCGACGGTGAGCGGGTCGTCCTCCGGCTCGCTGGCGGTGGCGTTGCTCGATCCGTAGACGAGCCCCTGCTTGATGCCGCCGCCGGCCATCACCACGCTGAACACCTTCGGCCAGTGGTCGCGGCCGGCCGTGGCGTTGATCTTCGGGGTCCGGCCGAACTCCGAGCTGATGCAGACCAGCGTCGAGGCCAGCAGGCCGCGCCGGTCGAGGTCGCGGATCAGGGTCGCGAACCCCTGGTCGAGGGCCGGCATCTGCCCCTTCATGCCACCGGCGATGTTGTCGTGCATGTCCCAGCCGCCGTAGGTCAGCGTCACGAACCGGACGCCCGCCTCGACCAGCCGCCGCGCCAGCAGCATCCGCATTCCCGCCTGGTTGCGGCCGTACTCGTCCTTGATCGCGTCGGGCTCCTTCGTCATGTCGAAGGCCTCGCGGGCCTTCTCCGAGCTGATCAGGCTGTAGGCACGCTCGTAGAACGTGTCGAGGGCGTCGAGCGAATCGCTCTTCTCCTTGGCGCGGAAGTAGCCGTTGACGACGTCGAGCATCTTGCGGCGCTTGTCGAAGCGCCCGGCGTCGACACCGCCCGGGAGGGCGAGGTCGCGGACCTGGAAATTGCCGTCGGCGGGGTCGCTCCCCAGCGAGAACCCGGCGTAGGAACTGCTCAGGTAGCCGGTGCCGGCGAACTCGTTGGGCTGGTTGGGGATGCAGACGTAGGGGGGGAGGTTGTTGCGCGGACCGAACTCGTGGGCGACCACCGACCCGATGCTCGGGTATTGCAGGGCGGGGCTCGGCCGGTAGCCGGTGAACATGTTGTGCGTGCCGCGCTCGTGGGCCGCCTCGCCGTGCGTCATCGAGCGGCAGATCGCGAGTTTGTCGACCACCTTGGCGGTGTGCGGCAGCACCTCGCCGACGCGGACTCCGGGCACCACCGTCTCGATGCTTCCCAACGGGCCGCGGTACTCGACCGGGGCGAACGGCTTGGGATCGAACGTCTCCTGGTGGGCCATGCCGCCGGGGAGGAAGATCGAAATCACGCTCTTGGCGACCCCCTCCTTGCTCTCGTAGTTCTTGAGGTCGGCCCGGGCCTGCTCCATCCGCAGCATGTCGGCCAGAGAAATCCCCAAGCCGCCGATGACCCCCACCGAAAGGAAGCCGCGGCGATCGAGCCAGTTGCCGGTGCACTTCATGGACTGTTTTCCACGGATGCGCGTGAGGATTCGTGAACCTTTGCCGGTCTCCAAATCATACCGCGCGGAGGGGGGTTTTCGAGGAATCGCGGGCGGCGCGACGGGAACGACGCGAAGTCTTTATATGGCATGATCTTGCGTGCCGTGAGGTGCGACCACTGGTCACGCCCTGCCGTCGCCAACCGGGAGTCGAGCCGTTGAACGAGAACGAGCCCGTGACCGTGCCGGTGTGGTCCGACGATCCGCGCCATCCCGACCGCGCCCTCGTCGCCGAGGTGGTGGCCGCGGTGCTCGTCGCGGCGCTGGCGCGCCCCGTCCTCGTCGCGGCGTGGCGCTGGACGCTGCCGAACCTGCGCCGGATCGACGGCCCGTGGATCGACCGTGTCCGCTGGCTGGCGATCGACGGCGTGTTCGCCACCGGTGTGTTCGTGCTCGGTGCGACGATCGGCAGTTTCCTCAACGTCGTGGTCCATCGGCTGCCGCTGGGCCGCTCGCCTCTATCCGGCCGCTCCCACTGTCCGCACTGCGGTCACCAGATCCGCCCGTCCGACAACATCCCGGTCATCGGCTGGCTGCGGCTCGGCGGCCGGTGCCGCGATTGCCAGGCCCCGATTTCGCCTCGGTACCCGATCGTCGAGGCGGTCTGCGGTGGATTGCTGCTGCTCCTCTGGGAGTGCGAGTGGGCCTCCGGCGGCGCCAATCTCCCCGGTGGCCTGTTGCTTCCGTCGTCCGGGCTCGACTGGCTGATCCTCCAGCCACGCTCCGATCTGGCCGGGTGCGTCGTGTTCCACGGCGCCGTGCTACTCGTGCTGGTCGTCTGGGCGCTGGTCGCCGCCGACGGCGGCCGGCTTCCGCCGCGCCATCTGGCGGCGGTGATCGGCGCGGCCGTCGCGGCGACCACCGTGTGGCCCTGGCTCCATCCCGTGCCGCTCTTGCCGGGAGCGATGCCGGGGCCACCGTGGCTCTCCCGGGGGCTGGCCGTGGCACTCGTCGGCCTCGCGGTCGGCGGTGTCGTCGGCAGCGCTGCCGGCCGGTCGATCGGCCCGTCATGGGGGCCGGCGGCCTGCCTGGCACTGTGGGGGGCGGCGTGCGGGTGGCAGGCCGTGGCGGGAACCACGCTGGTGATGGCCGGGCTGCTCGCGGCCGACCGCCTCGCGGTGCGATCGACACCGTGGCTGCCGCTTCCGGCGCCGTGGCTGCTCCTCGCCTCCGCCACGATTCACCTCGTGGCGTGGCGCTGGATTCACGGCCTGCTGTTCGGTGCGGTGCAGGCCGCGGAAGTCGCGCTCACTTGGTGCTGAGCTCGATCGTCGGCAATTCGGTCGTCGTGGGGGTGACCTCGACCGACATGTCCGAACGGTCACGCATGGCGTACCGGCTGCGGAGCAGGTCGGGGATGTCGGGAGTCGCTCCCATGCTGACCGGCGCGTTGCGCTTGGCAGGATCGGGCCACGATGCCGTCACCTTGAACTTTCCCGCGGGCAGACCGGGCTTCGTCTTGAAAATCGCCTTGTAGGCACCACTCGAGTCGGTCGTCGCGGTGCCGACGTCGCCGGCGGCGCCCTCGCGGTGGAACAGCAGCACGACGCCATCAGGCGCCTTGCCGTCGACGGTGACGCGGCCGGTCACCGGATAGAGTTTTTCGCTCGCCGGGCCACCGCAGCCGGCGAGCGCCAAGCCGGCAACGACGACGAGTGCCGTCCCCACCGACCCGCCATGGCAGCGACCGGACAGGGGATGAGAAGTCATGAAACGGTGCATGGCGACGATTTCCTCGGGGACGACACGAACGCGGCGACTCGGCTCACAGGCTCCGGGAAAGCGACCCGCCCGTCCGGGAAGCATGGTCCCGGACGGGCGGTCGTATTGTTCACGCTCTGACAGGGGAAACACAACCGACCGCCATGGAATCGACCAGGGCGGGCCGGTCGGCTACCCCGGTGAATCACTCCATCGCCACGTTCTCGCCGCTGTCGCGGGTGATCATCGCCACAACGATGTTCGCGGCGGTCTCGGCGGTCAGGAACGCCACCGAGCCGTCGGCCCGGACGACCATCGCGCCGCCCGGGTGCATCGAGTAGATGCCGTCGCGGTTGAGCACGTTGATCGCGGTGCAACCCGGCAGCGACGGCTGCGTCGCGTCGGCACCGCTGTAACCCGTGATCCGGCGGGCAGTGTTCCAATCGCCCCAGAACGAGTTGAGGTGGATCGGCTCACCGGAGACACCGCGGTCGGAGATACCGTCGACGACCGAGTTCGGAACGAGCTTGCCCATGAAGTAGCGGTCCTGCTTGCCGGCGATCTCGGCCAGCAGGATTGTCTTCGAAAGGCCGTCGGTGGCAGCACCAAGCTTGACGCGGGGCATCCGCTCGAGCGTCGGGCAGTTCAGCCCCGAGCAATCGGCGTCGCTGACGCCGAGCATGCCGTTTTCCAGGTTGGTGTTGGGCAAGCCGGAACAGGCGGCGAGATTGCCGGCGACACCGCGTGTCGGCACGTAATCCGTTCGGCCGAGCCTGTACGACGTAGGCCAGCCTGGAATGCTCCCGGTTCCGTAGGGGCCGTAGTCACTCTTGTCGCTCGGCGTCGACGGGCAGATGAAGACCGGGATGTTCTCCCGGCTCGACGCGGGAACCGTCGCCCCGGGGTACGGTGCGGGCAGGTTTCGCGGATCGATCAGCGGCCGCTTGAGGTCGAACAAGGCGAACCGGGTCGCCTCTTCGATGAACGGCAGCACCTGACCGTTCGCCGCGAAGCCACGGCGCGTGTCCTGCGAGGCTCCGGCGAACGGAGCCGCCGGGGACAGGGCGCTCAGTTCAGTCTGCGAGAAGTGCCGGTTCCACGCCGGGAAGCCCTTGTAGCTGCCTTCGTAGTTGTGATACGCGAGGCCGAGCTGCTTGAGGTTGTTGGAGCAGGCCGACCGCCTGGCCGCCTCGCGCGCCGCCTGGACGGCGGGCAGGAGGAGACCGACGAGCGTGCCGATGATGGCGATGACCACGAGCAGCTCCACGAGCGTGAAGCCGCCCCGGGCGCCGGGACGGGGACGATTCATGATGAGACTCCTCTTCTCCGTGACGGAATGAAGATCAGGAAATGAAAGAAAAATCGCCTACGAGAAACCTGCCCGGACGGTCCACCCGAGGCTGGATCGACCGGACGACACCGCGACGACCGGCGTTTCCAGCCGCCGCGGATGGACGACAGAGTATCGAACCGATTGATTGGCCTCGTTTTGGTCGCCGCCACGAATCGCGCGACAAGCCCCTGCAATCAAACCCCTCGGTCGCTGGCTGACTACCGGCGTGTCGTACGGATTCCGAACCGAATACGTTCGGCGCGGATACAAAACGACCGCTGAAGCCGGCCAAGAACCTTCCCTATCCCCACCGCCGATAATACGGATTGTGCCACACCGTTGCAATGGATCGGAGCCCGGCGATCGGCCCCGGGCGGCCAGTGGAGCCCCCCGGGGCAGACAGCCTCCCGGTTCCACCCACCGCCTCATCGCCGGGCGTCACCAGAGGCGGGCTGCCGGAGCAAGGGTTCATCCTGTTTTTGGCCGGGAAATCACTCGGCACCCCGGGCGGCAGGGGCCTGCGGCCGCACGAACCCCGGGTCCCCCTCCCAGGGCAACGTCTTCTGATCGAGCCCGTCGAACGGGAGCGTGTCGGGGGTCACGCGGACGGCAGTCGACACTTTGAAGGGAAACATGCCTCCCGACTCGTAGGCCAACTCCACGAACGCCGCCGTCCAGCCCTTGTCGGCCGGCTTCGCTTTGCCCACCCAGGCCCCGTCGGGCCCCGCCTCGAGCGGCGTGCTCGTCCAGGTCTTGCCGATCGTGTCGACGCGGAAATCACGGGCGGCGGGGTTGTGGGCCTGCCAGAGCGTGACCGACTGGGGCTTCACGGCGCTGGTCACGCGGATCGACCCGTCGGGTACGAACGTCCAGGCGGCTTCGGGCCGCGGCTTCCCGGCGATGAGCATCTGGTAGAAGGCGACGATGCTCGTCACCGCGTCGAACGAACCGTCGACGCCGTGATCGGTGTTGGGGACGTAGCGGATGTGCTTTTCCCCCTCCAGTCGGTCGTAATAGAACCGCGACGAGTCGGGGAGGAAGAACTGGTCGCCGCTGCCGTTGACGATGTACTTGGGGAGCGTGAGCCGCTCGCGGTAGGAAAACGGATCCTCGACGCGGTGCAGGTCCTGCATCCGCGGGTGGTCGGGGCGCTGGACGATGCCGTGCTGGACGTAATTGCCCAGCGCCTTGGCCCAGAAGCCGTAGGCGGCGCCGTGGTGGCGGATCGACTCGTCGACGTTGAGGACGTCGATCACGATCGGCACGATCGCCTCGACGCGCTTGTCGACGACGCCTGCCATCCAGGTCGTCCAGCCGCGCTTGCTGCCGCCGGCGACGACGAACTTCGCCACCGGTGCCCCCTCCTTGGCCGACCACTCCTGGAGGCAGTCCATCGCCTTGACGACGCTCTTGACCATCGGCAGCCGGGGCAGCCAGGTCGGATCGCCGCTGTCGAGGAACTGATCCCAGCAGTAGGCGATCAGGTCGTCTTCCTTGCGCGGCACGCCGTCGCCGTGGAACACCAGCGGTTGGTTGGGGATCATCCGCAATTCGGCCACCATGCTGCCGGTGGCCTGGGCGATCTGCGCGATCACCTGGTTGGGCTTGTCGGGGGGGCCGCGGTCGTTGGCGCCGCCGCTGACGAGGAGGAACAGCTTGTCGGTCTTGAGCGAGTCGGGTTTGACGACCGTCAGCCAGTGCTGCCAGACGGGGCGGTCGACCTCCTCGGGGCTGCGCCAGGTCTGCGAGGTGAGCTTGATGACGAACGTCTTCGAGGGGTTGCCGGGGAAGGTGTTTTCCACCGTCCAGCCGTAGGCGTCTTCGGGCCGGGCGACGTAGTCGTCGAGCGCCGTGGCGAGATCGGCCTCGACCGCCGCCTGGCTCCACCCGCGCTGTGCCGTGGCCACGAGCCCCGCCACCACGACCATGCCCCACGCCATGCGCGCTGCCGCGACCATGCGATCCTCCCCGAGTGGATGCTCGTGAAACCCGACGAGCGGCGCCGACCGCCTCCCCGTATGGCCGCGGAGTATAGCGGGCCGGCGCACTGTCCCGTCCCGCTCCCCGATGCCCGTCAAGCCCGTGACCGTCACAGGCCTTCGTCGGTGAGCGACCCGAGGCCGGTCGAAGGCGCCGCGGGGTGCCACACGGGCCACTCGACGGCGCGGCGGGTGTCGAGCGTGATCAGGTCGATCTCGACCGACGCCGGCCAGGGGACGGTGGCGTCCTTGGGGGCGTGGTAGAAGAAGGCCGAGAAGTCCTTCGTCCGCCGCGGGCCGGGCCGGCGCGGCAGGCTGCCGGGATTGTCGGGGGAGACCACGAGCAGGAAATCACTCGGGGCGACGCCGGCGACGTCGCTGTCGCGCCACGGCGCGAACGTGCAGCGCATCATCGGCGGCCGGGTTCGCGCGGCGGTGGCGTTGGCCGGCGCGGCCACGGGCAGGCGGACGTCGAGGGCCTGAAACAGCGCCCGCTCCTCCATGAACGGGAGGATCTCGCGCGCCCAGCCACCGGGGTTGGGGGGCGCCGGCGGCGGCGGCAACAGCCCCCGGCTCGAGTCGCAGAACATGTCGAGGGCCAGCGACAGCTGCCGCTTGTGGTCGGCGCACTCGGCCCGTGCCATCCCCGCGCGGACCGACTGGATCGCCGGAAACAACAGCGACACCATGATCGAGATGATCGCCAGGCAGACGAGCAACTCGACGAGCGACACGCCTCTGCGGCGGACGACGTCATGGCGGGGTGCGGCGCTCATCGAGGGACTCGTTCGGAAACGGCGTCGGCACGCTGCCGCGAGTCGCCCCGCGTTCGGCTCCGAGCGGGTGTTTCGAGGGGCGCATGATCTGCCGGCAAGCCTTCACGGCGAGTCTACCACGATCACCGTCGCGGATGCCGGTACCCGCGGCAGCGCCGATCGCCAGTACGCCGCCGGGCCATTCCGGCACCTGAAGCGCGCGGTCGGGGAGTAGCGCGGAGAATCCCGGGCGGGTCGTTCGTAACACGGCGCGGAGATGGCCTTGACCGGCTTCTCACGGTTCCGTACCAGTCTCCCCCGATTCGATTCCCGATTGGATCCGCTCCTGCAAGCACCGACCCCGTCGCGACCGCCTTCGGCGGCCGACGGCAATCTCGCCGGTTCCCGCTCCATGGGTCGATCCCGCGGAGCCATCGCCCGGCGGTGCGCGCGCCGTGACTATCGAGTCCACGGCGTGTGACGCGAGCGGATTGCGTCGGACCCTGCGTTGAGCGCCGTGACGGGAGCGTGCCTGCGCGCGTTCACCACGGAGAAACGCTATCCCCCAACGCTGCCGCGCGGAGATTCCGCGCCCACGCGCCACCCCTTCGGCCTCGCGCTGCCGACCACCCCCGACTTCCCGTCGAACTCCGACGGCGACTGCCGGCTGCAGTGCCGGGCCAGCGTTGACACGCGGCTCGGCCGTGGTCGCCGACGAACGCCGTCACGGGCCGGAAGGCAAGTCGTCCGAATCGCGGCAGGCGCCGCTCGCGCGACCGCTGCACGCGGTTCAGCAACGCGTTTCCACCTCATCGAGCCCGACCACCACACCCGAGGAGTGTTCGTGATGCCACCACACTCGCCCCATGCGAACCCAGCCAGCGCCGGTGCCCGCGCCGGACCTCGTCCCGCGTTCTCCGCGCGGCCACCCACCGGCAACCGTGACGGTGGTGCCCGACATGGCCCACGGTTCCCGCCCGGCCCGATGCCAGTCGCCGCCGCGCGCCGCTGGCCGACGGCCCAGGAATGCCACTGGGGCCGCGCGCCTCCCGCGCGCCGCCGGCCGATCGAGCCTTCAGTGGTCTGCCAACGATCCGGTTCCCGTGCCCGCGGGGTACGCGGCCGGTGATGTCGTTCGTCAGTCGTTTCGTCGTGTTGTTTCCCCAGTTCCCATTCCAGGAGAGTCTCCCATGGTGCGTGTCCATCAGGATCATGTTTCAATCGTCGCGATGATCGGCGACGTGTTTCAGAGGGCGGTCGGTGTCTGTGTGGCTGCCGCCGCGCTGGCCGTGCCTGCCTCCGTCGCGGTCGCGGTGTCGCTCGACAGTATGTGGGCGACGGTCGGCGACCCTGGCAACGCCCCGGACGACACCGGCTACGGAGCCGTGCCGTACGTGTTTCGGATCAGCAAAACGGAGGTCACGATCGGCCAGTACACGGCGTTTCTCAACGCGGTCGCGGCGAGCGATCCGTATGGGTTGTACAACCCAAATATGGGCTCCTACACGCACGTCTCCGGTGTCGCCCGAAGCGGAGCCCCGGGGTCGTATTCGTACAGTGCGACGGCGCCGATCGGCAGCGCACCATTGGGAGCCAGCAGTGCAACCGCTCGGCCAATCACGTTCGTGAGCTGGTTCGATGCCGCGCGGTTCGCCAACTGGATGCACAACGGCATGGGTTCCGGCGACACGGAGGACGGTGCCTACACGCTCAATGGAGCGACGGGAGGCCCGGCACCGGTCAGGAACGCCGGTGCGCTGTACTCGATCCCGACCGAGGACGAGTGGTACAAGGCTGCATATTACAAAGGCGGCGGGACGAACGCCGGATACTGGGAATACGCCACGCAGAGCGATACTCAGCCGGACAACCAGATCGGAAATCTGCCGAATCAGGCAAATTATTTCCAGCTCGGGCGGGCAACCGTGACGGGACTCCCGTTCCTCACATGGAACCAGAATTACCTCACTGACGTCGGTGCATTCTCGGGCAGTCCCAGTGCCTACGGAACGTATGACCAGACGGGAAATGTCTTGGAATGGAACGACCTCAACGGCTCGTCTTCGACACTCCGAGGACTGCGGGGCGGTGAGTGGGACCACTATGTGAACCTCGATGCATCGAGTCGGTCGTGGGGCGAGACCGGCTGGGAGAGCCACACGATCGGCTTCCGACTCGCCCGTGCGACAATCGACGTGCGGACCGGTTCCGTTCCCGAGGTCGACCCTGCCGGAGTCCCGTTGGTGGTCGCGCTGGTGGTGATGGCGATGCTCGTCAGGGAACGCCACCGTTGCTGAGTCGGTCGCCGAGGAACAGGCGGCGCCGGGCGGAGCACTCCGGTGGGCGGTCGCGCCCATCGGAGTGCCCGCTGGCCCCGTCGAGCGCGCGGGAATGCCGCTTGTGAGCCGCGGCAACCGCCGGCAGCGGGCGAGCGGATCTCCCGGCTGCCGCTCAGCGCCGCCGCCCGATTCCGGCTGCTGCGCAGGCGGCCGTGAGGGCGCGGTGGCACTGGCGCGCCGCCGCGGCCGGGTCGTAGCCGGGGTGTTTCGAGATTTGGGAGCTGACCTCGCAGCACACGTCGCTGCCGTAGCCGGCCGCGACGAGCCGGCGCAGCAGTGCCGCGTGGTCGGGGGTGCCGGTGGCGCCGGGCAGGGCGAAGCCGACCGTGCCGTCGCGCTGCGCGGCGTCCTTGACGGCGACGTGGAACAGGCAGGGCCGCGCCGTCGCCAGCGCCTCGGCGAGGTCGATGCCGCGGAACACGAGGTGGCTCTCGTCGTACACGATCCCCAGGCAGGACGGGTCGCCGAGCTCAGCCAGGAGCTGGCGCGCCAGCGCCGGCGTCGACAGGGCGCCGAAGCGGTGCGGCTTGATCGCGATCCGGAAAGCCTCGCGTGCCGCCAGATCGCGCCACGCCGCCAGCCGTTCGGCGAACACGCCGCGCACCTCGTCCCAGCGCCCGCCGCCGAGGATCGTCTGCACCAACGGCACCGTGTCGGGGGCGAGGTCGCGCGCCAGTGCCGCGGCACGGGCGAGACGCTCGAGCTGGCCGCGGTGGACGGTGTCGTCGGCGGCCGGGGGGAGGTTTTCCATCAGCGCCGAGAGGACGAGGCCCCGGCCGGCCAGCCGCGCGCGGAGGTCGTGGCGGTCGACGGCGGTGAGCCGCTCGGGTGCCGTCGGCCAGTCGGCGAGGGCCGCGATCTCGATCGAGTCGAAGCCGGTGTCGGCGACGAGGTCGACCGCCGCCGCCGGGGCCAGCGACGGCATGCCGTAGGTGCCGATGCCGAACGTGATCGGCGGGGCCACTGCCTCGGCCGCACCGACCGCCGGAGCGGCGAGCACTGCGGCGACGAGCAGACGGCGTCGCGGCACCACGCCCGCTTGCCGTGCTGCCCGCCCCGCCGCCCGTCTTCGTCGCATGGCGTGCTGCCGCTCAGCCGATCGTGATCATCCGCTGCGCCGACGGTGCACCGTCGCCGGCGGCGTTGCGGGCGATGATCCGGAAGGCATAGTTGGCCCCGCGCACCAGCCCCGCGACCGTCCGCGTCCGCGAGATCGAGGCGCCGTCTTCGACCGCGCTCCAGACGTCGGAGTTGAGCCGGCGATACTGGACCACGTAGTCGCTGACCGGTGAGCTGCCGGCAGCGGACGGCATCATCCAGGTCAGCGTCGCCTCGCCAGGGCCGGCGAACAGCGACAGCCAGGTCGGCGGGCCGGGGGGCGCGGCGGTCGTGGCCACGGCCGTCGCCGACGGGGTGGCGTCGCCGAGGGCGCTGCGGGCGACGATCCGGAACACGTAATTGGCTCCGGGCACCAAGTCCGTAACGGTCGCCTGTGTCCGTGGCGCGACGCCGTCGGCGAACGTCGACCAGATGGCGGCGCTCGCTCTGCGGTACTGGACGACGTAGTCGGTCACCGGCGAACCGTTGGTGACGGCCGGGCCGTTCCAGGTGAGGTCCGCCCGGCCGTTGCCGCCGACGGCGCGGAGGCCGGTGGCCGCCGCCGGTGGTCCGAGGACCGTCGCGGCCCGGGTGGCCGAAGGTGCGGCGTCGCCGACGGCGTTGCGGGTGACGACGCGGAAGGCGTAGTTGGCACCGCCGACCAGACCGGTGACCGTGGTCTGGGTCGCCGTCGACACGCCGTCGGCGAACGTCGACCACTCGGCGGCGCTCAGCCGGCGGTACTGGACGACGTAGTCGGTGACCGGGGTGCCGCCGCTGTCGGCCGGCGCCTGCCACTGGAGCGCCACGCTCCGGTTGCCGCCGGTCGCCACCAGGGCGCCGGCCGGAGCGGGTGGGGCCACCGGGGTCACGGCCGCCGAGGGTTCGCTCCACGGCCCGGTGCCGTCGGCGTCGCGGGCCGCGACGCGGAACCGGTAGGGGGTGCCGTTGGTGAGGCCCGTGACGACCGTCGTCGTGCCGGCCGATGCGGTGTCGGGCAGATCGCCCCAGGTCTTCCCGTCGTCGCTGCTCGACTGGATGCGGTAGCCCGTCACCGGCAGCCCGGCGACCGGCGGCGGCGCGCCCCAGGCCAGATCGACGCGCCGGTCGCCGGGAGTGCCCGTCGGGGCGGTCGGCAGCCCGCGCGCCGTGACGGTGAACGTCGTCTGTGCGGTCGACGACGGCAGGCCGGTGTCGGTGGCGGTGACCGTGACCGTCTCGCGGCCGAGCGTCGTCGTCGGCTCGAGCGACCACGTCCAGGTACCCGCCGGGTCCTGCGTGATCG
Source organism: Planctomycetota bacterium (assembly GCA_018970785.1). Classification (GTDB taxonomy): domain Bacteria; phylum Planctomycetota; class Planctomycetia; order Pirellulales; family UBA1268; genus F1-20-MAGs016. The sequence goes on from JAGWVR010000026.1 coordinate 33,168, forward strand.
TGCCTGCCGACGCGGTGAGGATGATCGTCCGGCCGGGGGCGACCGGGCCCCAGGTGCCGGCGTTGCCGATCGCCGTGCCGACGCTGCCGCTCACCGCCGTGGCGGCGGCGCTGACGGTGGCGGGATCGACGGTCGGCGGGGCAGCCGCGTCGACGAACACGATCTCGGGGAGGACGTAGGCCTCGGCGTAGAGCGTGTCGGCGGTCACGATCTGGTGGTTGACGTACGACTTCCGCGCGCCCTGAGCGGCACTGCCGGCCGCCGCCGTCACGCGCACCGTCTGGGGCACGTTCCAGTTGGCGGCGGTGAAGGAGAGCGACGTGCCGCCCGCGGCGTTCTCGGCGGTGATGCCCTCGTCGGCCGGCGCCAGATTGATCGTCACGTCCTGGCCGGGGGCGCGCATGAGCACGAGCGAGTAGGTGTCGGGCTCGCCCCCCTCGACGACGCGCGTCTCGCCATCGGTCGGCATCACGAGCACGGCGGGATAGTCGTTGTCGACGATGTTGACCAGCACGCGCGGCATCCCCACACCGTCGTAGGCCGGGTCGGCACTCCGGGCCACGTGGCGGACCGTCGAGCGGTGGAGGCTCTGTTCGACGGTGTCGTCGACGGCGCGGACCGTCACGCTCCGCGGCACGTTCCAGTTGGCCGGCGTGAACACGAGGCTCGTCGCCTGCTCGGCGCCCGTCGGGAAGGCGCGGAGGGCCTGCGCCGGGGCGACGAGGTCGACGACGACGTCGGCCGCGGGCTGCTCGCGGAGGACGATCGTGTAGGAATCCTCGTAGCCCGACTCGCTGACGGTGGTCGTGCCCCCGCTCTCGACGACGATCGCCCCGGGGCCGGCGACGGTCTGGATCGCGTCGAGGTCGGGGTTGATGTCGAAATGGATCTTCCCCTCTCCCGACGCCTCCCAGCCGCGGAAGTCGAGGTGCGCCTGGCGGAGGTAGCCCGGTTCGCCTCCGGAGAACACGCCGTCGATCCAGCCGCTGGTCATGTTGTCGAAACCGAACACGCCGTCGATCCCCGGGGCGATGTCGGCCACCAGCCACAACAGGTTGGTCCACACCAGATCGACGCCCTGGTCGGTGGGGACGTGGACGGCGTCGATCATGAACACCGGCGCGTCGCGCGAGCCTCCGACGCCGCCGACGGTCTCGGACCGGGTGTAGCCGACGTCGGTCGAATCGAGGACACCGTCGCCGTTGGAATCGAGCCCCAGCGCCAACGCCGTGGTCGTGGAGATGATCGTCACCTGGGCGCCGGTGTCGAACATGAAGTTGCCGCCGACGACCGCGTCGCCGTGGTGGACCTCGGCCGAGAAGAAGGGGATGTCGGCCCAGACCGGCGGGAAGTCGCCCTCGATGACGTGCTCGTCGGGGGAGAAGTTGACGCGGTCGTCGACGCTCACCGTGTAGCGCGGCCCGGTCGCCGCCGGCACCTCCATGGCGAAGTCGGTCGCCATCAGGAAGTTGCCCTCGCCGAACGAGAGCCAGGGGGTGAAATCGAGCGTCGTCACGCGCTCGGTCATCGCCGGCATGCCCACGATCCCGAACGGCCCGAACATGCTCACGTCGCGCGTCGCGTCGGAGATCACCCGTGCGTCGACGAGCGTCTGCCGGACCCCCGACGTGCCGGCGAAGTCGAACCGGTAGGGGGCGGAGATGTCGAACAGCTGCGAGCCGCCGACGCCGAGCTCCTCGAACAGCCCCTCGACCTGGTACGGCGGCGGCGATTCGTTCATGTCGTCGACACCGGTCTTGAACACGAGGATCGTGTTGGCGCCGGTGTCGAGCAGCCAGCTGTTGAAGATGTCGGGGCCGATCGACTGCCCCTGGGAGTTGCCGAACTCGACCGTCACGCGCGGCTGGTCGAGGGCGACGTTGTCGCTCGGGCCGAGGTCGATGAACGGCCGCGGTGCCGACGCCGACAGCGCGAGCCGCGCCTCGAGACGTTCCACCGCCGCCACTCCCCGCCGTCGGGCCGCCGCCCGCCGTGCCATGCCCAGCCGCCGTCGGTTCGACATGCAAGCCTCCTCGCCGGGAGACGGCCGCGCGCAGGACGGCCTCGTGAACGACGAATCGCGGCGGTCGGCCGCCTGGCCGGATCCCCGCCGACGTGATCCCCTCCCCCGGACAGAGCAACAGTATACGGACCGCGCCGCGCGGAGGCAGCAGGAGAATCACCGGTTCGCCACCGGCCGCGCTGCCGCTGGCGACCGGTTTCCGCAGCGGGGACGAGATCGCGCGATGGACGTGAACGAACGCCGGTTTCGCTTCCGGCAGGCCGGCTACTTCCCTTTCGTCGCCGGAAACCCGGCTTCGACGAGGTCGGGATAGCCGGGCTTGAGGGCGCGGACGTCGTAGCCGAGCGGCTTGAGCAGATCGGCCACCTTTTGGCAGCGCCCGCCCGCCTGGCAGTGGAGGTAGATCACCTTGTCCTTGGGAAGGACCTTGGCGACCGCTTCCTTGTCGATCTGTTTGAGGCTGCTCATCGGCAGGTGGCGGGCCTCGCGGAGATGCCCTTCCTCCCATTCGTCGGCCTCGCGGACGTCGACGATCACCGCCTTCTTCTGGACCAGCCCCTCCTTCACCATCTCGAGCGTGTCCTTGGTGTGCTCGGCGAGGGCCGACAGGCCGGTGGCCCCTGCCAGGGCGGCGACGACGATCGACAGGGCCCGGCGGGGCAGGGAGGTGGTCATCGGGATCTCCTCGGGATGGCGGTCACGCTCGGCCATGACATACCACACCCGCGTCCGGTGCCGGAAGGGCTCGGCGTCGGCCGCGCGGCCGACGGGGGCGGACCGCCCCCCGGTGGCGGCTACGATGGTCGTGGCCGGCGGCCAGCAGCCGCGGCGCATCGACCGCGGAGGGACTGCCGACGATGGGGCGAGTGACGCATGCCTGGGCGATCGCCATCTGCCTGCTCGCCGGTCGCGTTGCGGCGCAGGATCATGTCGGCGTGTTCCTCACCTGGCCCGACGACCCGACCCGGGGAATGGTCGTCAACTGGGTGAACCTCTACCCGAAGAACGCCACCACCGTCTTTTTCCGGCGCGCCGACGCCGCCGACGATGCCGAGTGGTCGAGCGCCGAGGCGGAGCAGTTCCAGCTCGAGCCGTCGGCGCTCGTCCTGCGCCGCGCCGAGCTTGCCGGGCTCGACCCGGACACGCTCTACCGGTTCGGCATCGGCAGCCGCCCCGACACGCCCTCGCAGGGCTGGCTGCTGCGGACCATGCCCGCGACCCTCGGCCGGCCGGTGCGCTTCGTCGCCGGCGGCGACATGATGCATGCGCGCGAGGCGCTCGACCGGATGAACCGCCAAGCGGCCCGGCTCGACCCCGACTTCGCCCTCCTCGGCGGCGACCTCGCCTACGAGAACGGCGCCCTGGCGATGCGCTGGATCGACTGGCTCGGCTCGTGGACCACGGCCGGCATGGCCGCCGACCGGCGGTTGATTCCGCTCGTCGTCGGGATCGGCAACCACGAGGTCCGCGGCGGCTACGGCGGCGAGATTCCCAAGGACGCCCCTTATTACTACGGCCTGTTCGTCAGGCCGGGGCGACGCAGCTACTTCACCGCCGACGTCGGCGACTACCTGTCGCTGGTGATGCTCGACTCCGCCCACACCGTGCCGATCGCCGGCGCGCAGGCTGACTGGCTCGGGGAGGTGCTCGCCGCCCGGCAGGCGCGGCCGTTCCTGTTCGCGGCCTACCACTTCCCCGCCTACGGCACCGCCAAGGCCCCGGCCGACAAGCTCCCGATCGAGCACCCGCGCTCGGTCGAGATCCGCACGCACTGGACGCCGCACCTCGAGCGCCACGGCGTCTCGGCCGTGTTCGAGCACGACCACCACACGTTCAAGCGATCGCACCGCCTCCGTGGCCACCGCCGCGACCATGCCAACGGCCTGCTCTATCTCGGCGACGGCGCCTGGGGTGTGAACACGCGCCCCGTGCCCGCTCCCGACGTCGCCTGGTGGCTGGCGCGGGCCGAGTCGCGCAACCACCTGTGGTGTGTGAACCTCCGCCCGCCGGCCACGCCGGTAGCGCCGCCGACGGCACTGGTCAGGGCGATCGACGCCGACGGCGTGGTGTTCGACGAGTTCGAGTTGCTCCCGGCGCGGACGCGGCCGGAAGTCGTGGCCGAGTCGGCCACCGCCGGGGAATGACCGATCCCGCCGGAGGCCCGGCCGCGATCATGAGGCGGTCGTGAGCCGCGACCCGCCGGGCAGAGGGCGCGTGCCTGGATCCTCGGTCGACGACGGGTATCTTGGACCGGAGTGGACGGGGATCGATCCCGGTCGAGAGCCGACACACGGCTTCGTGCGAAGGATTCTCATGCCCTCTTTACGCACGACGCGCGTCAGCCTGCTGGCGCGGATCCGCGACGTGCCCGACGATACCGGCGCGTGGAGCGAGTTCGTCGCGATCTACGGCCCGGCCGTCGTGCAGTGGTGCCGCAGCCACGGCCTCCAGTACGACGACGCCCACGACGTGGCCCAGGACGTGCTCGTGCGGTTCTGGCGCCATGCCGCCAACTTCCGCTACGACCCGGCGCGGCGGTTCCGCGGCTACCTCCGCCAGATGGTCGTCGCGTCGGTCTCCGACTGGAGCGCGACGCGGCGCGCCGACCGGGCCGGCACCGGGGGCCAGGCGATCCAGGATCTGCTCTCCAGCATCCCGGCCCGCGACGGGCTCGTGCGCCGGATCGAGGAGGCGTTCGACATGGAGCTGCTCGACCTGGCCCTCCACGAGGTCGAGCTGCGTGTGAAGCCACGGACCTGGCAGGCGTTCCGGTTGCTGGCGATCGACGGCGTGCCCGCGGCCGACGTTGCCGCCCGGCTGGGAATGACCGTCGAAAATTCGTACCGCGCCCGGAGCGTCGTGCTCCGGCTGCTCCGCAGGACGGTCGCCCGGCTCGGTCGCCCGGCGGGTGATTCCATCGGCCGTGCGTCGTGAGGCGGCGATGACGGTGCCGCCTCCCTCCGACGACGGCTCCCCCCGACCGCTCTCGGTCGAAGATGCGGCGCTGGTGGTGATGGTGAACCGCACGCGCCGCTCCCCTGGTCCCGACACGGCGGCGATCGTCGGTCGCCTGGCGGCCCGGGAGCCCGGGCCGCCGCCGGCGCCACCCCCGGCGCTGCCGGGCCTCACCGACCTGGTCGAGGTCGGCCGCGGCGGGATGGGGATCGTCTACCGGGCCCGCGAGCCGCGCCTCGATCGACTCGTCGCCGTCAAGGTGCTCTCGAACGCCGCCGCCCCGACTCCCGAGGGCCGCTCCCGTGCCGAGCGCGAGGCGACGCTCCTGACGCGGATCGTCCACCCCAACGTGGTCCAGATCCTCTACGTCACCGACGTCGCCGGTGCGCCGGCGATCGTCATGGAGTGGATCGACGGCCCATCGCTCGACGACCGCGTCGCCGCCGGCAAGCTGCCGGCGGCCGAGGCCGCGACGCTCGTCGCCGGCGTCGGCCGGGGCGTGGCCGCGCTTCACGCGCGCGGGATCATCCACCGCGACATCAAACCCGCCAATGTCCTCCTCGCCGCGCCCGGCGACGGCCGGGGCCCGATGCCGAAGCTCGTCGACTTCGGCCTCGCCCGCCCCGGGGAGGATCCCGGTCCGGCGGTCACGCGCGACGGCATCGCCGTCGGCACGCCGTCGTTCATGGCGCCGGAGCAGACCGGACTCGATCCCTCACTCGGCCGGGTCGGCACCGCCGCCGACATCCACGCCCTCGGCGGCCTCCTGTACTGGCTGCTGTCCGGTGCCGCACCGTTCGATGCCGGGAGCACGGCCGAGTCGCTTCGCCGTGCCGCCGCGGGGGAGGTGCGGCCGCTGGCGCTGCTCGTCCCCGGCGTGCCCGCCGACCTGGCGACGATCGCGGGCAAGTGCCTGGCGCGGCGGCCGGAAGACCGCTACGCCTCGGCCGCCGCGCTCGTCGAGGATCTCGATCGCTTCCTCGACGGCCGCACGATCCTGGCGCGCCCTGCGGGGCCGGTCGAACGGCTTTCCAAGTGGGCCCGGCGGCGGCCGGCGCCCGCGGCGCTCGTCGCCACCGGCCTGGTCGCGGCGCTCGCGCTAGCCGGCGGCACGCTCTATCACCTCCGCCGGCTCCAGACGGCGACGGCGGCGCTCGTCGCCAGCCACGGCAGGGTGCTCGAGGCCCAGGGGCTGGCGCGGCGCTCGTTCGAGAGGCTCACCGACGCCGCGGCGGAGCGCTTCCTCGCGCGTGGGGCGGCGCTCGACGACGCCGACCGCGACCACCTCCGGCAGATCCGCGACGAGTATTGCCAGTGGCCGCTCGAGCCCGAAGCGGCGACGGCCGAGCGCTTCAAGGCTGCCGGGCTCGCGCGCGTCGCGGAACTGTTCGACCGGCTTCATTGGCTGCCCGATGCACTCGAGGCGGCGCGCGAGGCGATCGGGTATCTCGACGGGATCGAGACCCGCGGCGCTCCGACGGCCGACGACGAATCCCTCCGCCAGCGTGTCCAGCGCCTCGAGATCGCGATCCTCGCCCGCACCGGACGGATCGACGACGCGGCGGCCGTCGCCCGGGACGCGGTCGACCGGCTCGTGAACCTCGGCGCCGCCGGCGATCCGGCGGCCGGGCGGCGGTTGGCCGTCGCCTGGGGCGATCTGGCCAACGCCGAGGCGATGGCCAGCCACCGCGACGAGTCGCTCGCCCTCCATGCCAAGGCCGTCGATCTGCTCGATCAGCTCCTCGCAGCCGCGCCCGACGACGTCGACCTCGCCTGCCTGGCGCTACCCGTTTTCTACAACGCCGCGATCAGCCCGGTGCTGACCGACGGGGCCATCCGCCGCAGGAGGCTCGAGCGGCTCGTGGCCGTCGCCGGAGAAAGCCTCGAGCGGTTCGCGGTGCAGCGCGACGTGCTCGGGCGCGGGCTGCTCCTCGGGCTTGCGGCGCTGGCCCATCTCGACCTCGCGGCCGGCGAGCCCGCAGCAGCGCTCACCACGGTCCGCCGTCGCGCCGCCGCCTGCCGAACGCTGCTCGACGAGATGCCCGACTCCGACCATTTCCTCGGCGAATCCGTCGGCGCGGCCGGGCAGGCCTGCGCCTGCCTGATGGAGCTCGGCCGGCCGGGGGAGGCCGAGGCCGACGTCGCGGCGGCGGTCGCCCTCGCCGAGCGCTCGGTCGCCGAGCAGCCGGCGATTGCCGGGCGGACGCGGATCCTCGTCACGGCGCTCGTCGCCCGGGCGACGCTCGAGGCGGCGACCCTCCGCCGCGATGCGGCGCTGGCCACGCAGCGACGGATCCTCGCCGTCCTCGCCCCGTGGATCGGCGACCGCGAGCCGGGGCGCGAGACGCCGGCCGACTTCCTCGCCGCGGCCGAACGGGCGCGGGGGGCGATCGAAAGCCTCGCGAACGACCGCGCGGCGGCCGTGGATTGACGGCGCCTCATGCCCGGCGCGGGGCGCGGGCGCCGCTCACTCGCGGCCGGCGGGGGGCGGGTCGAGGGCGATGACGAGATTGGCGCCGTTGCGCCGCAGGCCGCCGCTCGGGCGGTTGACGAGGCGCAGCGTGTCGCCCGCGGGTGCCTTGGCGACGAGCGTCGTCGAGCCGCCGCCGTCCATGTTGATCCCGTCGTCGGCCCCCATCTCGCGGAGCAGCTCGCCCACCTCGCGCAC
>JAGWVR010000001.1 GCA_018970785.1 Planctomycetota bacterium
CCACCCATGCCACCGCCACCCATGCCGCCGCCGCCCATGCCACCACCGCCCATCCCGCCGCCACCCATCCCACCGCCACCGCCACCCATCCCCATGCCGCCACCACCGACACCCATCTGTGCGACGGCCCGGGAGACGGGAGCGAGGAACAGAGCCGCGGTGATCGCCAGAAGTCCGAGACGGCCGCAACCGGCGGACCGGCAGAACAGTTGGAACCGACGCATGGACTCACCCGGGAACGTGGGGGGATCGGGGCTCGGCGGGTTCGCACGTCAGCCTATGCCCGCCCCGGAGGGTGGGCAACGTGGCCGCCGACGGACCACAAGGACTCCGGTCGTTCTTCGGCCCGGCGTCGAGCGGCGATTGACCCGGTTTTTCCCCGACTCCCCGACCGGAACGACCGGACCATTTCCCCACCATGCCGGCGCGGCGGCCATCGTCCATCCCCGCTGGTGGGGTCAGGCGGAGCGCGCAGCAGCGCGCCCGGCCGCCTGCCGTCGGGGGCCGTCGCCGTCGCGGCGCTGCACGACCGGCGTCGCCCGCACCGCCCCCGGGCCGAGGAGCGCGACCAGATCGGCATGCAGCGCCTCGGACCAGGCGACGGCGTGGCGGTCGCAGTCGACGACCACGCGACGGCCGTCGGCCAATTCGATCACCAGCCGCAGCGGGACCGCTCCCGGGTGGCGGCGGACCACGGTGGCGAGGCGGTCGAGGAGGTCGGAGCCGTGCCGGGACTCGTCGAACCGCACCGTCACGCTCGACACCGGTCGGCTCCAGACCGCCGCGACGGGAATCAGGTCGTTGACGATGAGGTTGGTCTCGTCGCTCCCCGCCCGGCGGTCGATCGACCCGGTGACGATGACCACCTCGTCCGGGCGGATCCGCTCGCCGACGCGGGCGAATTCCTCGGGCCAGCAGATCGTGCGGACCAGCCCCTCCATGTCTTCGAGGTCGAACATCGCGTAGCGCGTGTGCACGGAGCCGGACCGGGGCTGCTTGACGGCCGAGTGCTTGACCGCGGCGACGAGCCCGCCGATCACGACTTCGCGGCGCGCGGGCACGCCGGCGAGCCCGGTCGTGCCGTGGGTCGTGACCGCGTCGAGCACGGCGGCGTGTTCGGCGAGCGGATGGCTGTGGACGTAGTAGCCGAGCACCTCCTTCTCCCCGAGGCGCATCTGGGCATCCGACAGCGGCGGCACGTCGGTGCCGCCGCCGCGCACGGCGGCCGGTGCCGCCGGTGCCGGCGCGGCGTCGAGCGCGTCGAACAGGCTCTTCTGGCCGCTGCGCCGATCGGCGAGCCGCGCCGCTCCGGCTGCCATCGCGCGCTCGATGCCCGCCAGCACGGCGCCCCGGTGGCGACCGAGGGCGTCGAGCGCCCCGGCCTTGCCGAGGCTCTCGATCGCCGTCCGATTGACGACCGCCGGATCGAGGCGCCCGCAGAAGTCGTCGAGGTCGGTGTAGGGCCCGCCGCGCTGCCGCTCGGCGGCGATCGCCTCGGCGGCCTGGAGGCCGCAGCCCTTGATCGCCGCCAGCCCGAAGGCGATCCGACCGTCGCGGACCGAGAAGTCGGGCATCGACACGTTGACGTCGGGGGGGGCGACCTCGATCCCCATCCGCCGGCAGTCCTCGACATGCTCGACGAGGGCGTCCTTCTTCTTGAAATTCCGGCCGGTGATGTCGCCGGAGAGCAGTGCCGCCATGAATTCGACCGGCCAGTGGGTCTTGAGGTAGGCGGTCTGCCAGGCGAGCAGGGCGTAGGCGGTGGAGTGGCTCTTGTTGAAGCCGTACCCGGCGAACTTCTCGATCAACCCGAACAGGTCGGCCGCCTCGCCGGCCGCGAGACCCCGTGACCGGGCCCCGGCCACGAACCGCTCCCGGAACTGCGCGATCGTCTCCAGCTTCTTCTTGCTGATCGCCTTGATGCAGGTGTAGGCGCTCGACAACTCGATGCCACCGAGGCGCTCGAGGATCCGCATCACCTGCTCCTGGTAGACCATCACCCCGTGCGTCTCCTCGAGCACCTCCTTCATCACGGGATGGCGGTACTCGGCACGCTGGCGCCCGTGCTTGACGGCGACGTAGTCGTCGACCATTCCCCCCTCGAGCGGACCGGGGCGGTAGAGCGCGTTGACGGCGACGATGTCGAGGAACTGATCGGGCTTCATCCGCTGGAGCAGGTCGCGGATCCCGCCGCTCTCGAGCTGGAAAATCCCCTTCGTCTCGCCCCGGCACAGCAACTCGAATGTCGGCCGGTCGTCGAGCGGGAAGGCAAACGGGTCGGGGCGCGGCTGGCCGGTGGCGGCGATGATCTCGAGCGTCTTGGCGACCACCGTGAGGTAGCGGAGCCCGAGGAAGTCCATCTTCATCAGGCCGGCGCGCTCGACGTCGCCCATCGCCCACTGCGTGATGACTTCATCCTTGCCGGTGACCCGCTGCAGCGGCACGTATTCGACGAGTGGACGGTCGGCGATCACGACGGCGGCGGCGTGCGTGCCGACGTTGCGGGCGAGCCCCTCGATCCGACCGGCGAGATCGACCAGCTCGCGGATCTCGTGGTCGCCGTCGCAGGCCTCGGCGAGCCGGGAGCCCGGCGCCGCGGCCTCGGCCAGCGTGATCCCCAACTGGTCGGGCACGAGGGCGACGATCGAGTCGACCCGCGGCACGGGCATGCCCAGTGCCCGGCCGACGTCGCGGATCGCGGCCCGCGCCGCCAGCGTGCCGAAGGTGCCGATCTGGGCCACGTTCTCGGCGCCGTACTTCCGCTTCACGTAGTCGATGACCTCGCCGCGCCGCTCCTTGCAGAAATCGATGTCGATGTCGGGGGCTTCCTTGCGGTTCTCGTCGAGGAAGCGCTCGAACAGCAGGTCGTATTCCAGCGGGCAGACGTGCGACAGGTGCAGCGCGTAGGCGACCAGCGCCCCCACGCCCGAGCCACGGGCCGCGGCGGGAATCCCCTGCTCGCGGGCGTGGCGGACGAAGTCGTGGACGATGAGGAAATAGCTGGAGAACCCCAGTTTCTCGATCACCGCCAATTCGCGGTCGAGCCGGGCGACGACGTCGGCGTGGAGATTGCCCGCGTCGCGCGCGGCGGCGGGGTCACGCCACCGTTTCGCGACGTCGGCATAGCGGTCGCAGAGGCCGGCGACGCACAGCCGGCGGAGTTCACTTCCCGACGTGCATCCCGCCGGCACCTCGAACCCGGGGAAATGCCGGCGCCCGAGCTCGAGATCGATCGACACGCCGTCGGCGATCTGCTGGCTGCGGGCCACGGCGGCGAGCGTCTCCGCGCCGCGGAGCGCCCCGACCATCGCCGCCATCTCGGCCGGACTCTTGAGGTAGTACTCGGTGGCCTCCATCCGCAGGCGACCGGGGTCGTTGCGGAACCGGCCGGTATTGACGCACAGGAGGATGTCCTGGGCCTCGGCGTCCTCGCGGTTGACGTAGTGGCAATCGCAGGTGGCGACCGTCGGGATCCCGGCGTGGCGGGCCACGTCGAGCGCGGCGAGCGTCACCTGCCGCTGCAGGTCGAGGCCGTTGTCCTGGATCTCGATGAAGTACCGATCGCCGAACACCGACGCGAACCAGCCCACGATCTCCGCCGAGGCGACCAGGGCGTCGGCCTGCCCGCTCCCGCTGCCGACCAGCGACCGGCTGAACTCGCTCGCCAGACAGCCCGACAGGCAGATGATGCCGGCCGAATGGGCGGCGAGCAGCTCCCGGTCGATGCGCGGCTTGAAGTAGAAGCCCTCCAAATACGCCTTGGTGGCCAGTTGGAGGAGGTTGCCGAAGCCCTCCCGGTCCTTCGCCAGGAGCGTGAGGTGGTAGCTCGATTCCCGCTGGCTGCCGGCATCCTTTTGAAACCGGCTCCCGGGGGCGATGTAGGCCTCGTACCCGATGATCGGATTGATGCCCGCCGCCTTGGCGGCCTCGTAGAACTCCAGCGCCCCGTGGAGGTTGCCGTGGTCGGTGATCGCCAGGGCGTTCATCCCCAGTTCGGCGGTGCGGGCCACGAGCCGGTCGATCGAGCTGGCGCCGTCGAGCAGGCTGTAGTGACTGTGGCAGTGGAGATGGACGAACGGGGGTGGGGTCACGGGCGGCTCCCTCCGGTGGTGACGGCCGGGATTCTACCGCGCGGAAGGCGGGGTTCACCCGCCGCCACGAGACTCCGGCGCGGCACGCCTCAGGAGGGCTCGCCGATCCGCCGCAGCAGGTTCGCCAGACGGGCCTGGAGGTCGAGCAGCATCTGCCAGTGGAGGAAGTCGATCTCGACGCGCTCGTGTCCGGGGCGCATTTGCATCCCGAACGTCGCCTCGCGGAGCACGGCCTGGATGTAGTCGAGGAGCTCGGCGAGCTCGGCCGACTGCGCCGGGCTGAGCCGCGTGGGCAACGGCGGCGGCGTGCCCGGCAGCAGCGACGGCACGTCGGGCACCTCGAGATCGTGGTCACTCGCCGAGTGGACGATCCGCCGCAGCCGCTCCCCCACCTGGCGCGCCTGCGCTTCCTCGGCGGGCGGCAGTCGCGCGGCGATCGCCGCGATCCGGCGGTCGATGTCGCTGTGGGAGCCGACGAGCAGCAAGGAGCGGCCCAGGGCGATCATGTCGCCGTCGCGCACGATCCGAACCTGGATGTCCTCGCCGTTGACGCGGGTGCCGTTGGTGCTCTCCAGGTCGGTGAGCACGAGCTTGTCGTTGTCGTCCTGGAGCTTGAGGTGGAAGCGGCTGATCCGCTCGTCGTTGAGCTGGATCGAGTTCCCCTCCTCACGGCCGATCGTCACCGGCGTCGGCACACGCTCGAAGACCTTGCCGCGATCGGCACCGTGCAGGACCCGCAGCGTCACCTGTGCCATCGGCCCACCCGCAGCCATCGGTACCGCCCCGGTCTCGCGCGAAAGCACCGCGCCCGGGCCCCGGACCCGTCATTTCCGGGCCCGTGGAGCGCAGGCGCTTGTGCCCAGCCCCCGACGAGTGACATGGATATGGTCTGGAATCGGTCGAAGTCAAAGACTTTTCCCGGTTTTTCGGTTGCCGCCGCTCCCGCCGTCACCACCCGACCGGGCCGGGACGGGGGATGGCGGACGGAGCCGCGGGTCGCGGCGACTATACTCCGCGGCATCCCCGATCCGTGGCACGACGCGAACGCCCCCCGGCGTTCCCACCATCCGCCCGGACCCCTTCCCGCCGGGCGTGTCGCGATGGAATGGCTGCAGCCGGTCCTCGACCTGTTCTTCAACCTCGACGAGCGGCTCCACACGGTCATCGAGCAGTGGGGACCGTGGACGCTTGTCCTCCTGTTCGCGATCGTGTTCTGCGAGACCGGACTGGTCGTGACGCCGTTCCTGCCCGGTGATTCGCTGCTGTTCGCCGCGGGGGCGATGGCGGCGTTGTTCCCCGACCTGCTCGGCCTGCCGGCACTGCTGACCACGCTCACCGTGGCCGCGATCCTCGGCGACACGCTCAACTACGCCCTCGGGAGGACCGTCGGGCCGCGCGCCTTCGCCCTCGACACGTGGTTCCTCCGCCACCACAACCTCGTCAAGGCACAGGAGTTCTACGAGCGCCACGGGGGCAAGACGATCGTCCTGGCGAGGTTCGTGCCGATCGTCCGCACCTTCGCCCCGTTCGTGGCCGGAATCGGGAGAATGAACTACGCGCAGTTCCTGTTCTACAACGTCGTCGGCGGGATCGCATGGGTGCTGATCTGCACGCTCGCAGGTTATTTCTTCGGCAACATCCCCGTGGTCAAGAAGAACTTCGAGCTCGTCGTCGTGGGCATCGTCCTCCTCTCGGTCCTGCCGGTGGCCTGGGAATGGTGGCGTCACTCCCGATCGACCGCGGCTGGGTCGTCTTCGGATCGCCGGTCGGGTTGACCGGCCCCCGAAATGCCGCGGATCCCCCGGCCCCGGGGGGTGGGGCCGAGGGATCCGGTCGCCAGCCCTGCGGCGGCCGTCCCGGGGGGCGGGCACGGCCGCGGCGGCGATCACTGCGGCACGTCGCCCGGGGAGCGGGCGACGTCGACCACGGGCGTCGGGCTGGCGGGAGCCGGGGCGGCGGCCACCGGCCGCGGCGCGGCCTCCACGGCGCGGGCGGCACGCGTGAACTCGATGACCGGGAGGATCGTCTCCGCCGCCCGATCGACCGCCGGCCGCAGCAGCATGACGTCGACGATCATGTGCTGGATGTCGCCGAGCGTGCCCGTCGCCTCCGTCAATCCCGCGCCCAACTCCCGCAGCCGCTCGAGGGCCAGAGCCGCCTCGCCGACCCGGACGGCACCGGCGACGACGGCCTCCTTCAGCCGCGTCAGCTCGGCGAGCCGCTCCGCGGCCGGGGCCGTTCCGGCGCCGGCGGCCTCGACCGCGTCGATCAGCCCTTCGATCCGGTCGACCGCGCCGTGGGCAGCGGCGATCCCGGCCTGCTGACCGGTGATCCGCGTCCCGAGCCGCTCCGTCTCCACCGCCACCTCGGTGGCCCGGGCGACCGCGGGGCCGGCCCCGGCGAGCCGGTCGCACAGTCCGGCGACGTCGGCGAGCACGGGGGAAGCATCGACGAGCCGCTCCAGACCCGTGGTCAGGTCACCGTGGACACGCTCCACCACCAGCAGCCCTTCGCGGGCCTCCTCGGCACGCCGCCGTGTCACTTCGGCCCGGGCGACAAGGCCGTCGGCCGCCTCGAGGGCCGCCGTGACGCCGTCGAGCGCCCGCCCCGTGGCGACGATTCCGGCGTGCACCCCGCCGATCCGCTCGACGGCCGCGGCGGCCGCCGCCACCTTCTCGGTCTGGGCGACGAGGCGCTCGCCGAGCGTGCGGAAGCGGTCGAGCGCCGCCTCGGCATCGCCCAGCTGGCCCCCCTGGATCTGCAGCTGCGCGAGAAGCCGGTTGGCGGTGTTCACGCTCCCGGTCGTCCCGGCCAGTTCGGTGACCGTCCGCGACAGCTGCCCGACCTGCCGCTCCAATGCGGCCACCTGCTGGGCCGCCGGGCGGATGAGCACCAGCTGGGCGGTGAGCAGCACCGCCGCGCCGCCGGCGACAAACGCCTTCCAATCGAACCGCTGGCCTCCCTTCGGGGCAGCAACCATCGTCTGCTCGGTACCGATCGCCATGGCGGGAACTCCTTTGCCTGCCGGAAGCTGAGACCGGACGACCGTCGAGCCTTCGCCGATCGTCACCTGCTTCTTGGATCGGCAGGTCACGCCGACCGGTAGAGTCGCCGCCCGACCACGAACGGTTGGTGCGGCGGAACCGGTTGTGCCGTGGTCGGCAGGCACGCTGCAGGGGACCGGCGCGGCGGCGGATATACTCGCGGCCGTCGCGTCCGTAGCTCAATTGGATAGAGCATCGGTCTTCGGAACCGAGGGTTGCAGGTTCGAGTCCTGCCGGGCGTAGTGAGGCGGCACCGCGCGTTTCTGACCGCGGAACATCGGTCCACGCCCGTGTCGGCGGCATCGGCGGCCGGTCACGCCGTCCACGGCAGGCTAGCCGTGGAGGCGGGACAGCATGTCAGGACGCTTGCCGAGATGCCGTTTGCCTCGCGACGAGCGCGTCGTCCAGAACCCCTTGAGTGGCCCCCTGATCGCCTTCATCTGCCGGGCGAGCCGGTCGTGTGACGTGACGCGCTTGCCGATCGTGTAGCGGACGAAGCCGTCCTGGTTGATGACGATCGTGCACCCGCCGATCAGGTCGACCAATCCATCCGCGGTCGTCGCGGTGCAGGATTGCGTCACCTCGGCAATCGTGTCGAAGAGGATCCGTCCGTCGGGGGCGACACGCCGGGCGATGCGGATCGAGTCGATGATCGCCGGCGCGACCTGCGTGAAGCCCGTCGGCGGGTTGTCGTCGACGGGGAGGAGCATGAACAGGTGGGCACGTTCCGGGTCCGTCACGAAACGCCCCAGCGCGTCGGCTTGCCGGGTGAGCTCGTTCTCGTCGGCGGGGCGACCGGGATCCCCGTCGAAACGCAGGTCGCCGAATGCCAACCCCGGGACCTTCAAGCGCGCGTCGGGTGGCGTGTCCGGCGGCTGCCAGCGGAGCGCGTCCTCGGTCATGAACGGGACGCCGGCGGGGAAGATCCGGCGGCGCCGAAAGGAACGCATCAAGGCCTCCCGGTAGCCCCACTTGTCGACCGGCTCGACCTCGAGGTCGGCCGTGACCAGGGCCCGGAGGTACTCCCCGAGCAGCATGTCCACCGGCGGGCAGTAGTCGATCGCCCGGATGCACATCGTGAGGAACTGCCCCGCCACGGCGCACGTCTCGCGGCCGATGGCCGCGAGGAGGGCGTCGGAGAGCGGCTTCGTGCCGAGGTCCTGCGGATCGACCCCGGCGATGGCCGTGAGCCGCGCCGTCTTCCTCCGGGCGATCGTCACGAACGCCTCGAACACCGCCGAGACCAGGACCGTTCCCAGGGCATGGGGCTCGGCGGTCGGGTCGTAGCACACCGGCGCGCCGCGGCCGTCCGGCGGCTCGTCCGAGTCGAAGGCGTGGATCCCCTCGACGTCGATCCCCGAGCGGAGCGCCCGTCTGACCGGGGCCGCACCGTCGTCGCTCGTCCGCGCGTAGCCGAACTCGCGGGCGATGTCCGTGAGCAGCGATCCGTGCCCGACCACACCGCGCGACCGCCGCAGTGACTGCTCGACGACGCCGGGATAGGTGAAGTGGAGGAACAGGGCGACGAGATCGGCGAATCCTTCGTGGAACGCCAGGACGTCGGGATTGGTCGGCTCCTGGAAATTCGCGCGGAGGCCGTCGAGGAGGGCGTGGGTCGTCTCGTGGGCGATGATGTCGTGCGACAGCACGGTGAACACCAATCCCCCGGGAATCGTGAACCCTGCCGGTCTGGCTCCGGCCCGGAACCAACCGAAAGCCAGATCGCCGGAATCGCGGCTGTAGTGGGCGTTCCGCTCCTCGAACGCGAACGGACGGATCTTCAGCCGGACGGTGCGGTGGCGGTCGGTGGTGGTCGGCGTGCCGGGCGGGATCGCCCAGGCGATGTCGCGTCCCAGAGCGCGGCGAAAGGCCGCGTAGGTGAGACTGCAGACGGCGTAGGCCATCTGCAGGTGGAACCGGGGATCGGACGGCGACGGGGGCACGCCGTCGGTGACGAGCAGCTCCGGGTCGTCGAGGTCGAGTGGCTTGGTCACCGCGGCGAGCGGCTCCGGCGGCTGACCGGCAACCACCTCGAACAGTTGCCCCTTCGGCCCCGGATCGAGCTCTTCCCACGGGACCTCGACCTTCGTCACGCCCCCCTCCCGATCCGACACCGAGGGATCGAGGGTGTAGATCCACAACTGGCGCGTCACCGGCTTGCGCTGCTCGCGCCGCCAGCGATACGCCCGGGTCGACGCCTGCCGGATCACGCGCTCGCTGATCTGGTAGCGGACGGTCGCCGCCCGCTTCCGCGTTCTCGACGCTTTCGCCATCACGCCGCTCCTCGGAGGCTCAGCGCTTGCGCCGGGCCGCGGCCGCCGTGGCCATCAGGCCCGGGCGCCCCGTCTCCAGGGCCGTCCGCATCCGCAGCACCTGCTGGGCGGTGAACATGAACATCGCCCGGTCGTCGACATAGTCCATGTAGTTGACGAACATGTCGCCGGCCGGGCCGTTGTTGCAGGTCACCGACGGCCAGATCGGCGTACCGAAGTTGGGCCCCTCGCAGTTCGGGGTGTCGGCGACCCCGTCGCCGCCGCTGCAATCGGGTGTGTCGCCCCAGATGTGGCGGAGGTTGAAATAGTGCCCCACCTCGTGGGTCGCCGTGCGGCCGAGGTTGAACGGCGCCTGCGCCGTCCCGACGGTGCCGAACGCCGAGACGTTGATCACGACGCCGTCGGTCGCCGGCGGGCCACCGGGAAACTGGGCGTAGCCGAGGACGCCGTCCCGCAGGGCGCAGACCCACAGGTTGAGACGCGAGCGCGTGTCGATCGGCGCGATTCCTCCCGTCGCCGCGTTCTTCACACCGTCGTCGGTACCGAAGCCGCGGACGGTGGTCGGCGTCCGCGTCACCTCGACCAGACGGAAGGAAATCCGGGCGTCGGTGACCAGGCCTGCCCACGGCGCGGGCACCTTGGAGCGATCGGTGTTGGTGGCCCGGAAATCACGGTTGAGCACGTCGAGCTGGCTGGCGATCTGGTCATCGCCGACGTTCTCGGCGTCGGTCGCATAGACGACGTGGACGACGGTGTCGACCGTGACGATCGGCACCTGGGCCAGATCGACGGGGGCCTGGCGCTGCTTGGCGGTCGCCCCCTCGAGTTTCATGAGATTCATGCGGAACGCCGGGTATTTCTCCAGCAGCAGCATGTGGGCCGCCATCGCCCCACAGACACGCCGGGGCGGCACCCGCCCGCGCGCCGTGACGGTCTTCTTCGTGCGCTTCGCCATCGCCGTTCCTCCCTTTCGCCCCCGAGGTCACGCCCCATGCAGCGACCGATCCGGCTGCCCACTGTGATCGGCGTGACAGACAGCCGCAACCGGACACGGCCGCAAAAAGAATTTGCCGGCCGGGTGCGCGAAGAACGTGGGCGCAAAAAAACCGCCGGCCCCCGGGAATCACCCCGGAGGCCGGCAGCCGTGGGACCGGCACGCCACGCGTGCGACCCGGCCGTGCGTTGGCCACCGGCCGACCGCGTGTCGTGCGTTGGGCTGCGTCAACGGCGAGCCCGTCGACTGGCCGCTTACCGGCGCAGCCCCTTTGTACAGTCACATTGCGTCACTGAATCACCTCCTTCTGCTACGAGGACCCCAGCCGTCGCAGCCTCTGCACTGGCCGCCGCCGGGCGATTCACCCCCCGGCCGTCACCGGGGACGCTTCGTCCGCCGTCTCCCCCGGCGGACCGGAAGGCGACGGAAAGACGGGCCGGAAAGGAGTACGGCTTTCCGCCGCACCGACCCTCCGGCCATCCACACTGTAGCCCTTTCCGAACCGGCTGGACAGCTTTCGTCTCGGCAGCCCCGATCGTGATCGCCGCCCCGGCGCCGGCTCACTTCTCGGCACTGATCCCGAGTTGTCCGAGCAGCGCCTTCGCCTTCGCCTTGATGTCGGCCCCGGGTTTCTGGATTTCTGCCAACCCCTTCTCGAGGATCGCGGCCTTCTCCGCACTGACCCCTTTCACCGTCGCGACCATCTGCTCGAAGCCGGTGACCTCACTCCCGAGCGCCTGCCCATTGGCATACGCGCGCAGGGTGTTGGCCACCTGAACCATCGGATCGACGTTGATCGTGATCACTTTCGGTTTGACCGTCGCCTGACTGCATCCCGCCAGCCCGCCGGCCAGCATCGCCAGCCCGATACCCCCCGCGATCACGGGCAGGCGCACGTCAAACCCCGATCGACCGGCCATGGAAAGCTCGCTTTCAGTGAGGTGAATACGGTCCGGACGGCCGCTTCCGACCGGCCGGGGCCACTCGGACATCGCCCCGGCGGTGCCGGGCCGCCCACTCGTCAATAGTCGCCGACCGGCTGCCGATCCTTGCGGTTGCCGAGCCGCTGGAACGTCGCCAGATCGACCGCGTCGGAGATCATCCGCACGCTCCCGTCGCCGAGCACGACGTTGGCGCCGCCGGGGTGCATGCTCCGCGGCGGGATGATGCCATTGCCCCAGTCGTGCGCGCCGCCCGGGCAGCAGTTGCCGCCGAGCGAGGGAAACTGCCAGTTCGGGGTGGCCGCGGTCGTGAACGTCGAATGCCCGGCGGAGTACCAGGCCCACATCCCGCCGTTGTTCCCCTTCACGCCCTGCGGGCTCGACATCGCCGCCTGCCCGATCGCCTGGATGTCGGCGGCGGTCGGGGCGTTGCGGTTCGACGCCGAATTGAACGCCGCGTCACCGGCATAGAAAATGTCGAACGGGTAGACGCCCGAACTGCCCTGGACGAATCCGGTGCCGACGAGGATCTCGCCCGCCATGATCGTCTGCGACAGGCCGTCGATGACGTCGCCCATCCGTCGATCCTGCTGGTAGGCGAACATGCCGTTGAAGTTGGTCCCGCCCCAATTGGTGTCGAGCGAGCTGCCGGTGCACCAGGCATAGTTGCTGCCGGCACCCGACCAGGCGGTGACCACCGCAGGCGGCGACGACGGGCAGAGGAACGTCTTGACCTTCGAGTTCTGCATCAGGCCGTAGGTCACACCCCAGTTGGCGGTCGGGGGAGCGGCCTGCTTGAACTGCTGGAACAGGTTCGACTCCTCCATGAACGGGAGGATCTGCACGCTGGCACTGGTCGACTCCCAGATGTTGCCGCCGATCTGGAGGAGATTGCGCGGAAACATCTGCCGGGCGTCGTGGTAGTTGTGCATCGCCAGACCGAGCTGCTTGAGGTTGTTGGTGCAGGCCGACCGACGAGCCGCCTCGCGGGCCGCCTGCACGGCGGGCAGGAGGAGGCCGACGAGCGTCCCGATGATCGCGATCACGACGAGCAGTTCGACGAGCGTGAAGGCCGGGCGGCGCGCGGCGCCGCCGGCTGGATGGTGCATCGGCATGGATTGTCCCCCCGGAAACGAATGAAGAACGGAACCGATCGCTCTATTGAAGACTCACCCCTCGATGGGGTCAAGGACGGCGACGCGACCACGCCGGCGGCGGCCACGGCCTGCCCGAGACGGTCGCACCGTTCAGCGGCGGCGGGGTGACGGACCGGGGGGCGGCAGCAGCGCTCCCGCCGGAGCCAGGCGATCGGCCTCCCGTTCCTGGGAGTCGAAGAACCGGATCGAGGCATCCTCGGCGACGGCGCCGGACCCGATCACCACCGCCAGCCGGCGCCCGGAATCGAAGAGTTCGATGCGTCCACCGCCGTCGGCGGAATCACGCCCCGCCCTGACGGATGGGTTGCCCCGGTCGTCGACCACCACCAATTCCCGGCAGGTGAGCCGGGTGACGTCGAGGTCGCCGACCTGCTCGGGGGGGAGCACGTTGGCGCGGAGCGCCAACCCGATCGCCAAAAAGAGCAACGGATACACCGTCCAGCGCTCGCGGGAGGTCATGGTGCCACTCGGTTGTCGGATCGTGGTGACGTCAGTCGCCGTGGAGCTGGCGGAGCCGCGCCGACAGCCGGAGGATCAGTTGCACGCGTTCGAACTGCTCGAGCCACTCGGCCGTGACCGTGGCCAGCGCGTCGGCGGCCGGCGGCACGATTCCGGTGGCGCAGCCGATCCCCGATTGCCGGGCCGCGGCCCGGTAGGCCGACAGCGTCCGGTCGCCGTAGCTGGCGACGAGCGTGTAGTCCTCGCTGAAGAAGGCCGCCACGGGGACCCGCTGGCCACCGCAGACACGCAAATGGCCGGCGATCTCGGGGAGGACGTCACGATCGAGAAAACGCAGGACGATCGCGGGGCAGGCGGCCGCGAACTTTTCCAGCGCCGGGCACTGCGACACGCAATCCCCGCACCACGCCCCGGCGACCACGAGCACCGGCATCCGTCTCACGAACGAGCCGAGCAGGGCACGCTGCGGCTCGGTGAGCACCACCCGGTCGTGGACCGCCTGCCACCGTGCCCGCTGATCGCCGGTGCCGTGCTGCTCGAGGAACGCCGCGTAGGGCAACGCCCGGTCGAAGGCCGCTTCCCACGCCGCCGCCGTCGGCGGTATTCCCGCCCCCTCGATCCGCACGGGTCGTTCGCTCCCCATCGCCTTCACCCCGTGATTCGGACCCGGTCCTGGAAAGCTGGGGAGCATACCAGGGCTCGGGGAGGAACCGTTCCCTTCCGCCCGCGGAACGGATTCGAAAAACCGAGCGCGACGCTGGCAAAACGGCCTTGATTCACGACGTCACGACTCGTACTGTCCGCACGCTCGAAGGCCACACGGGGCGACCGACAGCCCTGGCCAGGAAGGCGACAGGCACGGATGCCGTCGCCCTCCCGGTGACGTGCCCGTGATGATCCAATCGCTCCCGGAAACGGTTCAGGTTCTCCGCCCCCCTGGGACCTGGACCGTTCCGGGGGCCTTTGTTTTTTCAGGGCCCCCGGCGGGCAGCCGATCTGTTGCCGCCGGCTACCATGAGGGTATGGCAACTGCCACGACCCCGCCGGGCGCAGAACGCTTGATCCGTTGGATCATGGTGGCGCTCGTCGTCTGGGCGGTCGTCCATGCGCTCGGCGCCTGGACGCTCAACCACGATGCCCGGCGCCCGGTGGTAGTGATCACCTGCATGGCGGCTTTCCTGGGCTTCTGGGGGGCGTTGCTCGCCGCCCGGCGGCGGCGGCTGGCCCGGGGGCGCTGAGAGACTCCCTGCGCGGAGCGACGAGCCGACCGCCGTCAGCGCGACAGCGCCGGCAGGGCGAGGGCTCCGGCGTAGGCCGTGAGCAGGCCGTCGAGTGAAAGGTTGAACGACGTCGACAGACTGTCTTCGACGGTCGCTCCCTCCTTGATCCCACGCACGAACCGTTTGAACCGGCGCCGGTCACGCCCCGCCATGAAGCGCACCAGCCCAGACGCGATCCCGTACTGATCCCCCGCGATGTTCGCGGCGGTGAAGAAGTCCTTCCCGACCGTCCCGGTGGTCGCCATCAGGGCGCGGGCCTTGGCTTCCTTGGCGGCCACCTGCCGGCAGGCGGGGACCACCTGGCAGGCGATCCACTCGGCGATCCCCTCGTTGAGCCAATTCGGCAGCTTCACCGGCGACAGCCAGCGGTGGCTGAATCCGTGGCTCGTCTCGTGGACGATCATGTGCTCGAAGACGAGCTGATCGGGGCCCTTGTGGCAGGTCACGAAGACGCGCCCGTCGGGCGACTGGTGACAGGCCCCGTGGACCCCCGCCGGAATCTCCCCCGTGACGCGCCTGCCGAAGGCGTGGAAGTCTTCCTCGCGCTGGAAGGCGATGACGAGGCATTTTCCGAGCCACACCGGCTCCCCGGCGGGGATGTCGTAGAGGTCGCACAGCAGGTCGTGCATCCGATCGAGACTCGCGACCACCCCGGCGACCTCACCGGCCGGGATGTCGGTCGCGAAGATGAACTCGTGCGTCGTCTCGACGCGCATCCCGGGAAAGTCGCGCTGCACGAGGGCGACGAGTTGCTCGAGCTTTTGCACCTCCGCGGCGTGGTCGGCGGCGGTCTTCGCCGGCCACGGCTCGATGCCGTTGGCCCGCATCCGTGCGGCGCTGGCCGCTGCCTCCTTGCCACCGGCGTCGCGGCCGCGCGCCCCACCCGGCCGCAGTACGTCGCCGGTCGGCCCGGTGTCGTAGACCACCTCCCGGTCGATGACGATCCGGGTCACCCCCGACAGCTGCACTGTCCGTGGCGGTGCCGCCGGATCGGTGAGCAGGCGGAGGGCGGTCACCTCGCCGCGCTGCCGCGTCACCCCGTCGAGAACCGGACGCACGAGCCGGCGGCCGCCCGTGAGCTCAACGGCGTCAAGCTGCCGGCCGACGCTCCTCTGCAGGCGTTGGAACAGTCCGTCCGACGCCACCGGCCTGTCGGCCCGCGCCACGACTGCCACAGCCGTCCCGGCGACGAGCAGCAACGCCGCGCCCCTCAGGGCGCTGCCCCGGCGCGGCGCAGTTGGGTGCTGGAGAGATCGCAACGAAACTCCTCCTCGGTGACGAACCGAGCGACCGTCCGGAGGGGGGCAGGCGTGTCGGGCCGGTCCGCGGATACGAAGGCTCCGTCCTGGAGCCGACCGAAAACGATCAGTCCCGCCACACTCGCCGCGATCCGCCGCACCGCGTCGTCGGCGGCGGCAGCCGACCCGCCGTAGTATCGCCGATCCCAGAGCCGCGTGAAGGTGTCGGCGCCGAGGATGAAAAACGCCCGGGGAAACAGCGCCGTCTTCTCGACGAACGTCGCCGCGCGCGTGAGCCACAGGGTCGCGCCCACGAACCGTGCCTGCCGTGCGGCGATCTCGACATAGTCGAGCGCGGGTTTGTCGACGTTGTCGATCGACAGTTCGTATTCGACCTCCCGCCCGACGATCCGGGCCGCCACCGTCGCCATCCCCCGATGGCCGTCGTGGAGCGGATCGAACGAGCCGGGGAACAGCAACCTTCCCGGCGTGCCCTCGGGAGCGGCGCCGTCGACGGCCGACACGCCCCGCCGGTCTCCGGCCAGAAGCGCCCGCCACGGCGCCGGCGCCACGACGCGCTGCACGACGATCTCCTCCTCGGGTCGCAGCGGTGGCCGCCCGGGGAGCGGCGACGGCGTACCGCACTCCGCCGCGATCGCGGCGAGGAGGAGCCACGCCGCCACATCCTCTTCCGCGGCCCGTGTCCGGGGCCCCTTGGAGAGCGTGAGGGAGTGGACCGCCGTGGCGGCGAGCGACTGGACCGCGACAACCGCCCGGTGGTCGCCCTGCTTGGGACGCACCGTTGCGAGACTCGCGGTCACGGCAGCGCCGAGGGCCCCGCCGGCGGGGGCGCCGAGAGCCCGGGCCCGGGCCCACGCCGCCATCGCCAGCCGCCGCGACGCGCGCGACGAGCAGTAGCTTTCCTGCTTTCCCCCCAGCAGCCGGTCCACGGCCTCGCGCGCGTGGGGTACGAGCCCCTCGAGCAGCACCCGACTGGCCCCTGGCGTCCCTGCCAGCGCTGCCACGGCGCCCGCTCCACCGCCGGCTGCCGTGGCCACCAGGCTTGCCCCGTCTGCTGCCGTCCGGTCGATGACGGTGGCGGCGGAGGCGGCGAGAAGGTCGCGGCTGAGATCCACGAAAACCGCTCCAGCACGCCCCCTCGGCGGGCCGATGCTGACACGGTCAACGAGGGGGGGAACGCATGATGATAGCCGGCTCGCCGCCGCGCCCCGCGCGAGAGCGCTACCGGGCGGCCCTGGTCCTGGTGGCTACGCTCGGCCAGGCCATGAGGGCCGAGCCGCCGGCCGTCACGGCCGCGGAAGTCGATCGCATCGCGACGCAAGACCGGACCAGCGCGGAGCGGCGGACCGATCGGCCTCCCACCGCGGCTCCGCCACCCGCCCGGGCCAGCGGCGACGCGGGAGCGAGCACCGGCGGAGCCCTCGACGCGGCGCGCGTGGAGCGGGAAACCGAAGCCATCCTCGCGCGGCTGTTGCCGCCGCGGAGCGACGCCGCCGCCGATTGGGCCGCGGGGTCATCATGCCTGCACGCTCCCGGCGATCCGCGCTGGCTCACGCCGTGCGTGCCCGGCCCCCCGTGCGACCCGTCGCTGCCTCCGCACCCTTTCGACCTGATCGGGATCCGCGGGGCGGCGACCGGCGGACCGATCTATGCCGGTCCCTGCGCGCCGCGCACGGGGAGCCACGATTGTGGCCCGGCCCCGCGGCTCCACCGTGCGCACGACCGGATGTTCGACCGCTTTTACCGGGCGAAGTAGAGCTCGCGGACGATCAGCGCGACCAGCGCGGCGCCGACCATCCCGAGGCCGCCGATCAGCGCCCACATCCCACCCGACAGGCACCCCAGCCCCAGCCAGCCGCAGTCGCCCGTGAGCGCCGGATCGGGCGTGTCCTCGGGGCTCGCCACCGCAGCATGGGGCCCGGGTGCCGGTCGGGAATCGCCTGCCGAAGCCAGCGGCGGTCGATCCGCGCGCGGGCGCGGCGGCTGACCGGAGACGGGCCCGTCGCGGCGCACCGGCGGCGGCGCCGTGGTCCCCTCGAACTCAGTCCCTGACAGTGAGTCGACCGTCGCCAACTCGCTGCGCGTACGCGCTCCCGACGTCGACGCATCGAGGTCGAGCAGCCCACCGACATTCCAACCCTGGCGGAGCTTCCACCCGACGTCGGCGGCAGGCGCCCGCGACTCGAGCGTTGATGCCGCTCCCACGCTGCCCGGGCCGGGAGTGAACAGCGGAGCCGGGTCGATCGGCGGTGTTTCGGCGGACCGCCCGACCGTCTGACCGGCCGCGGGCGGCACAGGCCCCCCGGCCAGCCAGGCGAGGCTGGCCGTCGTCGCCATCACGAGCACACCGCCCCATCGGCGGCGCGAGACGATGGGGTACGCCCGGTGGGAACGCGCCCCGGGAGGAGCGCCTTCGTGGCTCATCGGGCGTCGGAGGATCGGGGCACGCCGGGTCAATCCGGAACTCCTCGCGTGGAGTGGGTACCCGCACGACCGGGATTATCGTTGCCACCGCAGTGCCGTCAACGACGGTCCGCGCCGTTCCCTGCGGCTTGTCCCGCTGCCGGCCGCACCCCACACTGTCGGCCCGGCGAGTTCCGGGAGGTTTCGCGGGGCAGCGGTCCGAGGCGACCCCGGCACTGGCGCCTGCCCCCGGTTCACCGCCCCCCGAGCGGGTAGTCAGCGAACGGAGAGGGATCGATGCGGGCTGCGATCATCGGCATCGGTGCGATCGCCCGGATGCACGCCCGGGCACTGGCCGAACTCGACGGCGTCGAACTGGTCGCCGCGACCTGCCGCACCGAGGAGAAGGGGCAGGCCTTCGCCCGCGACCACGGCTGCCGCTGGTACGCCGACACCGGCACGATGCTGCGGCGCGAGAAGCCCGATTTCGTCACCGTCGCGACTCCCTCGGGAGCCCATCTGGAAGCCGTGCTCGCCGCGGCCCGCCGCGGCATCCACGTGATCTGCGAGAAGCCGCTGGAGATCACGCTGCCGCGCGTCGACCGGATGATCGCGGCGGCGCGGCGGGGCGGAGTCGTCCTCGGGGCGATCTTTCCACAGCGCTTCAATCCGGTGGTCCAGGCCGTCCATGCCGCCGCTGCGGCGGGGCGCTTCGGCGACCTCGCCGTGGCCTCGTGCCACGTCCCCTGGTGGCGCGACGACGCCTACTACGGTCCGGGCCGCTGGCAGGGAACGAAGCGGCTCGACGGCGGCGGCGCGCTGATGAACCAGTCGATCCATGGCGTCGACGCCCTGCAGTGGATCGCGGGGGCGATGACGCCGGGGCTGGCGCCCCACGAGAACCCGGTCGAGAGCGTGGTCGCACTCTCGGCCGTGCGCTCCCACGACCGGGAGCGTCTCGAGGTCGAGGACACCTGCGTGGCGATCCTCCGCTTCCGTAACGGCGGGCTCGGGCAGATCCTCGCCGCCACCAGTCTCTATCCCGGCCAGCTCCGCCGGATCCTCGTCGGCGGCCGTGACGGCACCGCCGAGATCCTCGAGGAACAGCTCGTCGACTGGCGCTTCCGCACCGCCGCCGCCGACGACGACGCCACCCGGAACCGTCTCGGCAGCGCCAGTTCCACCAGCGGCGGCGCCGCCGACCCGATGGCGATCAACGAGGCCTGCCACACCCGCAACTTCGCCGCCTTCGTCGCCGCCCTCCACGCCGGCCGCGCGCCGGAACTGGACGGCCTCGAGGGGCGCAAGGCGGTGGCGATCGTCGCCGCCTGTTACCGCTCGGCGCGGACGGGCCGGGCCGCCCGTGTCGATGACCCGCCCCCTTCGTCGGAGGCGTGATGAACAGCCCGTTCCGCTACGCGATCTGCAACGAGACGTTCGCCGACTGGCCGCTGGAGAAGGCCTGCGACCTGGCGGCCGAGTGCGGCTACACCGGCCTCGAGATCGCGCCGTTCACGCTCGCCCCGCTGGCCGGGGAGATTTCGGCACGGCAGCGCGGCGAGATCGTGCGGACGATCGCCCGGGCGGGGCTCGAGTGTGTCGGCCTCCACTGGCTGCTGGCGAAGACCGAGGGGTTCCACGTCACCCACCCCGATCCGGCGGTCCGCCTGGCGACGGTCGAGTACCTCGGTGACCTGGCGCGGCTCTGCCACGAGCTCGGCGGAAGGGTGCTCGTGTTCGGCTCACCGCGGCAGCGGAGCCTCGTTCCGGGAGTCACCCGGGCGCTGGCATTCGACCACCTTCACGAGGTGTTTTCGCGGCTCGTGCCGGCTCTCGAGGCGACCGACACGGTGCTGGCTGTGGAGCCCCTCGCCCCCACCGAGACCGACGTCCTCACCACCGCCGCCGAGACCTGCCGGCTCCTCGAGCGGATCGGTTCCCCCCACGTCCGCCTCCATCTCGACGTCAAGGCGATGTCGGCCGAGGCCGAGCCGATCCCCGACCTGATCCACGCCTCGGCCGCCTGGCTCGAGCATTTCCACGCCAACGACGTCAACCTCCAGGGGCCGGGGTTCGGCGCGGTCGAGTTCACGCCGATCCTCCAGGCCCTCGCCGACATCCACTACGCCGGGTGGGTGAGCGTCGAGGTGTTCGACTATGCTCCGGGCCCGGAGCGGCTGGCGCGCGAGAGCATCGCCTACATGCAGGGGATCGAGGCGGCGCTCGACTGAGCCTTCCCGGCCGCACCGCACCGCACGGAGACCGACCATGGCCGACCTCGCCCACGTCTCCCCGCCCGGCCGCCGGCCGGCCGACGACGGCACGCCATGGTGGA
This sequence comes from Planctomycetota bacterium, assembly GCA_018970785.1. GTDB lineage: Bacteria > Planctomycetota > Planctomycetia > Pirellulales > UBA1268 > F1-20-MAGs016. Next base: position 20,237 of record JAGWVR010000001.1, read on the forward strand.
CGGGGCTGACGCGCTACCACTGGTTCGTGCTCACGGTGGCGGCGCTCGGCTGGCTCTTCGACTGCCTCGACCAACAGCTGTTCAACCTCGCGCGCAAGCCGGCGATGGAGAGCCTGCTGGCGACGGCGCCGCTCGCCCCGGGCCAGGCTCAACCGAGCGAGGAGGAACGCAAGGCGCTGGCGAAGAAGGTCGACTTCTACGGCGGCCTGTCGACCTGCATCTTCCTCGCCGGCTGGGCCACCGGGGGGCTGATCTTCGGCGTCATCGGCGACCGCTTCGGCCGGGCGCGGACGATGCTGATCACGATCCTCATTTACTCGCTGTGCACCGGACTGTCGGCGTTGTCGCGCGGGTTCTGGGATTTCGCCTTCTACCGGTTCATCACCGGGCTCGGGGTCGGCGGTGAATTCGCCGTCGGCGTGGCGCTGGTCGCCGAGGTGATGCCCGACCGGGCCCGGCCCCACGCGCTCGGCCTCCTCCAGGCATTCTCGGCGCTCGGCAACTTCGGCGCCGCGGCGATCGGCATCGCGCTGGGGCTGTGGCAGCTGTCGACGGCGGAGGGATTGATCTACGGCTGGGAACCGTGGCGTTGGAAGTTCGTCATCGGCGCCCTGCCGGCCGTGCTGGCGCTGGTGATCCGCTCCGGGCTCGAGGAGCCGGAGCGCTGGAAGGCGATGAAGGCCAAGGCCGCGGAGACCGGCGACGTGCTCGGCGGCTACGGCGCGCTATTCGCCCATCCACGCTGGAGCCGCAATGCCGTGCTGGGGATGCTCTTGGCCTGCTCCGGCGTGATCGGGCTGTGGGGGATCGGGTTCTTCTCGATCGACCTGCAGATGAGCGTGCTGCGAAAGACGTTCCAGGCCCAGGGCCTCGAGGGGGCGGCGCTCAAGGGGCGGCTGACGATCGCCTCGGGGGTGGCCTCGATGCTGATCCAGGTCGGCGCCTTCACCGGGATGATGCTCTCGGCACGGATCTGCAACCGGATCGGCCGGCGGCCGTTCTTCGCGATCTTCCTCGTGCTGGCGCTGTTGTCGACGATGATGGTCTTCCAGTTCCTCGACGACATCACCGACTTCTGGATGCTGCCGGTGATGGGGTTCTGCCAACTGTCGTTGTTCGCCGGCTACGCGATCTACTTTCCCGAGTTGTTCCCGACCCGGTTGCGCAGCACGGGGACGAGCTTCTGCTACAACGTCGGCCGGTTCGTCGCCGCCAGCGGGCCGTTCCTGCTCGGCCAGCTTTCGTCCGGCGTGTTTTCCGGCTGGGCGGAGCCGCTGCGGCCGTCGGGCACGCTGATGTGCCTGGTGTTTCTCGTCGGACTGGCAGTCCTCCCCCTGCTTCCGGAGACCGCCGGCCAGCCGCTGCCGGAGGACTGACCCCCGCGCCTCCGGTTGGGGATCGCCGCGCCGCCGATTGCTTCCGTCGCCGCCCCCCCGGGCCGTAGACTCTGGTGCCAACGGGCCGGTGGCCACCGCCGCCGGCCGATCGCCCCCCTCCAGGAGCCCGTCCGCCCATGCGCTGGGAAGGTCGTCGTCAGAGTGAGAACGTCGAGGATCGCCGGAGCATGGCCGCGCCCGCTTTCGTCGGCGGCAGCCTGCTCACGCTCCTGATCATGTTCGCGATGCTGTTCTTCGGTGCCGATCCGCGGCAGGTCGCGGCGATCGCGCCCCAAGCCGGACCGCCGCGCGTCGCCAAGAGCCCGGCGAAGCAGAAGGCCGACGAGGAGATGACGAAGTTCGTCAAGACCGTCCTTGCCGACAACGAGGACGTGTGGGGGCAGTTGTTTCCCAAAGCGTTCAACGCCCGGTACTCGCCCCCCAAGCTCGTGATCTTCGAGAAGGCCGTTCAGAGCGCCTGTGGCATGGCGAGCGCCGCCGCCGGGCCCTTCTACTGCCCGCTCGACAAGAAGGTCTACATCGACCTGGCGTTCTACGACGAACTCAAGCGCCGCTTCGGCGCCCCGGGCGACTTCGCCCAGGCCTACGTGATCGCCCACGAGATCGGCCACCACGTCCAGAACCAGCTCGGGATCAGTGCCAAGGTCCAGTCCCTCCAGGGCAGGATGCCGCAGGCGGAATACAACAAGTACTCGGTACGCATGGAGCTGCAGGCCGACTTCCTCGCCGGAGTCTGGGCCCATCACGTCGCCCGCTACGCGGGGATCCTCGACGAGGAGGACATCTACGAGGCGGTCAATGCCGCCCAGGCGATCGGCGACGACCGGATCCAGGCGCAGACGCAGGGCTACGTCGTCCAGGAAGCGTTCACGCACGGCACGAGCGAGCAGCGCGCCCGGTGGTTCCTGTACGGTCTCAAGACCGGCGATCCGCGCCTCATGGACCGGGCCTTCGAGGTCGACGAACCGTGATCGCATGCGGATCCTGCTGACCGGCGCCTCGGGGTACGTCGGCGGGTGTCTGCTCGACGCCCTCCAGGCGCGGGGCCACTCCGTCCGCTGCCTCGTGCGCCGGCCGGAGCGGCTCGCCGGCAGGACCACCCCGACGACCGAGATCGTCGCCGGTGACGCGACCAACCCGGCCGATCTCGACCGGGCGTGCGCCGGCATCGACCTGGCCTACTGGCTCGTCCACTCGATGGAGAGCGGCGTCGACTTCGAGCGCGCCGACCGGCTCGCGGCGGAGCACTTCGCCGCCGCCGCCGGCCGCGCCGGGGTCCGGCGGCTGGTCTACCTCGGGGGCCTCGGCGCCGACGACGACCGGCTCTCGGCGCATCTCCGCAGCCGCCACGAGGTCGGGGCGATCCTCGCCGCCAGCGGCCTCGACGTCGTCGAGCTGCGGGCGTCGATCATCATCGGAGCGGGCAGTTTCTCGTTCGACCTGGTGCGGACGCTCGTCGAGCGGCTCCCGGTGATGATCTGCCCGGCGTGGCTGGCGACCCCGACGCAGCCGATCGCGATCGCCGACGTCGTCGCGGCGCTCCTGGCCGCGATCGACCTGCCGCCCGGTCCGGCGCGGATCATCGAGATCGGCGGGCCGGACAGGGTGTCGTACGGCGCTATCATGCGGGAGTACGCCGGGCAACGCGGGCTGACGCGGGTGATGATCCCCGTCCCCGTGCTCACGCCGCGGCTCTCGAGCCTGTGGCTCAAGCTCGTCACCCCGCGCTATGCCAAGGTGGGCAGGAAATTGATCGACGGCCTCAAGAACCCCACCGTGGTCACCGATCCCGGGCCGATGCGCGATCTGCCGCTGTCGCCGCGCGGCCTGGCCGACGCCGTCCGCGAGGCGATCCAGGACGAAGACCGATCGTTCGCCGGCCGGCGCTGGGCCGAGACGGCCGACGTTGACGAACTTCCGGCGCGGTACGGCGGCCACCCCGAGGGGACGCGCCTCGTCGACCACCGCCACGCCACGGTGGCCGTCCCTCCGGCGCGGGCCTTCGCCGCCATCGAACGGATCGGCGGCGTCCACGGCTGGTACGCGCACGACTGGCTGTGGCAGCTGCGCGGCTGGATCGACCGGCTCCTCGGCGGCCCCGGGATGGGTCGCGGGCGCCGCGACCCCGACACCCTCGCCACCGGCGACACCCTCGACTGCTGGCACGTCGAGGTCTGCGATCCCCCGCGGCGGCTCCGGCTTGCCGCCGAGATGCGGCTCCCCGGCCGCGGCTGGCTGGAATTCGAGGTCGTGCCCCGGGACGACGCCGTGACGATCCACCAGACAGCGGTCTTCGATCCCAAGGGGCTGTTCGGCCTCGCCTACTGGTACGCGATCTGGCCGCTCCACGAGCTCGTCTTCAGGCAGATGCTCGCGGGGATCGTCCGCCAGGCGACGCGCCGGCGCTGACGGCCCGCGCCGCGGTCATAGCGTCTCGGCGGGGCGCTGGACGCATTCCCGGCCGGTGTCCTCCGACTCGATCTGGATCGTCGTGTGGCCGATCCCGAACAGGGAGCGGAGATCGGCCGACGCACGGCGCAGCACCGCGTCGTGACGGTCGGGCTCGGGCACGACCAGGTGGACGGTGAGCGAGATCTCCGACGTGCTCGCGTTCCAGACATGGAGGTCGTGGACCTCCGTCACGCCGGGAATGGCGGCCAGGAGGTCGGTGAGCGCCTCCGGCTCGAGCCCGCGCGGCACCGCGTCGAGCGCCAGATCGACGCTTTCGCGGAACAGGTCCCAGGTGCCGACCATCACTGCCGCCGTCACGAGGATGCTCACCAGCGGATCGATCCACGATCGGCCGGTGAGCGCGATCACCGCGCCGGCGACGACCACCCCCGCCGACACGGCGGCATCGGCGGCCATGTGGAGAAAGGCCCCGCGGACGTTGGCGTCGCCCCGGGCTCCGCGCGCCAGGAGCACGGCGGTGAGGGTGTTGATCGCGACCCCGACCGCGGCGACCAGAGCGACGGTCCACCCGGCCACGGGTGCCGGCTCGTGAAACCGGCGCCACGCTTCCCAGAGGAGTACGCCGCAGGCCGTCAGCAGCAGCACCGCGTTGGCGAGCGCCGCGTAGATCGTCGAGCGGCGGAACCCCCAGGTGTAGCGCCGTGTCGGCGGGCGCCGGGCGAGATGGCTCGCCCCCCACGCCAAGATCAGGCCGAGGACGTCGCCGGCGTTGTGGCCGGCGTCGGCGACCAGCGCCAACGACCCCGACCACAATCCGGCCGCGACCTCGACGACCACGAACAGCGCGTTGAGCGCCACGCCCAGGCCGAGGGCCCGGTCGAGCCCGCCCGACGACAGCGCGTTGAGGTGGTGGTGGCCGTGGCCGTGATGAGCGTGGCCGCAATGGTCGTGACCGGGATGGCCGTGGCCAGCAGGGCCGTGGTCATCCGCACGGGCCTTCGTCGTTCGGCCGCCGTGGGGCTGCGTCGCCGTCATGGGGAACGATTCCGATCGGCCCTCGGCATCGGGTAGCATCTGCGGCCGGGGGCACCGACCGATCATACCGACGGATCGCCGATCCCCCGCGGGAGGCGCGCATGGAACCGATGCGGGTGGCGGTGATCGGCCGGACCGGCCGGGGTGATTACGGGCACGCGATCGACGAACTGTGGGCCGAGATTCCCGGCACAAAGCTCGTCGCCGTCGCCGACGAGTCGGCCGACGGGTTGGCCAAGGCGGTCGCGCGGCTGAAGCTCCCCGCCGACGCCGGTCACCGCGACTGGCGGGCGATGCTCGCCGCGGTCAAACCGGAGATCGTCGTCCTCTGCATGCGCCACGTCGACTGCCACGCCGAGATGGCGATCGCGGCGGCGAACGGCGGGGCGAAAGGGATCTTCATGGAGAAGCCGTTCGTGCCCACCGCGGCCGATGCCGATGCCGTGGTCGGCGCCTGCCGGGCCGCCGACACGAAACTCGGCCTCGCGTTCGTCAACCGGCACGGGCCGACCTACGCCGTCGTCCGCGACCTCGTCGAGGAGGGGCGGATCGGCCGGCTCCTCGAACTCCGCGGACGCGGCAAGGAGGACCAGCGCGGCGGCGGCGAGGATCTGTGGGTCCTCGGATCGCATGTCCTCGACATGATGGCCGACCTCGGCGGCGGACCGGTCTGGTGCCAGGCCACCGTCACCGCTGGCGGCCGGCCGATCGCGAAAGCCGACGCGGGACCGGGCCCGGAGGGGCTCGGCCTGATCGCCGGCGATGCGGTGCACGCCACGTTCGGCCTCGCCGACGGCCCGGTGGGGTATTTCTCGACCGTCCGTGAGGCCGGGCTCAAGCAGCCTCCGTTCGGGTTGATGCTCGTCGGCACCAAGGGTGCGATCCACGTCCGCCCCGACCAGATCCCCCACGCCTACCTGCGCGAGGCACCGCTGTGGCGCGTCGACAAGGAGTTTCCCTGGCGGCCGATCGGCCCCGGGGGGCTCGACGATCCGCCCCCCGCGGCCGATGCCGATCGCGCCAAGGAACGCGCCGGGTGGGCACGGCGTGCGGCCCTCGATCTGGTCGACGCGATCCAGTCCGACCGTGAGCCGACCACGGGGATGTATGCCGGCCTGACCACGGTCGAGATGACCGCGGCGATCTACGCGTCGGCCTTGTCGGGCAGGCGGATCGACTGGCCGCTCGAGAAGTCGCTGCCCGACCGTGGCAATCCGCTCGCCTGACGCCCCCCGTTCGCCCCTCCCGCCAGGAACCTGCCGATGCTCCGCCGCCTCCTGCCCGTGCTTGTCCTGTTCATGTTCATCGCCCCGGGCGCCCGCGCGGCCGATCCCCACGACATCGTCCTCTGGCCCGACGGCGTGCCGGAGCCGCGCGTCGCCGCGGAACCGGCCGAGACGGTGGAGAAGGGCAAGGACGGGATCCAGCGCCGCACCAACGTCTCCGTCCCGCGGTTGGTCGTCCACGGGCTGCCGCCGGCGGCCGACGGCGCGCCGCGGCCGGCGGTGATCGTCGCCCCAGGGGGTGGTTACTCGATCCTCGCCGACGAGCACGAGGGAACGGACATCGGCCGCTGGTTCAACGACCGGGGGATCGTCGCCTTCACGCTGCTGTACCGCGTGCCGACCGGGCGCGGTCCCGGCTCCGACACCGGCCCCGTGATGGACGCGCAGCGTGCCGTCTCCGAGGTCCGCCGCCGCGCGGCCGAGTTGCGGATCGATCCTGCCCGGATCGGCCTGATGGGGTTCTCCGCCGGCGGCCACACGGCGCTCGTCGCGGCGACCACGAAAGCCGGCTTTCCCGGCGCGGAAAGCGCACCCTCCGCCCGGCCCGACGTGACGATCCTCATCTATCCCTGGCGGGTCGTCGCCGACGACGGCCCCGGCCTCTGGCCCGGTGTGACGATCGACGAGGGCACCGCGCCGACATTCATCGCGCAGACAGCCGACGACACCGCCTCACCGGTGCGCGGAGCGCTGGCGCTGTATGGCGCCCTGACGACGGCGAAGGTGCCGGCGGAGCTCCACGTCTACGAGAAGGGGGGCCACGGCTACGGGATGCGGCCGCGTGACGGCGCTCCGGGCACCGGTGACTGGCCGGCGCGGCTGGCCGACTGGCTGAAGACCCACGGCTTCTGAGCGGGACCGACGGCACGCGCGAGGGGATCCCGATGGGTATTCGTGGAGCCGCCGTCTGGCTCGTCGTGCTCGTGTCCGCCGTCCCGGCGGTGGGCGCCCGCCCCCCCAACGTGATCGTGATCCTCGCCGACGATGCCGGCCCCGGTGACTTCTCGTTCACCGGCAACACCAACCTCGCGACGCCGGTGATCGACGGCCTGGCGCGCGACGGCGCCCGGCTCGAGCGGTTCTTCGTGCAGCCGGTCTGTGCGCCGACGCGGGCTGAGTTGCTCACCGGCCGCTGGCACTGCCGCGGCGGCGTCCGTGGGGTCTCGCTGGGGCAGGAGCGTCTCGACCCCGGCGTGCGGACGATCGCCGAGGTGTTCCGCGACGCCGGCTACGCCACCGCCTGCTTCGGCAAGTGGCACCTCGGCACGCAGGGCCCCCACCATCCCCGGGCACGGGGCTTCGAGACCTTCGTCGGCTTCACCGAGGGGCACTGGGGCGACGCCTTCGATCCGCTCCTCGAGGCCGACGGCGAGTTCACCGAACACCCGGGTTACCTCGCCGACGTGATCGCCGGGCGGACGGTGGCCTATCTCGACCGCTGCCGGGAGACGGCTCCCGACCGCCCGTTCTTCTGCCACGTCGCCTTCAACACACCCCATTCCCCCTTCGACGTACCCGACGCCGACTGGGAGCGGTTCCGCGACCGTCCGCTCGCGCTCCGCGGCAGCGACGGCGACGACGAGGGCCTACCGACGACCCGCGCGGCATTGGCCATGGTCGAGAACATGGACCGCAACATCGGTCGGGTGCTCGCGGCGCTCGAGCGCCACGCGATCGCCGACGACACGATCGTGGTCTTCTTCTCCGACAACGGCGCCAACAGCGCGCGGTGGTGCGGCGGCCTCCGCGGCCGCAAGGGGACGGTCGACGAGGGGGGCGTGCGCAGCGTCTGCTGCCTCCGCTATCCCCGGCGGATCGCCGCCGGCACGCGGATCGGCGCCCTCGCCGGGGCGATCGACCTGTTGCCCACGCTCGCCGGCCTGGCGGGGATCGCTCTCGCCCCTCCGCAACCGCTCGACGGCATCGACCTGGCGCCGCTGCTGATCGGGGAGGAAGACGGCGATCTCGCGGCCCGGCTCGCGGGTCGGGCGCTGTACGCGGTGTGGGGGGGCAAGGTGAGCGTGCGCACCGCCGGGCACCGGCTCGACGGCCAGGGGCGGCTCTACGACATGGAGGTCGATCCCGGCCAGTCGCGTGACATCGCCGCCGCCGATCCCGACACGGCGGCCCGGCTCGGCGAGCTGGTGGCGGCATTCCGCCGCGACGTCGTCGCGCTCCAACCGCGCCCCTTGCCCGAACGGTTCTTCGTCGGCCATCCCGCCTGGCCGCGGACGGAGCTTCCCGCCCGCGACGGCATCGGGCACGGCGGCGTCGTGCGCAGCGCCCGCGCCCCCAACTCCTCCCACTTCACCCGGTGGACGACCTCTGCCGATTCGATCACCTGGACGGTGGACGTGGTGACACCGGGGCGCTACGAGGCGCACCTCTGGTACACCTGTCCGCCGGCCGATGCCGGGGCGACGGTGCGCCTCACGGCGCGGCCCGACGGCGCGGACCTCGAGGCACGATCCGTCACGGCGACGGTCACACCCGGCTGGGATCCCCCCGCCAACCGCGGCGACGACCGCGTCGAGCGCGATGGCGAAAGCTTCGAGAAGGCATTCCGGCCGCTCGCCCTCGGGACGATCGACTTGGTCGCGGGCCCGCAGACGCTCCGCCTCGACGCCCCGGCCGTGCCGGGAGCCACCGTCGCCGACGTCCGCCGCCTCGTCCTCCGTCCCGTCCCCTGACCGCGCGTACCGGTGGCCAACTGGCGGGCCGGAGCGGCCCGCGGTACCCTGCGCCGATCCCCCTTCGCCCTGCGGGAACTCTCGCCGATGCCGACCGTCATCCAGCGCCGCGCCTTGGTCGCCCTGTCCGCCACGCTCCTCGCGGCCGCCTCCGGCTCGCTGCCGTCCCGGGCGCAGGGAGACGTTCCCCCGGACACCCCGGAGTATCCCCTGGCCGTCGCGCCGGCGGCCGATGGAGCGCTCCTCTGCGCCGACCGCGTGCTCCCCGGGTTGTGGCGGATCGCCGACGGCAAGGCGACGGTGTTCTTCCACGGATCGAAGAAGTTCCGCACGCCGCTCAATGCCGTCCGCACCGTCGCCATCGCCCCCGACGGCACCGTCTGGGCCGGCGACCCGGCGACGCGCGACATCCACCGGATCGCCGCCGACGGCACGGCGACGCCGCTCACCGGCGGAAAGATCGGCATCCCGATCGACATCGCCGTCGATTCGCGCGGCACGCTGTTCGTCTCCGACCTGGAGACCCAGCGCGTGTGGCGCGTCGAGGCAGGCGCGACCGAGCCGAAGGAATTGGCCGTGCTGGCGGCGCCGCGCGGCCTGTTCGTCGACGCCCAGGACCGGCTCTGGGCGGTGGCCGCCTCGGGCGACGCGCCGCTGGTGCGGATCACGGCCGGCGCCACTGTCGAACCGGTGGTCAAGTCGCGGGCCTTCCAGTTTCCCCACGACGTCGTCGTCACCGCCGATGGCACGGCCTACGTCAGCGACAACTACGCGGTGGCGGTGTGGAAGGTGGCCCCCGACGGGAGCGTGAGCACGTGGCTCTCCGGCGCGCCGCTGGCCGGCCCGGTCGGTCTCGCGATTCGCGGCGACCGGATCCTCGTCGCCGATCCGAAAGCGCGGAACGTGTTCGAGGTCGATGCCGACGGCAAGGCCACGCCCCTCCTCCCCGCTCCCCGCGGTCCCGCCGGGTCCTGAGGAGGACGGCCCGGCCCGTGTCACTCACTCGGCGCGGCGCACCGGCGGCGCGACGAACCACTGGCCGCTCTCGCGGATGACGAGCGTGCACCCGTGAGGCGGGTCGTCGATCGCCGTCGTCCTCCCGCCAGGCCACTGGACGACGATCCGCTCGACGCCGTCGGCAGCGCCGATCCCGAACGACAGCCGCGTGCCGAAATGCCCCTGGTAGCCGCGGCCGCAGACCACCTCGGCGACGTGCGACCGCCCCGCCGCGGTGACCGTGACGCGGGCTCCGACGGCGTCGCGGTTGCCCGTCGTCCCGCGGAGGAGGACGGCCACGTGGCCGTTGTCCGCCGGCGAGGCGTTGCGGAGGACGACGGCCGAGCGGCGCGAACTGATGATCACGGCGTCGACCAGTCCGTCGCCGTCGAGATCGTCGAGGACCGTCCCGCGGCCGACGACCGGGACAGACAGGCCGCTCCCGCAGGTGGCCGGCAGCCGCGCGAAGCGGCCGTCGCCGCGGTTGCGGAGGACGACGGCGCGCCCCTCGTAGGAGGTCGTGCGGTCGAACTGCGCGACGTTGTCCTGGATGTGCCCCTCGACGTAGAGGATGTCGGGGTGGGCGTCGTTGTCGAAGTCGGCGAAGCCGCAGCCCCACTTGACGTTGGCCGTCGTCCCCTCGCCGACCCCGGTGAGCCTGGTGACGTCCTCGAACTCGCCGCCGCCGAGGTTGCGGAACAGCACGGGCCGCTCCCCCTGGTAGGTCGTCTCGAAGAAGTCGATCCGCCCGTCGCCGTCGACGTCGGCGGCGTCGACCCCCATGCTCGCCACCGGGGCGCCGTCTCCGTTGAACTTGAGCCCCGCCGCCAGCGCCCCCTCCGTGAACCGGCCGTGGCCGTCGTTGAGCCAGCAGAAGTTGCCGAACCCGTCGTTCATCACGAACACGTCGGTGTCGCCGTCGTCGTCGACGTCGCCCGTGATCGTCCCCATCCCGGGCCCCGGAGTGGCGGCGATGCCGGCGGCGATCGAGACGTCGGTGAACCGGCCGTCGCCGTCGTTGCGGAACAGGGCATGGGGCAGCGGGTCGTAGGCCTTGGGGCTGGTGTAGACGGGGAATCCGTCGGAGAACTCCGGCACGTGCGTCGCGCAGGTGAAATCGACGTAGTTGGCGAAGTAGACGTCGAGGTCACCGTCGGCATCGGCGTCGAGGAGCGACACGCCGCCGCCGACCCGGCTCCCGTCGTCGATCCCCGAGCGCGCGGTGTCGTCGCGGAACGTGCCGTCGCCGTTGTTGTGGTAGACGACCTTCGGGCCGAACGTCGAGATCACGAGATCGGGATGACCGTCGTCGTCGATGTCGCCGGCGGCGACACCGAGCCCGTAGCCCGGGTCGCCGATTCCCGCGGCGTCGGTGACGTCGGTGAACCGGAAGCCACCGAGGTTGCGGAACAGGCGGCTCCGTGGTGCCGGGTCGACCGGCGGCGTTCCCTCGAGCGGGACGCCCGACAACAGATACAGGTCGAACAGTCCGTCACCGTCGTAGTCGAGCGTCGCCGCCCCCGAGGCCATCGACTCGACGATGTAGCGTTGCCCGCCGCTGCCGTCGGCATGGAGGAACACGACCCCGCTCGACGCGGTGGCATCATCGAGCCGGATCGGGCACCCGCTGGCCCCCGAACGCGGGGCGACGTCGCGCCGCGCGCAGCCCGCCGCCACGAGCACGGCCACCGCCGTCAGGCCGAGGATGCCGCGCCGGTTCATCGGCGATTCCCCCCGGCGGGCCCGGGCTGCGGCGTCCGGGCGGCGGCCGCGGCCGCGCGGGCGCGGAAATCGGCCGCTTCGGTCATCCTGCCGTTGGCGGCATAGACCTTCGCGGCGAGGTCGGCGGCGGCGGCCAGCGCGCCTGCCGATTCGCCGGCCGACAGCCCCTCGCGGATCCGCCGCTGCCCGATCCCGCGATCCTCCGCCACGATGTCGAGATGCCGGCGCCGGTACTGCTCGGCGAGGTCGTGCTCGCCGAGGCGCTGGCAGGCCTGCGCGGCGCCGAAGCAGGCCGGCCCGTTGACCGGATCGAGCCGCAGGGCTTCGAGGTGCGCGGCCTTGGCCCGCGCCGGCTCCCGGAGGGAGTTCCACGCCTGCCCGAGCTGGACGTGGGCGGCGGTCACCGCCGGATGGGCGGCGACGACGCGCTCGAGCACGGCGACGGCCTCGGGCAATCGACCGAGGTTGGCGAGCGACTCACCGAGCATGACGCCGGCGGCCTCCGATTCCGGATCGATCCGCCACGCGCGCTCGAGGAGGGGCACGGCGGCGGCGTGGTCGCCACGCGACATCGCCTCCATGCCGAGCAGTTCGTAGGCCGGAGCCAGTTCCGGCTCGACGGCCAGCGCCGCCCTCAGGCTGGCGACCGCTTCGTCACCATACCCGTGACGGAGGAGGATCCGGCCGCGCGCGTAGAGCGCTTCGGGAGCGGCCGGGAGGTCGTGGAGCAGCCGATCGGCGATCCCGAGCGCCTCGCGCCGTTCTTCCTGATCCGGCGGCACCTCGGCGGCGACCGGACGGAGGGCGGAAATGGCCCGGGTCCGTCGGGCGAGGCCGACCGCCCGCCAGGCCACGACCGCGGCGGTGACGACGCCCACGGCGAGGCCGACTGCGAGGATCGAACGCCGGGGCCTGAAGCCTCCCGACGGTGGAGCCGCCCTCCGTGCCGCTCGCTCGCTCCTGCGTCCCATGCTCACCCCGCGCCGAACGGTGCCGGTGCGGTGGCGGACCGCTCCGCCCCCTCGACGATCGTGACCGTGCGATCGGCGGCGACGTCCTCCACGACCGCGGTGGTTCCGTCCGGCCAGCGGACCTCGATCCGATCGACGCGCGGCCGGCTCCCGAGGCCGAAGTGGGGCCAGGAACCGAAATGGCTCTGGTAACCGCGGCCCGAATGGATCTCCGCGACCTGGACGAGGTCGCCGGCGACCACCCGGACGCGGGCCCCGAGCGCGTCGCGATTGCCGGCGCGGCCGCGGAGCCGGACGCGGACCCAATGATTACCGGGCGGCGACTCGTTGCGGAGCACCACCGCGGCGCCGTCGCGGACGAGCATCACCACGTCGACCAGCCCGTCGTCGTCGAAGTCGTCGAAGGCGACGCCGCGGACGACGTGCCTGCCCGCCAGGCCGTCGCCGGCCAGCGCCCCGACGTTGGCGAACCGCCCGCCGCCGAGATTGCGGAACAGCACCGGCGGCCAGCTCACCTCGCGCTCCGTGGCGCCCGGCTCGCGCTCGTAGATCTGCCCGCAGCCGATGAACAGGTCCTTGAGCCCGTCGTTGTCGAAATCGACGAGCCCGACGCCCCACTTGATCGCCGCCACCGCCCGGACGCCGATCCCCGCCCGTGCGGCCACGTCCTCGAACAGGCCGGAACCGAGACCGCGATGGAGGACCGGCAGCTCGTCGTAGTACGGGGTGACGACGAGGTCGAGCCGGCCGTCGTTGTCGTGATCACCGGCGTCGACCCCCATGCTCGCCGTCGGCGTGCCCAGCGCGTTGCAGGCCAGTCCGGCTGCCAGCGCGACCTCGGCGAACGTGCCGTCCCCCTGGTTGCGGAACAGGAAGTCGAGCCGTTGGTCGTTGCAGACGAAGATGTCGGTGAGGCCGTCGTCGTCGTGGTCGAAACAGATCGTTCCCATCCCGGCACCGGCGTGGGCGGCGATGCCGGCGGGCCCCGAGACGTCGGTGAAGCCGCCGTCACCGCGGCCGTGATACAGGCGATTGGGCAGCGGGGAGAAGTCGCGCGGCCGGGCGTAGTCATCGCGGCCGCCGAGCCGGGCGGTGCGGTGGGTGGCGTAGCGGAAGTCGACGTAGTTGGCGACGAACAGGTCGAGGACGCCGTCGCGGTCGTAATCGAGAAAGTTGACGCCCGCCCCCAGCGCCTCGCCGCGCTCGACGCCGGCCGCGGCGGCCAGTTCCGTGAACGTGCCGTCGCCGTTGTTGTGGTGCAGGAGGCAGGGACCGAAGGCGTTGGTGAACAGGTCGGGGGTGCCGTCGTCGTCGTAATCCCCGACCGCGACGCCGAGGGCGAAGGCCCGGTGGGCGATCGACGACGATGCGGTCACGTCCTCGAAGCGCCACCCGCCGGCGTTGCGGTACAGCCGGCTGCCCGCGTTCGGGTCGGCGGGGGATCCCTCGAGGGGCACGCCGGAGAGGAGGTAGAGATCGACGTCGCCATCGCCGTCGTAATCGAACGAGGCCAGCCCCGATGCCACGGTCTCGGCCATGTAGTGCCGGCCGGCGCCGCCGTCGCTGTGGCGAAACGTGATCCCGGTGTCCGCCGTCACGTCGCGCAGCCGGATCGGGCCGTCGGCAACCGCCGCCGCCAGCGGCAGCACGATGCCCGCCACCAACCAGCCCTGGAGGGCGCCGGGCGCGAGGTGTCGCCTCATCGTCCCTCCTGCGCGGCGAGGACTTCGAGAAACCGTCGCGGCTCGGGCCATTCCGGCGCCAGGGCCGCGGCCCGGCGCCAATGGACAGCGGCCTCGTCGAAGCGCCCGGCGCGGGCATAGAGGCTGCCCGCCTCGCAGTGGTAGCCGGCCAGCACCGGATACTTCGCATCGAGCCGTGTGGTGGTCTCCGCCTGCTGGGCACGGTCGAACGCGGCCAGATTCTCCTCCTGGAGCGCGGCATAGGTCTCCCGCGCCCGCCGGGCCCGCTCGGCGTCGCCGAGCCTGGCCCAGGCCTGGGCCAGGCCGTAGGCCGCGACGACCCGCTGGGCCGGATCGGCGGCGGCGCGGTCGTACGCCGTCACCGCCCCGGCAAGGTCTCCCGCCTGCGTCCGGGCCTGCCCGAGCAACACCTGGGCCCAGCCCGGCAGGGCGGCCTCGCCTCCCGCCGTGTCGGCGATCCGCCCGAGGAGCTCCAAGGCCGAGACGCCGTCGCCCGATTTGACGAGGCTGTCGACCCACAGGAACGCCTTCTCGGTCGCCAGACGCGGCGCGACCCGCTCGAGCCGGGCCATGGCGGCGGCGGCCTGCGGGTAATCGCCGTCGTGCCACGCCGTCTCCGCCAGACCGAGCCAGGCCTCCGGCTCGTCGGCGGCGATGGCCGTCGCCTGCTCGAACCGGGACCGCCCTCGCTCGGGAGCGACGAACAGTTGCAGCACGCGGCCGCTGACGGCAAGCGCCCGGCTGTTCCCGGCGAAATCCCGGGCCAGCGATTCCGCCAGCGCCTCGGCATCCACGGCGAGCTCTCGTTCGTCGGGCCGCTCCGGGACGATCGGTGCCACTGACTGGGTGGCACTCGCGGTGACCGATGCCGACCGTGCCGGCACCGGGGGCACCGGTGGAACCGTTCGTGGGCGTGTCAGCCGCTCGACTGCCCATCCCGCACCGGCGATGCCGGCGACGAGGACGACGAGCCACGCCCCCCGATGGGCTCCGGGCTGTCCGGGGACGCAGCCGTCCATGGAGCTCGCCGACCGTGGGGCGCCGGTCTCCGCCGGGGGGCGCCGACCGGGGCGGGAGGAGCGGTGGCGCTGCATGCCTCACCCGATTGCCACTGCCGTTGAACCACCCGGAGGCGGACTGCTGCTCCTCGTCGACCGGCTGTTGTTATCGAACAGGCAACGCTGCCGTTGCAAGCATCCGCGGCGTGCAGGAGCCGTGGTACCCCACGCGAGCGGGCGATAGACTCGGCAGGCCGGAATCGCACACGTCGGCGCCCGTCCGACGCGTCTGCCGACCCGACCCCGGCTCGTTTTCCTTCGTTCCACGAGGCTTCATCGATGTCGACCCGCCCCCCGCACACCGGGCCCCGCGCGGCCCTGCTTTTTGTCACGGTTTCCCGGCGCCACGCCGCCGGTCTGCTGGCCGTCGCCGGCTGCTTGACGCTCGTCGGCTGCAGTTCCAAGGCACCAGGGCTGGCGGGGCTCGCTCCGGTCGCCGGCACGGTGACGCTGAAGGGGGCGCCGCTCGAGGGGGCGACCGTGACGTTCGCCGCCACCGGTGCCGGCCGCTCGGCAGCCGGCACGACCGATGCGAAGGGGAAGTTCTCGCTGACGTCGCTGAACCCCGGAGACGGTGCCATGCCCGGCGACTACACCGTGACCGTCAAGAAGACCGAGACGGTCGGCAAGGTCTACACGTCGCAGGAATCGCAGGAGTACTACATGAAGAACCAGAAGGCTCCCCCG
The DNA here is from genome assembly GCA_018970785.1 of Planctomycetota bacterium. Classification (GTDB taxonomy): domain Bacteria; phylum Planctomycetota; class Planctomycetia; order Pirellulales; family UBA1268; genus F1-20-MAGs016. The sequence goes on from JAGWVR010000001.1 coordinate 36,194, forward strand.
GCGCCACAGGTCAAGAATCTCGTCAACGAGAAGTTCGCGCAGCCGTCGTCATCACCGCTGAAGGCGACGGTCAAGGCGGGGAAGAACGAGTTCACGTTCGACGTCGAATGACCGCCGCGGCGACGCCTCCGCGATCGCCTTGGCGAACCTGACCGCGGCAGCACCATCCACGGATACCACGGCAACACCCGAACAGAAAAAGCACAGGGGCCGCGATCGACACATCGATCGCGGCCCCTGTCGTTTCGTCGTCTCCCCGCCCCGTCGGCCGCGACGAGAGTCGCGGACCGTCGGGTGGGTCATGGATCGCGGAGGGTCAATCGCTGTTGGCGACCGACTCACGACCGGCCCGCGAGCCGAGCGCGCCCCAGACGCCGTACGGCGATGCCCGGCTGGCGGGCGATCCGTTGCCGTTGTAGGCCCGCCACGACAGCGACAGGTTGCCCGTATCGATGTTGTTGGTGATGAACCGCACCGACGAATCCCCCATCACGGCGTTGACGCCGCCGGGATGGTTGCTCGAGGCGGACACCGCCCCACCGAGCGCGTCCCAATCACCCTCGATGCACGACGGGCCGTTCGGCGGCGTCACCGTCTGGAAGCCGGTGAACGTCGTCCCGCCGTCGGCCCAGCGCTGGCCGCGCCATGGGCGCGTGTTGGTGCCCGCCACGTACTGGCCGTTGGCACCGACACGGGCCATGCAATCCGAAGGCACGAAGTCCTGCCAGCCCGGGAAACCGGTCGCGATCCCGGAGTTGACCTGATTCTGCGCGTTGGTCCCGACCGTGTTCTCCGACAGCGCGATCGTCTTGCTCAGCCCGTCGACCACCGACGCCATCGTGCTCCCCTTGGGCGCACGCTTGTAGGTGCCGTCGGGGTAGCCGTTGGAAGCGGCCTGGAACATGCCTCGCGAATTCTGCGCACCGTTGTCTTCACTGTACGAGCCGCAGTCACCGCGGCTGAAGCAGTAGTTCGACACGCCGACGTTGCCGATGTCGCCGGTGGCGGTCACCGCCTCCTGATCCGACGGGCAACGGAGGCCCGGGAGCGTGAAGTTCCAGGGCGCCTGCTGCGGCCCGAGACCACAGTTGTCCCACGGCGGCGGCTGGCCGTTCGGCGGGCCGCCGACGTTGAGGTTGCCGTTGCCCCCCTGCCAACTCATCTGGAAGTTGTACATCGTGACGTTCTCGGTGAACGGCAGCAGACGCGGATGGGCTCCCCAGCGCCAGTTGATGCAGTGCGGGGGGAACGACTGGTTGGCATCGTGGTAGCTGTGGAGAGCGATCCCCAACTGCCGCAGTTTGTTGGTGCAACTGCTCCGCCGGGCTGCTTCGCGGGCCGCCTGCACTGCCGGCAGCAGCAGGCCGACCAGCGTGCCGATGATCGCGATCACGACGAGCAGTTCGACGAGCGTGAAGCCCGCCGACCGTCGTCCTGCACCGCCCGGCACACCGGTGCCTGGGAGTGGTGGACTGGTTGAAAACGACATGACGCCTCCTGAAGTGCCCATGCCCTCCGGGATGACGGCCCCGGAAACCACGGACCGATGATGAAAACCGGATAGATCTCCCCAACGGAGCCCGAGGCCCCGACGACGCTTTCGGCACCCTCCGCAGGGTTCGCAACCCTGAATTCGGATGCCGGAATGGCAGGGAATGACCAGATTTACCCCCCCATCCACCAGAGCGAACTATATGGCGGCCCTTACGAACCGTCAATAAAACGTTCAGTCCTTTCCCCCCCGAACGATGACCGACTCCTCGGAGGTCTCCCCATGGACGATTCGGCCCGCGGTTTCCTGGTCCGCCTCCTCGAGACCCCCAGCCCCTCGGGGTACGAGTGGCCGGTCCAGGATCTGGTCCGCGGGTATCTCGCCGGCTGCGCGGAAACGGTCGCCACCGACTCCCACGGCAACGTCATCGGTGCCGCCAACCCGGCAGCCACGCCGCGCGTCATGCTGGCGGGCCACTGCGATCAAATCGGCCTCATCGTCCAGTACGTCGACGGCGACGGATTCATCTCGGTCCAGCCGATCGGCGGCTGGGACCCGATCCAACTCGTCGGCTCCCGGGTGACGGTCTGGACCTCGTCCGGCCCGGTCCCCGGGGTGATCGCCCGGAAGCCGATCCACCTGCTCACCGACGAGGAGCGGAAGGTGGTACCCAAGATCAAGGACCTGTGGATCGACATCGGCGCCGCCGACAAGGCCGATGCCGAGGGCGTCGTCCGCGTCGGCGATCCGGTGACGCTCGAGCTGCGTTTCCAGCCGCTGCGGCGCGGGCTGGCGGCGGCGACCGCGATGGACGACAAGGTCGGCGTGTGGGTCGTGCTCGAGGCGTTCCGGCGCGCCGTGACCGCCGGTCCGCTCCCCTGCGCCCTGTTCGTCTGCTCCACCGTCCAGGAGGAGATCGGGCTGCGCGGTGCGCAGACGGCGGCGTTCGGCGTCGATCCACAGGTGGCGATCGCCGTCGACGTCTGCCATGCCACCGACTGCCCGTCGATCGACCGCAAGGCCGAGGGGGACGTCGCCCTCGGCAAGGGGCCGGTCGTGTTCCGCGGTCCGAACATGAATCCCCACGTCGTCGACCAGTTGCTCGCCGGCGCCCGGGCCCGATCGCTGCCGGTCCAGCTCGCCGCCAGCGGCCGTGCCACCCCGACCGATGCCAACGTCCTCCAGACGACCCGCGCCGGCGTCGCCACGGCGCTGGTCAGCGTCCCGAACCGCTACATGCACTCGGCGGTGGAGACGGTGTCGCTCGACGACCTCGACAACGCCGCCGAGCTGCTGGCGACGTTCATCCGCAGCCTCGATCCGCGCTTCGACTGGGCGCCGCGCCGGCCCGGCTGATCCCGCAACACAGGCCGTTCGTCCGCGACGCTGGGCAGTGCAAGGGCCGGCGGGCGGCCGTGACCATCCGTGTCACGGCCACCCGCGGCCGAGTGAATCACTGCTCACCGCGCACGCGGATCGCGGATCAGGGGCCGGCTCCGCTTCCCGGTCGACGGCTCGGCTGCTTTCGCGGGCGAGGGTGTCAGCCGATCAAGGCGTCGAGTCGGCGCCGGAAATCGGGCATCTCGGCGGTGAGGACCTGCTGCCAGGCCTGGGGGTGCCACAGTTCGACGCACACCACCGCTCCCACGACCACCACGTCGTGCCCCGGTTCCGTGCCGAGGAATGACCGGAATCCCTCGGGGATCACCAGACGGTCGCGCCCCGCCAGCGACACCGAGGCATGCCGGGCCGACAGCAGACGGCCGGCCTGCTGGACTTCGGCGACACGCTGCGCGAGCAATCCCGCTTCCAACTTGCTGCGGAGCACGTCGACCGCCGCGTCGAACCGCGGCCGCCACGTCGACGCCGCCCACAGCGACAGGCAGCCGGCCCGCTCCTTGGCGACGATCAACCGGGGCCCGCCGGCGAGGAGCGGGGCCGACAGTTCGACCGGTAACGAGAGCCGGAAACGCCCGTCGAGCGTTCTGACGAACTCGCCGATCAGCAATCCACCAGCCGCGCCCATCGTGCCCCGTCGCCGTCAATCCCTGGCCTCCCTGCACGACTCGTCGCGGGCCGATCCATCCTGCCGCACCGACGATTCCCCTGGGCTGCCGCTCATCCCCGGCGGCCGTCACTTGCAAGCGTGGGATACGGCCGTCCCACACCAATCGGTGACCCGATGGAAGGGCAAGTAACCCACGAATTCAGCCTGAAACGATGCCTTGTGGGCAGCAAACCCACCGGCGGAGTCTAGCGACCCAGTTGGAAAGTGCAAGCTGATCGCGACAGGCGGAACCGGCAGACGCTCACTTGCTGCGGACAAAGCCAGCCATGGCCTTGGTCCGCGAAGGCGACCGCAGAAAATGCCGAGGGTTTCCCGGGTCGCCATCGGCCGCATCCGGCGACCGGCCACTTTTTCCACGGTCTGCCGTGAGCGGCAACCTGCACCGCCGCACGCAGCGTCGACAGCCGTGCAAACAGGGCGCCCGTAGGTGACGCCCAGGAGTCAACGAGGTGCCCTGCCGTGCCTGCTCAGTGGCACGACTCGCACTCGGCCGGGGGCGACGCCGCCTTCAAGGCGGCCGCTTCCTTGGACAGTTTGAACTCCGGCCCGGCCGGGAAGTACTGGATGTCGTCCTGCAGGTAGTAGGCGCTGGGGAGCGTCTGGCCGCCGACGTCGACCTGGCAGCCTGTCAGCGACAGCGCGGCCACGGACAGGCAACCGATCAGGCAGCACAGGGTCCATGACCGGGCGGGGCTCGACGGCTCGCGGCGGAAGGCTGGTGCGTGCATGGCTCGGGTCCGTGGCGGAGGAAACGGCGTCGTCGAACGACTCCGTGGTCGTATCGACCGACAGGACCGGAAAACTTTGAACGATCGCTACGACCGGTGCCCCGCCCCGTCGCTGCCCCCTCCAAGTCTCCCGGCTTGCCCCACTTCGGTGATTCCGGCACGTCCCAGTCGGCCCCTGCCGGGCCTTCGGGTTGCCGCTGCGGCCTGGCTCCGGACGCGCCGCCGGTCAACACGCCGCGGGAATGCGTTCAGCCGCTACAACTATCTCCATGAAGCCCCGGGCCACCGAGACCCCGACCGCGGCGGGGGTTCCGAAAGACCTGCCGCGGCGGCGGCCGACCGTGCGGCGTCTCGCGACGCTCGCCTGCCTCGGCGCCTGCCTCGGTTGGGCCACTGACGGTGGAGTTGCCCAGCAACCGGTCCTTCCCCCGGGAACCGGCACGCCGCGCGGCCTCCAAACCGTTCCAGGACCGGCCTACGACGCGGCGCTCGAATCGCTGTCGCGCGGCGACTACTCCCAGGCGCTCGAGATCGCCGGGCGCGAGTACCGCGGCGGGATCCGCGTCGGCAGCCGGCGCTGGCTCGACTCGGCGGCGATCGCGGCGGTGGTCGGCGAGAGCGAGTACGAACTCGGCCGCTTCCGCGAAGCCGTCGCCGCGTACGACGAGACGCTGCTGCTCATCGCCCAGAATGCCGACTGGCTGCTCGCGGTGCGCTTTCCCTCCGGCGTACCCGAGCCGGCGGCGCGGCCCCGGGTCGCCACGTGGCGGAAGAGCGAGCGCGCCACGCGCCCCGCCAACCTCCCCGCCACGGCGCTGATCCAACTCTCCGGCAGCGACCCTCAGGACGTGCTCCAGAAGGGAGGCCTGCTGTCGGCCGCGTTCAGTACCACGCTGCGCCCCGAGGAGATCATGCGGGCGCTGGTCATGAGCCTCTACCGGCGCACCGAGATCCTCGGGGGCCTGGCCCGCGACTCGACCGCGTTCCGCGAGGTGCTCGCCGCCTTGCAGCGCCGCCCGGCCCCCCCGAACCACCATTCCCAGGCCTGGGTCGACGTGGCCCTCGGCACGGCACTGTGGTCGCAGGGCAAACCGCAGCAGGCGGCGCCGCTGCTCGAACGCGGACTCCTGGTGGGGCCGGGGCTCGACCACGGGCTGACCGGGTGGGGGCTCGTCGTCCTCGGCCGGATCGCCCTCGATGCCGGCAACCCCGCCGGCGCCGCCCGGCTGTTCGACGAGGCGGCCTGCGCGGCTGCCGAGGCCCGCGACACCCGGGCCCTCGAGGAGGCGTTCCGGTGGGCGTTCGCCGCCCACATGGCCGCCGGCGCCGAGACGGTGCCGGCATCGATCGCGGCCGCGACCGACTGGGCCCGCGGCGACCTGCCGGTGGTCCGTGCCCGGCTGCTCGCCGCCCAGGCCGAGGTGCTCGCCGGCAGCAACCCGCAGGCCGCCGCCGCCCGTCTCAAGGCGATCGATCAGCGGTTTCTCGCCGGTGACGCGGGGCGCGGCGCCGTCGGGGCACTGGTCGCTTACGCCGCGGGCCTCGTGGCGCTGGCGGGGGGCGATGCGGCCGCGGGCAGCGCCGACCTGGAGCGGGCCGTCGCGATCGGACGGCAGCGTTCACCGCGGCTCCACCAGACGGGGCTGGTCGTCGACCGGATCGTCGGCGGCGGCGACGGCCTCTCCGACCGTCAGGCGGAAGAACTGCTCGCACAGCTCCTCTCCGACCCCGCTCCCCGCGACTTCACGATCGATCCTCTCGCCGCGCTGGTCGTCGTCACCACGCCGCGGCAGCCGGCGTTCGATGCCTGGTTGGCCGTCGCCGGGCGGCGCGGTGCCGATTCGTTCCTCGCCGCCTCCGACGCCGCCGCCCGGGCACGGTGGTCGGTGCTCCAGCCGTTCGGCGGCCGCCGGCTGGCGATCGATCGGCTCCTCGATGCCGATCCAGCGAGGCTCGACGCCGCCGCCGCCGCCCGCCGCGCCGCACTGCTGGCCCGGCATCCCGACCTCGTCCGGCTCCTCGACGACACGCGCGCCATCCGCGCCCGGCTCTCGGCGGCGCTGGCGGAGGCGGCAGGTCGCCCCGCAGGCGCCGATCCGGCCCCGCCCCGCGGCGTCGCCGACGCGGCGCTCCCCGGCGACGACGACGATTGGCGCGCGTTCCGGGCGGCCTCCGAGCGGCGGCGGACGCGGGTCGACCAGATCGCCGCCGGGCGCGACCCGACCGTGTTCGACTTTCCGCCCCCGGCCCGTGCCGATCTCCGCCAGCGACTCCGGCCCCGCGAGATGATCCTGTCGTTCCACTGGACGCGGACGGGGCTGTTCGGGGCCCTCGAGTCGCGCGACCGCGTCGCCCTCTGGCAGGTGGCGCAGCCGGCGGCCGTGCAGCGCGAGATCGCTGACCTGCTCCGTGGCATCGGGCTGTTCGGCAATGCCGCGCCGGTGTCCACCACCCACCTCGCCGCCGAGGAGTGGCGGACGCCGGCGACGAATCTCGAACGGCTGCTCTTCGAGGCGTCGCGGATCGCGCTCGGTGCGGGGATCGACGACCTCGTGATCGTGCCCGACGGACCGCTGTGGTATCTCCCCTTCGAACTGCTGCCGGTCGGGTCGGACGATGCCGACGCCCCCCGCCCCCTGCGCGAGGTCTGCCGGATCCGCACCTGCCCGACGCGCGGGCTGGCGCTGTCCGACACCGCGGCCGCCGCCACGCCCGGCCCGATCGGCATCCACATCGGCAAGCGGTGGCGCGGCGACCGCCCGGGGGATGGCGTGCGTGTCGCCTCCCGGCTGGAGCGGTGCGTCGCGCGGGCCGTGGCATTCCCCGGCGGCGTGACGGCGGAGACGTCGGCACTGGCCGCAGCGCTGTGCGAGACGTTCGTCGTGTTCGATGAACTGCCCATCGACTCCCCGGTCGGCGCTCGGCCGCTGCTCGCCGGCGGCCCGGACCGCGCCGCGGCCACGGTGAGCTTCACCGACTGGCTCGGTGCCCCCGCCAAACGGCCCGGCTGCCTGATCCTTGCCGACGTCGAGACGGCAGCGGTCGGGGCCACGGCGGCCGGGCGCGGCGGCGAGGAATTGTTCGAGGCGACCACCGATCTGCTCGCCGCCGGCGCCCGCCGCGGGCTCGTTTCGCGCTGGCGGATGGCCGGTGCGACGTCGATCGACCTGATCGGCGAGTTCCTCCTCGCCCTCGACGAGTCGTCGCCGGCGGGCTCCGATCACCCTGCCGCGCCGGGCGCGGCGAGCTGGCGGCGCGCGGTGGACATCGTCAGCCGCGAAGTGCCCGATGGGACGGCGGAACCACGGATCCGGCAGGACGCCGAGCATCCCCTCGTCGACAGCTCGGCGCCGCTGCTGTGGGCGGGCTACCTGCTGGTCGAGCCGGGGGAGCCGCACCCGCCCGGTGCCGCGCCGCAGGGGGCGCGATGAGCGATCTGGCAGGCGCCTCGTCCGCCGTCGGCGACGCCACGGTCCTGCTCCCCTGGATCGGGCTCGGACTGGCGAGCCTGCTTGCCGGCGCCGTCAACGCCGTCGCCGGGGGCGGGACGATCATCTCCTTTCCAGTCGTCGCCGCGCTGTTCACCGGGCCCGCGGCGTTGGTGACCGCGAATGCCACGAGCACGGTCGGCTTGTGGGCCGGCGCCGTCGCCGCCGCGTGGGCCTACCGCGACCAGCGGCAGGCGCAACCCGCGTGGGCGCGCCGTCTCCTCGTGCCGAGCGTCGTCGGCGCGGCGCTCGGGGCGCTGCTGGTGATCGTCCTGCCGGCGCGCTGGTTCGAGGCGCTCGTCCCGTGGTTGATTCTCGGCGCGGCCATCCTGTTCACGATTCAACCACGTCTCGCGGCCGCTGCGTTCGGCCCGCCCGCCGCCCCGGCAACCGGCCAACTCGGCGACCGGCCCGTCGGGGCGCGAGTGATCCACGGATGGCTCGCGATGCTCGCGCAGTTCCTGGTCGCGGTCTACGGCGGCTACTTCGGCGCCGGCATCGGGATCCTCACGCTGGCATTGATCGGCGGGCTGGGCATCGCCGACATCCATCGCGCCAACGGCGTCAAGAACCTGCTCACGATGGCGATCAACGGCACCGCCGCGGCGGTGTTCGCGGTCGCATCGCTCGTGTCCGCCGCCGATTCCGGTCCGGCCGCCGGCGGCGGATGGGGGGTGTCGTGGCCGCATGCGGCGGTGATGGCCGTGGCTGCGGTGATCGGCAGCCTCGGTGGAGCCCATGCCGTGCGGCGGTTGCGCCCCGCGCACGTGCGCCGCCTCGTCGCCGCCATCGCCTTCGCGCTGGCGGGCTATTATCTGTGGCGGGAGTACGGCTGAGTTGCCGGCCCTGGTCCCACCCCGGGGTCCCCCGCCCCCGGATCTTCCGTTCGCCGCATCATGCTCGTCGCGACCCACGGCCTCACCAAACGTTACGGCGGTTTCACCGCCCTCGACGACTGCTCCCTGGCCGTGCCCGCCGGTGAGACGTTCGGCCTCCTCGGCCCCAACGGCGCCGGCAAGACGACGCTCATCCGCCTGCTGCTCGGCTTCATCGCGCCGTCGTCGGGCACGGCGACCGTGGCCGGCCATGACTGCGCCCGGGAAAGCGTCGCGGTCCGGGCGGCCACCGCCTACCTCCCGGGTGAAGCCCGTCTGTTTCGGCGGATGAGCGGCACGGAGGTGCTCGACTTTTTCACCCGCCTGCGTTCCGGCTGCGATCGTGCCCGGGCTGCGGACGTGGCACGGCGGCTCGACCTCGACTGCAGCCGTCAGGTGGCGCGGATGAGCACGGGGATGCGGCAGAAGCTGGCCTTGGCGGCGGTGCTCGCCACCGAGGCGCGGCTGGTGATCCTCGACGAGCCGACGGCGAATCTCGACCCCACCGCGCGGGCGGAGGTGTTGGCGCTGGTCCGCGAGAGCCGTGCCGAGGGGCGGACGGTGATCTTCTCCTCCCACGTGCTCTCCGAGGTCGAGGCGACCTGCGACCGGGTGGCGATCGTCCGTGCCGGCCGGGTGGTGTTCGAGCAGCCGCTCGACCGGGTCCGCCGCCGGCACCGGATCACAGCCCGTCTCCGCGCACCGCTGGCGTCGCTGCCTCCGGCTCCCGACGGTGCCGCGACGATCCGCGACGCCGGCGACGGCATCATGGTCCTCGACGACGTCGCCGAGTTGCCGCCGCTGCTCGGCTGGTTGGCGACGTTGCCGCTGGCCGAGATCCGTGTCGAGCCGGTCGGGCTCGACGCCATCTACGACACGTTCCACCGCCCCGGAGCGACCGCGCGCCCGGTGCCGATCTCCTGAGGAGCCCAGCGACGCATGGATCGATCCCCGCCCGCGATCGCCGCAGTGGCGGCTCCGTTGCTGTCCGGATGGTGGAACGACGCCATCTGGAGGAAGACCTGGGGCGACCAGCGCGTCCTGGTGGTGTCGCTGATCGCCCTGTGGGCGGTGTTTCCCTGGCTGTTCATCTGGCTGTCGGCACAGATCGAGATGACGGCCTTCCAGGGGCTGCTGTCGTTCATCCCCAAGGATTGGCAGAAGCTTTCGGGAGTGCCGTTCGCCGAAGTCGCGACGCCGGCCGGCCGCGTCGCCCTGGCGTTCGTCGATCCGGTCGTCGTCCTCGCCGCCACCGTGTTCGCGATCACCCGCGGGAGCGACGCGGTCTCGGGGCAGGTCGAGCGTGGGACCCTCGAGATGATCCTTGCCCAGCCGGTGACGCGAACGGCGTTCTACGTCACCCAGGCGTTGGCCACGGTCGCCGCCGCGGGCCTGCTCTGCGCGGTGCTCCTCGCCGGCATCTGGTCGGCGGTGGCCCTCGGGCCGTGGGCCGGCGAGGTCGAGCCGTCCCGGTTCGTCCCGGCGGTGGCCAACGTGTTCGGCCTGATCGTGTGCATCGCGGGCCTCACGACGTGCGTCTCCGCGGCCGACAGCTACCGCTCGCGCACGATCGGCATCCTCTGTGGCGGCTACGTGCTGTCGCTGCTGGCGAAGCTCGTCGGTCGGTTCGTCGGCCGGCTCGAATGGGTGGGGTGGTTGTCGATCTTCAGCGCGTACGAGCCGCAGCGTCTGGTGGGCCCCGACGGCTCGGGATGGGGGATCGTGGCCCGCTACGACGGCCTCCTGCTCGGCATCGGCCTGGTGGCCTACGTGATCGGCGGGTTGATCTTCGTCCGCCGCGACCTGCCGGCTCCGCTGTGAAGGGCGGGCCGCGCCGGCCGACTGCGATGGTCCGCGGAGCCGCCCCGGACCATACTGGAGCCGTGGGGCCGCGAACCGGCGGCCCGTCAAGCGGAGGTTGGAACATGAACGCTCAACGCCAGGCCGTGGGTCACTGGGCGCGGCTGATGCTGGCGACCGTCGGCGGCCTCCTGCCGCTCGGTCCCGCCGTCACCCGTGCCGCCGACGAACCCGCCGCCGCGGTCGCCGAAGCCGGGGAGGAAGACCTCGGACAGGCGATCGAGAAGAAACTCGGCGTCCGCCGATTGGAGGACTACGCCGAAGTCCTCGACCTCTGCCGGGCGGCGCTCCGCAAGGGACTTTCGGAGGAGTCGCGTGGCTTCGCCGAGGACCTCATCACCGGCACCTTGGTCGAGCGGGCCGAGCGGCTCACCGAGGTGATCTTCGGGTCGCGCGTTCCCGATCCCCAGTGGCGGCAGATGCGGCAATTCGCCCTCCGCGACCTCACCGAGGCGATCGAACGCCAGCCCGACCTGGCCGCGGCCCATCTGGCGATCGCGCGGCTCGAGGCCCTGCCGCTCGGCAATCGGGATCGCGCCGCCGCAGCCGCATCCCGGGCGATCGACCTGGCAGGCGACGAACCGCTGATCGCCGCCCGTGCCCATCTGGTGCGCGGCAATCTGGCCGACGACGATGCCGCGACGAGGCGTGCCGATTACGACCGCGCCGTCGAGCTCGCCCCCGGCGACAAGGAGGTGCGGCGGACCCGGGCGCTGTTCCACCTCGTCGGCGACGACTATGAGAACTGCCGGGCCGACCTCGCCGCGGCGATCGAGGCGGATCCCGAAGACGCCTCGCTCCAGGAGACACTCGGCACCGTGGCCCTCATGGAAGGTCGACTCGACGAGGCCCGGACCGCCTTCGACCGGGCCCTCGAACTCGACCCGGGCAGTGTGGGCGCCCTGCTCCAGCGGGCCCGGACACGGGCGCTCGCCGGCGACCGTGACGCTGCGATCGGCGACGTGGACCGGGCGGTCGAGCTCGGCCCCGATGATCCCGAGCCGCTCCTCCTTCGGGCGCGGATCCTCCACCAGGCCGACCAGCCCGACAAAGCCGCCGAAGACCTGGCACGGATCCTCGCTGCCAATCCCGACCACCCCGGGGCGCTGGAGATGCGCGGCCTGTTGGCCGCTGACCGCAACGACTACGTCGCCGCGATCGCCGATTTCCGTCGGCTCGCCCGGCTCGCTCCGGACAACGCCCAGTTGGCGGCACAACTCGGGATGCTGTACCTCGCGGCGAAGCAGCACCGCGAGGCGATCCGACGCTTCGACCGCGCCCTCGAACTCGACGAGGGGCTGTTCCTCGCGCGCCGGGGGCGTGGCGACGCGGCACTGTCGGTCGGCGACCACAAGGCGGCACGCGCCGACCTGGCCCGCGCCGTGGAACTCGAGCCCGACGATCCCTCGGTCCTCAACAACTTCGCCTGGCTGCTGGCGACGTCGCCCGACGAGGAGATCCGCGACGGTCGCCTGGCGATCGAACTGGCCACCAAGGCCTGCGAGCGCACCGAGTGGAAGCAGGCGCACATCATTTCGACGCTCGCCGCGGCGTATGCGGAAACCGGCGACTTCGCCACTGCCCGCCGTTACAGCCGCCAGGCGGTCGACGTCGACGACACCGCCGAAGAGGTGCGCACGCAGCTGCGCGAGGAATTGGCCAGCTACGAACGCGACCGGCCGTGGCGCGAGCGGCAGCAGGCCGAGGAGCAGGCGGCAGCGCCCGCCGCTGCCGAACGCGCTCCCGCGGCCGGGGCACCGGCACCGCGGCGGCCGTTCGATTGACCGGCGGCCGACCGGGCGTGCCACAAGCCCGTTTCAATCGGCTTCCACGGCGGCGACCGCCCGACGGTACTCCGCCAGTGCGTTCTCCGTCCGTCCGCGGTCACCTGCCCTCCGCCATGAATCGGCGGCCAATTTCCAGGCTGCCCCCCTCTCGCGCGGCCGACCGGCAGCGGTCGCGGCTGCGGCCAGGCGCTCGGCGGCCGTGGCGATCTCCCTGATCCGCTCCGGTCGCAGCACGCGCTGGGGAATGTCCGACAACGCATCCAATTCGGTCTGCAGGGCGTCGAACCGGTAATGTTCGGCGGCCAGAGCGACCGCCGACGCGATCCGCTTCGGCTCGCCGCTGGCGACGCTCAAGCGGAGCGTCTCCTCGAGGAGTACCCAGCGGAGGATGGCGTCCTTTTCCACCGCCGCGGCCTCCTCGAGAACCCCCGCCACCATCCGGGCCCCGAGATGGCTCCGCGCCACGCGCAGCAGATCGCGACACTCGTCACGGAAGATCGCGCGGATCGGGTCGAGATCGGCTTCGTCCGGCGGCGGGCCATAGCCGGCAGGCGGATCGAGAAGAAGGGCGGCGGGGCGCCTTGGGCCGGTCGCCATCGGCGCAACGGCGGCGGCTGGAGCCGCACCTCCCTGGTCGCCCCCGGTGGCGAGAGCGTGGCGCTCGGGGGGATCTCTTCCCGGGGCTGGCTCCGCCGCCTCGATCGACATCGCCACCAGCGTGGCGATCACCGGCGACAGAAGATCCTTTGCCCACAGGCCACACGGCGACGGGCCGCGTCCCGGCGGTACACGGCGAAACGGCGGGGCGAGGCGGATCAACGGCCCGACGACTTCTTGCTCGGGTAGTAGTGGAGGAAATTGGAGAACGTCGCCGCCCGTCCGGTGGGGGAGATGAACATCCCGGAAGCCAGGTCCGCCGCGCTGTTCTTCGAACCACGAAGCTGCGATTGGAGCCGCCCCACCTGGCCGCCGAGGCGTGACTGCTGGGCCTGCATCCGCTGCTGCTGCATACCCGGCTGGGTGATGTTGGCATAGGCATTGAGGGCGCCGAGCGTGTTGGCCACGCCGGAGAACTGGCCGGTCTGTGCATTCACTCCGCCGCCGGCGCCGCCCACCGCCCCGAGCGCCATATACGGGCTCACCGACGGGCGACGCCCTGGAGTGCTCCGCGCAGGCCCCATCATCTGCGCCGAGGCCGGCGACGCGGTGACCGCAGCAGCCATCAGGAGGGCGGCGACGATACCGGCGCGGACCGCGCTTTGCGAAACCGGTGCCGTCATGCAAACGTGACTCGTCACCATGAATCAAGCCTCCTGCATCGTGTCCTGCCGGACCAAACCTCGGTATTCGGTTGCCGGATCATACGGTTTTCGAGGGGACGAGGCCAGCAGCACCCCGTCTTCGATCGACTCAGAAGAACCCGAAACCGAACTGTCCGAATCGGGCGAGCGACTGGATCGCCGTGGCACCGATGAGCGTGAATCCGAAGATCCGCTCGAAGGGCTGGGTGATCTTGTCGACGATCCCGCTGAAGGCGTACCAGGGATCCTGGGAGATGAACACCCGGTCACCGGGGAGCAACTGGTAATTGGTGGCGGTCGATCCCCCCTTCATGATCGCATCGATGTCGACCGGAAGGATCTGGTCGCAACCCACGCCGGAAGGCGCTGGCCGGGCGATCCAGATTTCCTTGCTCGACGACTGCGACAGACCATTGGTGACGTCGGCGATCGCGTCGAGCACGGTCTCGTTCCCGGTGATCACCTGCTTGGCGACCTGATCCCCCAGGCCGCCCCCTTCCGTGATCACGTAGAAATACTTGGAGTTGTAGGCAAACACGTCGACGGCCACGATCGGGGCGTCGAGGTAGTTGGAGAGCTGTTTCTCGATCGCCACCTTCGCCTCCTGCAGCGTCATCCCGGTGACGTAGACCTGGCCGTAGATGCCGAGATTGACCGTGCCATCTGGTCCGACGACGTGCTCTCCCGCCACCTGCTGGAGCCCGGCCGCCTGGGTCAACGTGAGCGACACCTGGGGGCCACGGAGAATCCGCGCCAGATGGCGCGTCACCGCATCCTGGGCCTCGTCGAGCGACTTCCCCTGGAGGTTGACCTTCCCGTAGACCGGCCCGAGATCGACGTTGCCCCCGGGCTCGACGACGTAATCACCCGCGATCGGGCTGTCGAGCAGCGTGTTGGCGACGTCGATGCGAAGGGTGTCGAATGACTGGATTCGGAACGGCGGCTTGGGCACCACGCGCAGTGCCTCGATGAGGAGGATGTCCGGGGGTTCGATGACGTAGGCCGGCAGCGTGATCTTGGCAAGCTCCTTCGCCGGCATCGTGGCCGGATCGGGCTGGCAGGTCGCGTCGAGCGTCGCCTGCAGCCCGCTTTGGCGCTGGGGTCGGCCATAGATGTTGCAACCGGTGGTCGTCAGCAGCCCGGCGGCGACCGCCAGACCGAGACAGACCGGCAAACATCGGGGCCGATTGCCGCGCACGCTGGATCGGTGTGCGAAGGTGACCGTGGCGTCCATGGTATTGGCTGGCTCCTCGCGACCGGCACGATCGCTCCGATCGCAATGATCGGCATGGTCGGCACCAGACTTCCCTTTTTTTCAGCGGACAACCCGGAGACTGCATGACATCCCCCGTCCAGCCTGTAGGCTCTCCGGAATGCCCATCCTGCCCTTTCAGCCCGACATCTTTCCGCCGGGGTTGTTCGAACTCGAATCCGCGGGGGCGATCGCCGCGGCTCCGGCGGCGGTCTCGGCCACGGCGACCAGCAAGTGGCTCGCTTTCTACACGCTTGCCCGGCGGGAGAAGGAGTTGATGCGCTGCCTGATCGGGGCGGCGATCCCTTTTTACGCGCCGTTGGTACGCCGCCGGATCCCCTCACCCGGCGGGAGGGTGCGGGCGTCGTTCGTGCCCCTGTTTCCTGGCTACGTCTTCTCCAAGGTCGACGACGACCAACGGCGCCTGGCCCTCGCCACGAACACCATCGCCCGCTGCATTCCCGTCTTCGACCCCGAGGAGCTTGTCCGCGACCTGCGGTCGATCCGGCGGCTGATCACCACCGATGCCCCGTTGACGCCGGAATCGCGGATCGACGCCGGTCACCGGGTCCGCGTCCGCTCCGGCCCGCTCCGCGGACTCGAGGGCACGGTGATCCGCCGTGGCACCGGCGAACGGCTCGTCGTCGCGGTACGATTCCTCAACCAGGGCGTGTCGATGGAACTCGAGGACGTCGACGTGGAACGTTTGTGAGTGCCACCCGTCCGACCGGGGGCTGACCGACGGCACGACCGACCCTCACGGCGACGGGCTTCGATCCAGGCACGATCTTTTTGCGACGAGTCGATGAGCCAGTACGACCCCACGAGCGTGGCTCCCGGCAGTGGCGCTGAGATCGCCGACGGTCCGGCACATGCCGAGCCGAGGATTCTCCGCTGGCTACGCGGCATCGCGCCCACCCGAGAGGCGATCCTCGCGACTGCGTTCGTCGCGGTGCTCTGTGAGTTCGCCTACCTGGCCGCGTTCGCCGTGCGCGGCGAGTTGATCCTCCAACCGTCCGACTCCGGAGTGATCAAGGGCACGATCGGCTGGGTCGTCGCCATCCAGACGGTGACGTTCTACCTCCGGGGCCTGTGCCATCGTCCGTGGCGGGCAGCGCGCTTCGAGGATCTCAATCGCCTTGTCCGGGCTGCGACGGCAGCCCTGATGATCCTGATCGCCTGGAACTACTTCTTCGCCCAGCGCTTTCCAGGCACACCGACCATCCCCCGTACCGTCCTCGTGCTCGATTGGGTGTTTGCCGTGCTCGCCGTCGGCAGCATGCAGGCGATCGCCCGGAGCGTCTACGAGGAGGTCGCCCCGGCGACGACGTCGGGCAGCGAAGTCGGGGTGATCATCGCCTCGGCAGGACCGGCCGGCCAACGCCTGGCCCGCGATCTGTCGCGCCTTTCGGAAGGACGCTTCTACGTTTCCGGCCTCCTCGACGACGACCACGAGTTGTACGGGGTCCGCGTCGGCCGCGGCCGCGTGCTCGGTCCGCTGGAGGTCGCGGTCCCCTGCGCCAAACGGCTCCGCGTCCGCAAACTGCTCGTCCCCGATGCCACACTGTACGGCCATCAACTCCGCCAACTGTGCGAGAAATGCGACGACGCCGGGATCGAAGTCCGCATCGCCTCCATCGACACCGTCGGCGACGTGGCAGCGACGCGCACCGCACCGATCGGTTCCCCGACCCCGCCCCGCGACGTGCTCCGCATCCGGCGTGTCGAATTGCCCGATCTGCTGTCGCGGCCGGTGACCAGGATCCAGGACCATGGCGATTTGATCGGGCCGTTTCTCCGCGGTCGGCGCGTTCTCGTCACCGGTGCCGGTGGGTCGATCGGCAGCGAGATCTGCCGACAGCTGATCGGCCACGGCCCACGGACGCTCGTCCTCGTCGAGCGGTCGGAAGCGGCCCTGTTCGAGATCCACCGTCAACTCGCCCCGAGCGCCGGCGACACCCTCGTCCTGCCGCTCCTCGTCGACATCACGTCGTCGGCCCGGGTCGACGGCGTGCTCCGTGACCAGCGGCCCGAGATCGTCATCCACGCGGCGGCCTACAAGCATCTCCCCCTGATGGAATCACATCCGATCGAAGCGATCGAGAACAACGCGCTCGGCACCGCCAGCCTCGCGGAAGCCTGCGTGGCGGCCGGCGTCGAGACGTTCGTCGCGCTGTCGACCGACAAGGCCGTGTATCCGTCGAGCGTGATGGGAGCCTCGAAGCTCGTCGCCGAGCGGTTTCTCCAGGCGCTCGGCCCCGCCTCCGGACGGCGTTTCGTGGTGGTGAGGTTCGGCAACGTCATCGGGTCGAGCGGCAGCGCCGTGCCGATCTTCGCCGAGCGGCTCCGCCAGCGGCTTCCGGTCACCGTCACGCACCCCGACGTGCGCCGCTACTTCATGACCATCGAGGAGGCAGCACGGCTGGTGATCCTCGCCGCGGCGACGGGCGACTCCGGTGGACTGTTCGTCCTCGACATGGGGGAGGCGGTGCCGATCGTCGAGCTGGTTCACGCCGTCGCCTTCGCGATGGGGATGCACCGCGACGACGTGAGGATCGAGTTCAGCGAGTTGCGCCCCGGAGAGAAGCTCGACGAGGAACTGTTCTTCGCCGACGAGGTACGGACGCCGACCACCGACGAGCGGGTCACCTGCGCGATGCGTCCTGAGCGGTCGCTCGCAGAGGTCCGTGGCTGGCTCGATCAACTGCGCGAGGCTGCCGGTCGCGGCCCGGCCGCGGCCCGGGAGACGCTGATGCGGATCGCTGCGGCCGACTGCGGCGCTTCAGACCGGGCGGTCGACCCGGTGCCCGTCTCGGGGGGAACGTCGGGACGCGAGGAATTGGCCGCTTCGGCCGTCGATGCGAAGCTGCCGCAGCGGGCACGAGGTGGCGCATGAGCGACCCGCCGCGGGCAGCGATCCAGTGGCGGGTGCCGTTCGTCCGCCCCGACCTACCGCCGTTCGAAGCCGTCGAACCCGCATATCGACGGATCCACGCCTCGGGGCTGCTCACCAAGGGCAGCGAGTTGACCGCGTTCGAGGCCGAGGCGGCCCGGGTGCTCGGGAGCGAGCACGTCGTCGCGGTGTCGAGTTGCTCGGTGGGCCTGGCGCTGGTGATGCGCGCCCTGCGGGCAGGACGCGGCAGCCCCGATCCCGCCGGACGCGTCGAGGTGATCCTGCCGAGTTTCATCTTCCTGGCAGCCCCGGCAGCCGTCGTCTGGGCCGGCCTCGAGCCGGTCTTCGTCGACGTCGATCCGGCATCCTGGACGATCGACCCCCGCGCCGTCGCCGCCGCGCTCGGCCCGCGCACGCTGGCGGTGCTCGGCTGCCACACGTTCGGCTGCCCGTGTGACACCGACAGTCTCGAGGCGATCTGCGACGACGCCGGTGTTCCGCTGCTCGTCGATGCCGCCCATGGCCTGGGTAGCCGGCGGCGCGGGAAGCAGGTGGGAGCCGAGGGATTCGCCCAGGTGTTCAGTCTGTCGCCGACGAAACTCGTCTGTGCCGGCGAAGGCGGCCTGGTGGCCACGTCGAGCCCGGCACTGGCCGCCGCGCTACGGGACCTGCGCGAGTACGGCAACGACGGGACCTACGATTGCCACGTTCCCGGACTCAACGGCCGCATGCCGGAACCCGCCGCGGCGTTGGGGCGCGCCTCGCTGTCGCGGCTCCCCGAGGTTGCCGCCCGGCGCGCCGCGATCGCCGCAGCGTACACCCGTGGCCTGGGTGGGGTGCCGGGTCTCACTCTCCAGGACATCGATCCCTGCGCGGACAGCAGTTGGAAGGATTACTCGGTGCTCGTCGATCCCGACCTGTTCGGCACCGACCGCGACGGCGTGCGGCGGGCGTTGGCGGGTGCCGGCATCGATTCGCGTACGTACTACGATCCCCCATGCCATGCCATGCCGGCCTTCCGCCACCACCGGGTGGCCGGCAGCATGACCGTCACCGGGCGGCTCGCCGCTGCAAGTCTCTCGCTGCCGATGGGGGGCCAGATGACCGAGGCGCTCGCCGCCGAGGTGGCTGCGGTGATCACCCGTAGCGCGGCGGGACTGGTCTCCGGTACCGGGTCGGGGCCATGATCGCCATGATGCAGACATCGACCATGACCGTCGATCACTTCCCCCCGCTCCATGAATTGGAGCCGGTGATCTGGCCCGGGCTCGTGATGCTGCTGTTCGTGGTCAGCGGGGTGATCACCGACATCATCATCCTCCTCGCCACGCGCCTCCGGCTCGTCGATCTCCCCAACCGTCGGAGTGCCCACTCGCTCCCCACCGCCCGTGGCGGCGGTGTGGCGATCATGTTCACGGTGATCGTGTCGATCGCCGCGATCGCGATGCGTTGGCCAGGAATGGCCGTCCCCCTGCTCGTCGGCGTGCTGCTCCCGAGTGTCGCCATCGGGGTCATCGGGATCGTCGACGACGTCCACCCTCTCAACGCCAAGCTCCGCCTCGCGCTGCAGGTGGCGATGGCGGTGGTGATCGGGCTGGTGCTCGGATCGTTCTCGAGGGTCTCCCTCCCAGGGGTGTTCACCGTCCCCCTCGGTGCGTGGTCATGGGTGGTGACGATCCTGTGGATCGTCGGGCTGACCAACGCCTTCAATTTCATGGATGGTATCGACGGCATGGCCGCGACCGGGGCGGTGGTCGGCGGATGTCTGGTCGGGTTCATCGGCTTGCTGCTCTGGACGCCGCCGTTCATCGTCCTCGGGGCCTGCGTCGCGGCGGCAGCCGGCGGTTTTCTCGTATTCAACTGGCAGCCCGCGCGAATCTTCATGGGTGATGTCGGCAGCGCCTTCCTCGGCATCCTCTTCGCCGCGGTTCCGCTGCTGTTCCCGGAGCGCTACCGCGACGCGGTCCTTCTGCCCGTGGCGATGGCACTCTGGCCGTACATCTTCGATCCTTTCCTGTCGGTCCTGCGGCGGATCGCCGGCGGACACAATCCCCTCGTGCCCCACCGCGAGTTCCTCTTCCATCGGCTGGTGCGCAGCGGCTGGAGCCACGCCGCGACGTCGCTCCTCTACGCCGTGCTGGCGTTGCTCGGAGGCCTGGCGGGGGTCGCCACCATCGACGACCGGGTTCCCGTCGAGATCCGGTCCGCGATGGCTCTGGCCCCGGCGGTGCTCGCCTGCCTGCTGACCGCCGGCGTCGAATGGCACTGCGCCCGGCGAAAGCTGGCACCGACCGGAGCGGCGCTCCACAATCCGAAGGAGTAGCCATGCAGAGGCGATGGCTTCCCGGCCGTGGTGCGGCCAGGCTGCGGATCGCCACCGGCCCCCTGGCGCGGGCAGCCCGCGACGAAGCGTGTACTCCAGTGTCCTCAAGCGTGGGCTCGACATCGTCGGCGCGGTGGTGTTGCTGGTTGTGTGCGCTCCGGCGGCGGCAGCGGTCGCCGCGGCGGTCGTGACGGTCCTCGGCTTCCCGGTGTTCCACCGCGAGCAGCGTGCCGGCCGCGGCGGCCGGCCGATCACGATCGTCAAGTTCCGCTCGATGACCGACGACCGCGACGCCGACGGCGCCTTGCTTCCCGACGAGGCGCGGCTGGGCCGGTTCGGAAAGCTCCTCCGCCGCACGAGCCTCGACGAACTGCCACAACTTGCCGCGGTGATCACCGGCGACCTCAGCCTGGTCGGCCCCCGACCCCTCCCGATGAGGTATCTTCCTCGATACAGCCCGCGTCAGGCCACGCGCCTTCTGGTTCGACCCGGGCTCACCGGCTGGGCCCAGGTTCACGGTCGCAACCAGGTCGATTGGCCCGGACGCCTCGAACTCGACGCACAGTACGTCGAAATGTCGTCGCGCTGGTACGCTCCGCTGGTCGATGGCTGGATCGTCGTGCTGACAGTGGCCCAGGTGATCCGCCAGGCGCTGACCGGAAAGGGTGTCGCGGCCGAAGGGCACGCGTCGATGCCGGAGTTTTTCCCGTGAACGCCGATCCCGCCACCGCGGTCGTCTCGGCCCTTCGCACCGTGTTGATCGACACCGGGCGAGCCGATCGGGAGATCGCCCCGCCGATGCTCCTCGGGGCCGACCTGGGGCTCGATTCCCTCGATGTCGCCCAGGCGGTGGTGCTGCTGGAACGTGCGCTCGGGGTCGATCCGTTCCGGACCGGGTCGTCCGGAGGTCCGGTGCGGGCCGTCGGCGACCTGATCGCCATCTACACCGCCGCCCTCGAGCCTTCCGTCCGTCAGGATGCGTGACAGCCCATGCACACCACCGCCAACGATTCCCCGGCACTCGCCGCCATCGCCGACACGCCCCCCGCCGACCGGTTGGCGACTGCGATCACCATGATCGGCGCGGCACATCCCGACCGTGTCGCGGTCGTTTCCGCCGCCGGGACCGACAAGCGCGCGACGGAAGACTACCGGCAGCTCGCCGCCCGCCTGGTGGCCTTCTCGAAACTGCTCGAGACCGCGCGCCCGATCGGCGTCATCGCGCGCTCGCGCAGGATCGACACGCTGGCGGTGATCGCCGCCGCCTGCGGCCGCCTCCACGTGCCGCTGGCGCTGCTCGGCGACGATTCGCGTGACCTGACGGGGACGCTGTCGGATTGGGTGGTTGTCGACGACTCGCTCGCGGTCACCGCGGCGGAGGGGCGGCATGGTGAATACCGCTCGCTGCCGGCGCCGGTCGTCGTCGCCACAAGCGGCACGAGCGGTCCGCCCAAGCTCGTCGAGCACTCCTGGGAGTCGCTCCTCTCCGCGGCCCGCCTGGCGGGGCAATGGCACGCGCTGGCCTGGCTGCTGGTCTACGATGCGACGCGGTGGGCCGGCATCCAGGTCTGGCTGCAGGCGTTGCTCACCGGGGGAACGGTCGTGACCCCTGCCTCGCGCGACCCCGACCAGGTCGCCCGGGCGCTCGGCGAGGAACGGGTGGCTGTCCTGCCGGGCACGCCCACGCTGCTGCGTCGGCTCGTCACCGCTGCCGACCGCGCGCTGTTGCGTGGGACCCGCCCCGAACGGATCACGCTCGGCGGCGAGGCGGCCGACGGCGCCCTCCTCGAGCTGATCCGGGCGTCGTTCCCGGCGGCGCGGATCTCGCAGGTCTACGCCACGACCGAGCTCGGCGAGGTGTTCCGTGTCGCCGACGGTCTCGCCGGCTTCCCGGCCGATTGGATCGGGAAGACACTGCCCGGCGGCGTCCGCCTCGCGGTTCGGCGCGATGGGGAATTGCTCGTGCAACTGTCGCGCGATACGGCGCAGGTCGCAACCGGCGACCTCGTGGAAAGGCGAGGAGAGCGCTACGAATTCACCGGTCGCCGCAGCGACGTGATCGTCGTCGGCGGTGCGAAGGTGCTGCCGCGGCGCGTCGAGGATGTGCTCCGGGCGGTGCCCGGTATCGCCGACGCGCGGGTGTGGGGAATGCCGAGCGCCATCACCGGTGAGCTGGTGGCCGCCGAGATGGTGCTGGCCGATCCGCTCCCCGCCGGTGCCACGCCGGAACAGGTCCGGGCCGCGGCGCTGGCCGCCTGCCGGTCGGCCTGCGAGCCGGCGGCGGTGCCACGCGTGCTCGACATCGTCAAACGGATCGCGACCACGCCGGCCGGGAAGGTCCCCAGGCGCCCCGTCGGGCGGATCTGAGGCCCGAGCGTGGCGACCGTCCCCATCCCACAGAGTCGCGTCGACGATGCCACGCCGGTGGCGATCGTGTCGGGGGGCTCGCGCGGCCTCGGCCTCGCGGTCGTCGAGCGCCTTCTCGAGCGCGGCGACCGCGTTGCCACGTTCTCGCGCGGGCGGTCCGGGCGTCTTGACGACCTCACGGCGCGACACCCCGGGGAATTATTCGCCACGACCCTCGACGCCGCCGACCCGGTCGCGGTCGCATCGTTCGTCGGCGCGACGATCGCGCGCTTCGGGAGAATCGACTCCTGCGTCGCCAACGCCGCGATCGCCGCCGAAGGGGTGCTGGCCACGACGGCCGACGCGTTGATCGCGGAGCTCCTGGCCGTCAACATCCAGGGGTCGATCGTCCTGGTGCGCGAGTGCGTGCGGCAGTGGCTCGTGCAACCGCGTCCCCCGACGCCGGACGGGACCGGATCGGCGGTCATGGTGTCGAGCAGCGTGGCGGCGCGCGGCAGCCCGGGGCTGTCGGTCTATGCCGCCACGAAAGGTGCCCTCGAGTCCTTCGCTCGCAGCCTCGCCCGCGAGGTCGGCAGCCGCGGCATCCGCGTCAACTGTGTCGCCCCGGGTTTCCTCGAGACCGACCTGTCGGCGAGCCTCCCGGCCGGCGACCGCGCGCGCCTCGTGCGCCGCACGCCGCTGGGCAGGCTCGGGATGCCCGCAGACGTCGTTGGGGCGATCGATTTCCTCACCAGTCGCCGCAGCGCCTTCATCACCGGCCAGACGATCACCGTCGACGGTGGCGGCGGGTTCTAGATGTCCGTGGACAAAGCCCTCCCTGGCCTTTGTCCACTCAGGCGACCGCGGGACACGCCAAGGGTTTCCCGGGTCGCCGTCGGCCGCATCCGGCGGCCGAGCCGAGCTGCCAGTGGACACATCCATCCAGGGTTTTCGTCGCGTCGGTCGCCGGGCTGCATCCCCCTCTCGACGGCGGGCGCGGCGATCGTTTTCTGACTCGCCCCCCCGTTTGCCACGGAGCCCGTGAAAGCGGAATTTGGACCGCTATACTCGAAAAAAGGTGATGTGCCCGCGGTTCGATGCACGGTCGTCTTTTCCCAGAGTGGTGCGCGACTCGGGTGCCACCCACGGGAACGGAGTGCGCGCCGAGCCCGACCAGCAGGCGAATGGCGTCGGTCGCGTAACGTGCCGCTCAACTTGGACTGTGATCGACTCATCATCGTCGGTGCGGGTGGATTCGGGCGCGAGATGTGGCAGTGGTTGTGCTCCGGTGTCGCCGGGACGGCATCGCCCGTCGCCGGTTTCATTGACCGCGACCCCCACTGCGTGCTTGGACACGACGCTCCGCCGCTTCTCGGTGACCCGGCTCACTACCGCCCGCAGGCCGGCGACGGTCTGGTCTTGGCGATCGGGATCCCGGGGGTACGCCGGCGCGTCGCCGCCGATCTCGAATCGCGTGGTGGGCGGTTCGTGACGTTCGTCCATCCTTCCGCGCTGGTCGCCAGGTCGGCCCGCCTCGGGACCGGCACGATCGTCTGCCCACTGGCGGTGGTCAGCGACCGCGTCGTGACCGGCCGGGGCACGCTGGTCAATTACCATGCGTCTCTGGGCCACGATTCAGCGACCGGCGACTACTGCGTGCTTTCCCCGAATGCAGCCCTCGGTGGCCACTCGCTTCTCGGAAACGACGTGTTCCTCGGCCTGTCCGCATCGGTTGGGCCGGGGCGGCGCGTCGGCGATCGCAGCAAGGTGGCGGCCAATTCGGCGGCGCTAGCCGACGTTCCCGCCGACCGGCTCGTCGTCGGGGTGCCGGGAAGGCTCACGCCCCTCGTCGCCGATGGCGGCTCCCACGGAGCCACGGCGCCGTGACAGGCATGGCCGGTCTGTGGCACCTCCTCACGGCGGGGCAGCGCCGCCGCGCCGCGTGGCTCGGCTGCTGCCTGGTGGTGGCGATGGTCCTCGAGATGGTCGGCGTCGGGATCGTCGTTCCCGTTCTTGCCGTCGTCGCGACCGGCCTCGGGGCCGGCGCTCCGCCGGCACTCGCGCGGTGGTTCGAACCGCTTTCGAGGCTCGTGGGCACACCCGCGCCGGCGGTGCTCGTCGGCTGGGGGATCGGCGCCGTCGTCGTCTTCTGGCTGCTCCGCACCGGCTACCTCCTTTGGGTCGCGCGGGTGCAGACGGCATTCGTCGCCGACGTCCAGGAGGGGCTGTCGCGACGGCTGTTCGCCGCGCACCTGGCGCGTCCATGGACTCGCCATCTCGCCGCCAACTCCGCCGATCTGGTGCGCAGCATCGTCGAGATGGACAAGCTCGCCACCGCCTCGACGGCGCTGCTGTCGGCGGTCGCCGAGTTGCTCGTGCTCGCCGGGGTGGTCGGGCTGCTCGTGTGGTTCGAGCCGATCGGCACTGTCGCGGTCGGCCTGCTCACGGCAGCCTGCACCTGGGTCCTCGTCCGCCTCACGCGCCAGCGGCTGTTTGATGCCGGCGACCGCGCCCAGGCGTTCACGTCGGCCGGCGTTCGTCAGTTGCAGCAGGCCAGTGCCGGAGTGAAGGAGATCCTGCTGCTCCGCTGTGCGCCGGCGCTCGAGGCGACCTACGCCCAGGCCGCCGGCGGATTGGCCGGCGCGCGGCGCGATCAGGCGTTTCTCGTCCAAGTGCCGCGGCTGTGGTACGAACTGGCGGCGGTCGTGGCTCTCGCGATGTTGACGGCGGTCCTCGCCGCCCAGGGCAAGTCGGCCGAGGCGATGCTGCCGGCCCTGGGGCTGTTCGCCGCGGCGGCGTTCCGCACGCTACCGAGCGTGAACCGGATCGCGATCGGGATCCAGACCGTCTCCTTCCTGACGCCGACGATCGCCGCCCTGCGCCGCGAATTGGGCGACGAGCCGACGGCGACCGCGAGAGAGCCTGCTCGGCCGTTCATTTTCCGCGATGCGATTCACCTCGACGGGGTGTCGTTCCGCTATCCCGACACGACCGGCGACGCCCTCGACCGGATCGACCTTTCGATCCCGCACGGCAGCGCCGTCGGGCTCGCCGGCGAAAGTGGGGCCGGTAAGAGCACGCTGGTGGACGTGATCCTCGGGCTCCTCCGCCCGTCGGCCGGCCGGATCACGGTGGATGGCGTCGACATCGCCAGCAACCTCCCCGGCTGGCAGCGCTTGGTGGGCTATGTCCCGCAGGCGATCCATCTCGCCGACGACACGATCCGCCGCAACGTCGCATTCGGCGTTTCCGACGGCTCGATCGACGATGCGGCCATCGCCCGAGCCCTCCGCGCTGCCCGACTCGACGACTTCGTTGCCGGCCTACCGCAGGGTCTGGAGACCACCGTCGGCGAGCGCGGCGTGCGCCTCTCCGGCGGCCAGCGCCAGCGGATTGGGATCGCCCGGGCGCTGTACCGAGATCCAGAGGTCCTCGTCCTCGACGAGGCGACCAGTTCGCTTGACACCGCAACCGAGTCCGAGGTGATGGCGGCCGTCAATGCACTCCATGGCGTGAAGACGCTCCTCATCGTCGCCCACCGCCTCTCGACTGTCGCCGAGTGCGACATCGTCTACCGGATCGAGTCGGGCAGGCTCGTGCCCGCCCCCCGCCTCGCTGACGCGATCTGATGGCGGCCATCGACGACGACAGCCGCGATCCGGCATCCAGAGTGCCGGCCGCCGAACTGGTGATCGAGGCGGGCTTACCGTAGCCAACGACTGGCGTGACCTGTGGCGCTGCCACGGTCAAACCGTGAAGTTCCCGTTGAACCACTCATCACGGCGAAGACTATTCAGTTCCTGGGTTGATACCCTGCTGTTGGAAACCGATCGGAATTCATTCGTTGTGCCGAGGATCCGAACACGCCGCCAAGCGAGAGGAGTTGTTTCATTTCGTCGGAATCTCGCAACCAGCTGATCCTTGAATCGGGCAGGGCCGACCGACAGTACTGGAAGGACCTGTGGACGTTCCGCGAGCTGCTGTTTCAGCTCGTCAGGCGGGACGTGTCCGTCCACTACAAGCAGACCGTCATCGGGGCGGCATGGGCGGTCGTCCGCCCGCTTGTTACCGTCGTCATTCTCACCATGGTGTTCAGCCGGGTGGCGAAGCTCAACGCCGACGGGGGCATTTGGTACCCCTTGTACGTACTTGTCGGTATGACGGCCTGGCAACTCTTCGCCTCGGTGTTGGGCGAATCGTCGAACAGCCTGGTGGCCAACGCCAACCTTGTGTCCAAGGTCTACTTCCCGCGGATGCTCGTACCCCTGAGCACAATTGGTGTCCCGCTCGTCGATCTCGCGGTCATGGTGCCGATCCTGGCGGTGATGATGGCGATTGGCGGGGTCGTCCCCCAGTGGCGGGTGATCTTCGCCCCGATCTTCCTTCTGCTCGCCCTGGCGGCAGCCATCGGTCTCGGTTTGGTCCTCTCTTCGCTCAACGTCAAGTACCGCGATGTGCGGTACGTCATCCCGTTCGTCCTTCAGTTCGGGGTATACATCTCGCCGATCGGATACCCCACCTCGAGGGTGCCCGCCGAGTACCAACTGGCATACCACCTCAACCCGATGGTGCTGGCGATCGACGGCATGCGGTGGAGCCTGCTCGGTGTCGGCAACCCGTTCGCCGGCGGGGCTTGGCTGGTGAGCGTGGCCGTGACGCTGGCCGCCTTGTACGCTGGCGTGCAGTACTTCCGCCGCACCGAGAAGAACTTTGCCGACGTGATCTGAAATGCCCGAACCGATCATCCGCGTCGAGAACCTGGGCAAGAAGTACCTGCTCAAGCACCGCCAGGCGACTGAGCGATACCGTACGCTGCGGGACGTGTTAGCCGGTGGGCTGAAGTCTGGCTTCCGGCTGCTCAACCGGGACAACGCGGGCGACGGCAGCAGCACCGAGGAATTCTGGGCGCTGAAGGACGTCAGTTTTGACGTGAAGGAAGGCGAGGTCATCGGCATCATCGGGCGCAACGGTGCGGGAAAGAGCACGCTCCTCAAGGTCCTCTCCCGGATCACCGAACCGACCGTCGGTCGAGTAACCCTCAATGGCCGCGTGGCGAGCCTGCTGGAGGTGGGTACCGGGTTCCACCCTGAATTGACCGGGCGGGAGAACGTCTACCTGAACGGATCGATCCTGGGAATGACCCGACGCGAGATCGCTCGCAAGTTCGACGAGATCGTGGGTTTCGCCGAGGTGGAGAAGTTCCTCGATACCCCGGTCAAGCGATACAGCTCGGGGATGTACGTTCGCCTGGCATTCGCGGTGGCGGCGCACCTGGAGCCGGAGATCCTGGTGGTAGACGAGGTGTTAGCCGTCGGCGATGCAGCCTTCCAGAAGAAGTGCCTGGGGAAGATGAACGAAGCGGCGAAAGGAGGCCGCACAGTACTGTTCGTCAGCCACAACATGCCCGTCGTGAAGTCACTGTGTCAACGAGCGGTGCTGCTGAAAGACGGTAGTGTGATCCACGATGGCGATGTCATCGAGGCCGTGCAGAACTATCTGACGAACCCTGAAGACTTTCAGGGCGAGTGGGTTGACGAGCGCGCAGACGACCCCCACCAAGCAGTTCGCCTATTGGCCGTTCGCTTACTTCACAACGGCCGCCCTGCGTCGGCGCCGATTCCGGCGAGCGATCCAATGACTATCGAGATCGAATATCATGTCCGGCGACCAACGGCCTGTCAGATCGCGTTCCGACTCAACCAACAGGACGGGGAGACGGTTTTCACAACCGCTGACGGGGACGTCCGACACGAAGTCTGTCGCGAGAGGAAACCGGGTTGGTATCGAGCCACAACGCAACTCCCCCCGAATCTTCTGACTGCCGGCAGATACCACCTGCTCGTGGCAGCGAACCGTCCAGTCGAGGTGTCCCACGACTTGATCGAGAGGGTGCTCAGCTTTGAAGTAGACCTGACTGGCTCCCTTCGGCAACTCGACGGTCGGCTGGGATCGATAAGCCCGCTACTGAGTTGGACGGAAAGCCAGACTCGGGTGGCCGAACGGCATAACGCCGCAACGCCTTAGGAGTTACCTGAGCGAGTTGCCGGACAAAACTCACTTCCGCACCCACCTTCGCGTGAAGGATCGTGCATTGAGCAAACACGTCACCTCAACTGAAAACAAGATGCAGTGACACCCGCATCACCCGGAAACGCGGTGTCACCGGCCTTCCGAAATCC
This sequence comes from Planctomycetota bacterium, assembly GCA_018970785.1. GTDB lineage: Bacteria > Planctomycetota > Planctomycetia > Pirellulales > UBA1268 > F1-20-MAGs016. Next base: position 64,786 of record JAGWVR010000001.1, read on the forward strand.
GCTCCGTGTGCTCCTCGGCTGACCCCTCCAGAACCTTGTGTCCTGAGCATAGCTCACGAATACCACCTGAGGCTGCTGCTCCCCTGGGACCAAGACGCCAGGAGGCACTGCGGTTGACACGCTCCAATACCGACCTCCACCCGAACAACCGCGTCGCTCACTAGCCGAAAGACTGGACCACACCGTACCACCAGAACGGCACAAAGACCAGAAGTCTGATCACTTCGTCCCTTGCGATGCCGATGTCTGTAGTCATCACATGTCGCCCTCGATGTCGCTCCAGAAAACACCCAAGATCTTGGAATGAAGTCCTTCAGACAAATCGCCAAGTTGATTCTCCCCGCCCGCGTGAGGCGGACGGTGAGCAGCTTTTTCTCAATTGAAACGCGGCGGCGGAATGCTGTTGAGCGAATGCTCCGTAGCGGAAACACGCTGGTTGAGGTACCGCTTGAGCACGGAATCCTGAGACTGGATCTTCGCGACCGTTACGTCGCCCGGGAGTTATTCATTCACCGAACGCGCGAGCCCGAGGAGACGAACTTTCTACGGAGTGAATTCAAGACCGGCCGTACGATTTATGACATCGGCGCGAACATCGGATACATCACCACGATGGCCGCTCGTTACGTTGGCCCAACTGGACGGGTCTACGCGTTCGAGCCCGACCCAAGCAACGTCCGGACCTTGAAGTACAACGTAGATCGGAACAGCCTTCCTAATGTGACTGTTTTTACTACTGCACTCGGCGATCGCAGCGGATCGGCTCAACTTTTCCTCTGCGCCGATAACTATGGCGACCACCGGCTGTACGACCAAGGAACACACGACCGTGTGTCGGTCGACGTCCCGGTGTCCCGCTTGGATGAGTTGATTCGAGACCATGACTTGCCGCCACCAGACGTCATCAAAATCGACGTGCAGGGCTACGAGGCGAAAGTCTTCGCTGGTTTGGGGCAAAAACTTGACGAGTGGCGTCCACTTACCATCCTGACGGAATACTGGCCCGCCGGCCTCCGCAGGGCTGGTGACGAGCCGAAGTGTTATCTCGACCGTTTTCGTGAACTGGGCTATGAGGTACTTGTCGCGAAGGATCGACATGGTTTCGAACGCGTGGAATGGGCCCAGTTGTATGTCTTGCTAGACGAAATGGAACGCAAGGAGCCCGAGCAGCACACCAACCTCGTCTTTCGGATTCCGCCGAGGGACCCTCAATGATCTCATACGCCACGAATCGTGAAGACGTAGTCCTCGCCAGGGCCTTCGGCCTTCGGCCGAGTGGCTTTTATATCGACGTTGGCGGCGCATTGCCCACCTTCGACACCAACACCTACCACTTTTATCGCAGCGGTTGGAATGGGCTAGTGGTCGAGCCGAATCCTGGGCTTGTCGCGTTGTTCGCCACCCAACGGCCTCGGGACCGCGTAGTGAATGCCGCGGTTTCGGATCAGCCTGGCGAATTGCGGTTTTTCGAAGTGGCCGAATCGGTCGGAGAGTCGACACTGTCGGCCGAGATTGCCGAGCGACACCGGCGGAAGGGCAGAACCGTCACCGAACACGTCGTACTGCGCCGTACGCTGGCCGATTTATGCGAGGAACATGTGGGCGATCGATCGATCGACTTCCTGTCAATCGACGTCGAGGGGCACGAACGGGAGGTGCTGCTGGGGGCCGATTTTCGACGTTGGCGGCCGCTGGTTTTGGTGATCGAGGCGACCGAGCCAGGTACCGCCATCCCGTCTCACGCCGGGTGGGAGGACTTGGTGCTCGCCGCTGGATACAGACACACTTTGTTCGACGGTGTGAATCGCTTCTACGTGCGGGATGAAAGCTCCGAGTTGATCCCGGCGTTGAGCTACCCGGCGACCCGTCTCGACGGGGCAACCGATGCCCGCGTGGCTGACCTGATGGCCAGCCTCGACCAGTTTCGGGGCGCGGACGGTCGACTTGTCGGCCGAACGGCCGCGTGGACAGCGCGTCAGGTTCAAAAGGCGGTCAACCTCACGCGGAGCATTTTGGGTCCGGTAGCCGGCCATGGCAAAAGTCGTTCATGACCTCGTCCCGCTTCAGACCCCCCAGAGACCTTCCGGGCTGACTGCCGCCGCATCCAGCGGCGGATCACTTGGCGAACAGTCGGCAGGTCTTCCCATGTAATCTGGCGCTGCGCCGGATCGGTTCCACCTTCGTGAGCGGCGTCAGCGCGATCCCGCGAAGGACGCTGGAGTTGATGTTGGCGGTGGCTGTTCGGATGGGGCACTCGTCCTGTCGAATCGTGACAATCAACCGCCAGTTCAGCTCGTTCTCGAGCTCCCAATTCCCGTTGACAATCACGGCAGACTTCTAGACCGGAATGCTCCCCCACAGGATCTCGGTAAGGACGTCAGCGTCGACCTTGTTGTCACGCTCGACATCACTGATGATCATGCCGGTCGCCTCGAGGCTCCCCGGATGACGCTCCTGCGCTGGGCATCACTCCGCTTCCGCTGCCACCACGACGGTCCAGCCAGGTCGCGAACCATGCGCGTGGCGATCCGTGACACGACGAAGGGGGCCCGTCACCCTGGCTGCCTGCGGACCGAGTCGGCAGAATCGCCGGCGGTGCCGAGGCCGTGACCGCGCTGGTCCAGTGGACGAGGCGTTGGTGGCATGACCGCCGCGTGCATGCGGCCTTCCGCGCGTTTCGTCGCCGACACGAGGGCCGTCCGCCGCTGCGATCGCTGCCGCAGGACCGTCGGCTTCGGGTCTGCCACGTCAGCCCTTGTTACTTCGCCGCCGAGAGTTACATCGGCGGTGGAGAACGCGTGCCCTCGTCGCTCGCCCGCGTCATGGCCTCGGCGGCGGATGTGACGCTCGTGTCCTTCGGGCCCGAGCGGATAAGGCGGGTCGTAGACGGTGTGACGCTGGAACTTTTTCCTCTGCCGAGCGTCTGGGCGACGTTCGAGACGGATGTCCTGGCGGCCGCGGACGCGATCCGCGGATTCGATGTCGTCCACTGTCACCAACTCTCGTTCATGCTCACGGCGATGGCGGCCCGTATCGGCCGCGCCGGCGGCGCACACGTCTTCGTCACCGATCATGGCGGCGCCGACGGCCGTGCGGCCAGCATGGTGGCCGACAGCCTGGGCGACATCTCGGGGCTGCTCGTGATGTCGGAATTCAGCCGCCGCAACCTGCCACCGGGCATCCCTCACCGGGTTATCTACGGCGGCGTCGACGATGTCTACCTGACGGTGGCCAAGGACGTACGCGAGCCTCGCGTGCTCTTCGTCGGTCGCATCACGCCCCACAAGGGTATCGACGTGCTCGTCGATGCCATGCCGGCGGGCCTACCGCTCGAGATTCACGGGCGGCCGTACCACCCCGCCTATCTCGACTTGCTGCGGAGCCGATCCGCCGGGAAGGCCGTCTCGTTCCACACTGACTCGTCCGATGCTGACCTGCGTGCCGCCCTCGCACGGGCCAGCGTCCTCGTGCTTCCGTCGGTCCATCGCGATTGCTTCGGAGGGTACCACCGCTTGCCGGAACTCCTTGGACTCGTGCTCCTCGAAGCCATGGCCTCGAGCACGCCGGTTATCTGCTCCGACGTGGGTGGCATGCCCGAGATCGTGCGCGACGGCGTCACAGGGTTCGTCGTGCCACCCGGTGACGCCGCGGGGCTGCGAAAGCGCCTCGAGAGCATCGCTGCCGACCCGGCCCTGTCTCGGCGGATGGGAGAGGCCGGTCGAGCCGACGTGCGCGAACGGTTCACGTGGACTTCGGTGGCAGACCGTTGTCTCCGCGGCTACGTGGACATCGCAGCTCAAGCGTCCCCCGGCCCGCACCGGGCGGATGCCCTGCCATGAGTTGTGCTTTCGCCACCGCCATCACGTGGAGCCACTGGGCCGGCGCCCGAGCGCTCGCCGCGACCTTCCATCGCTTTCACCGCGAACCGACCTTCGTCGACTGCGCGGGCGATCCAAGCGACCACTTCAACCCGACGGGCGAGCCATTCACGATGCTCATGCTCGACGATGTGCTGCTCGCGGAGGTCCCAACGCTCGGGCTGTTTGGCCCGGCGGGTGGGGGCTGCTTCACACACCCGTCGTCGCACGCTGTCACGGTCTTCTCGGGACTGGAATGCGAGGGGTGTCACCACCATCCAACCGGTCCGAGACACGGGCGGAGCGGTTGCCCGAATGCAGTCCAGTACATGGCCGCATCGACCCCCGAGCGCGTTTTCAAGGCGGTTCAGTGCCTCACGCGGCGGGCAATTCGGCCGTGAAGATACTCGCCGTCTCCAACTTCTACCCGCCTCACTTCATCGGTGGTTATGAACTCGGTTGTCGGGACGTGGTCGATCGCCTGCAGAAACGAGGACACGAGGTACGGGTACTCACCAGCACCTACGGCGTGAATCGTCCCGTGGTCGAGGGTCATGTGTATCGGTGGATGCGTGCAGATCCTCGTGGCCCTCGAGGGATCCGCGGGTACGTCCGTGCTGTGCGGCAGGCGGTCGCGAACGAACGGGTGTTGGACCGAGTCCTCGGGCACTTTCATCCTGACCTCATCTACATCTGGAATCCACGGTATTCCGGCACCGCCATCTGCTGGGGCGCGGAGAGGACGGGAGTTCCGGTTGTGTACTACGTGTCAGACTCATGGCTTTCGCAGGTGGAAGCCGACCCGGTGATCGGTCTGCTGCGGTCGATCGGCGGGTCGTGGCGTCTCAGGCTGCTACGACTCGTCGCTGCGGCTTATCTCAGGATCGGAGGAGTTTCTCCGCGCGGCCCGTTACGTCTACGACTGGTACATTTTTGTAGCCGATTCCTATGGAACCAAGCCACGGAAGCCGGGGTACATTGCCGCCAGGCCGAAGTCATCCATTGGGGCGTGGATTTGCTCTCCGTAGTTCCGGCGACGCCGACCTGGCGACCGAGCCGACTGCTGTACGTCGGTCAGATCGCGGAACACAAAGGCTTCCACACAGCCCTCGAGGCATTTGCGGCTTTCGCCCGGGATGTGGAACCGCGTGCCACGCTCACTGTCGCCGGCGCGTACACGTTTCCCGAGTACGAGGAGCGGATGGTATGCCTGATCGACCAATTGGGAGTCGCCGACCGAATACGGTTCCTCGGCCAACTGCCTCGGCAACAGCTTGCCGAGGTTTATGCGGCCCACGACGTGTTGATCTTCCCGTCCTCCTGGAACGAGCCATTCTCGATCACTTTGGTGGAGGCGATGGCGGCCGGCCTACCGGTGATCACCACATTGACGGGTGGTACTGGTGAGATCGCGCGGGACTGTGAAAACGTGGTCGTATTTCCAGCTGGATCATCGGACGGCTGCACTGCGGCGATGCGACGCCTGCATGAGGATCATGAGCTATTCGAGCGGATTCGGTCGAACGCCCGATGTCAAGTCATCCAAAGCTACGACATCGAGCACATGGTGGACAGGATTGAGCAGTCGCTCATGAAGGTGATCCCAAACGGGATTCCAGCAAGTTGCTCATTGACTCATGACAAAGTCTGACCCGGCAAGATCCGGCGACCGCCGGCCGGTCGATCATCCCGTGTTTTCGATCGTTCGGCGCAGCGGACAATCCCCTTTGGATGGTTTGGTTCACCGACGCTTGGAACGCGTCGTCGCTGTAGTTGCCATTCCGTGAAACTCGTCGTCTGCTGGACGAACATCTCCGGCTACATGGCGGCCTGTTGGCGCGCCCTCGCCGAGCGGCCGGGAATCGAACTCGACGTCATCGCCTACGCCGACGCGCATGCCTCCTCCGACACGGCATTCGACAGCGGCATGCTCGCGGGCATCCCCCATCGCCTCCTCTCACCCCGTGAACGTGACGACGGCGGGATCGTCGAACGGCTGGTTCGCGAGCGACACCCCGACGTCGTACTGGTCTGCGGATGGGGGTTTCCGGCCTACCGTCGGCTGTCGAGCGTCCGTGGTCTGGCGAACGTGCCGTTCATCATGTCGATGGACACCCCGTGGCTCGGCACAGCCAGGCAGACGGTCACCATACCGCTCAAGTGCCGCTACGTCCGGCGGATGGCCGCCGTGCTCGTCGCCGGCGAGCGGGCAGCCGAACACGCGCGGCGGATCAGGGTTCCCGAGGGACGGATCCACAAGGGGGTCTATGCCTACGACGAGCGATTGTTCCATGCCGGTCTGCTCGAGGAACGGCTCAAGATGCCGGGTGGCTGGCCCCGTCGGTTTCTCTATGTCGGCAGATACGTGGTCAGCAAAGGGGTAGACGTGCTGCTGGAAGGCTACGCGGCCTACCGCCGGAGCGTCTCCGACCCCTGGTCACTCACCTGCTGCGGCCGCGGTGCGCTGGGGCCGAGGGTCGCCGCCGCCGACGGCGTGACCGACCTCGGCTTCGTCCAGCCGGAGGACCAACCTGCCGTCCTTCGCGATCACGGGGCGTTCGTGTTTCCGAGCCGCTACGAGCCCTGGGGAGTCGTCCTCGCCGAAGCGCTCGCTTCCGGACTGCCGGCGGTCTGCTCCACGGCCGTCGGGGCCGGTGTCGAATTGCTCCATCCGCACTCCAACGGCTGGCTCGTTCCCCCGGCCGACCCAGGCGCCCTCGCGGGGGCGCTGCGCCGGATCCACGATCGTGCCGACGACCTGCCGGCGATGGGACGGCGCGCGGCAGCGGTGGCCCCCGGCTACGCCGCCACTGTCTGGGCCCGGAGGGTCGAGGCGATTTGCCATGAAGTGGCCGGCCACACCACCTCGTCGCCGTAGCCGCAACCATGCCCTACTCGATCCTCGTCCTGACCCACAACGAAGCGGTCAACGTCGCCCGCTGCCTCGACTCGCTCCCTCCCGACGCCGACGTCGTGGTCCTCGACTCGGGCAGCACCGACGGCACGCTCGACATCGTCCGCCGCTACCCGGTGCGGATCGCCGAGCGTCCGTTCGACTCCTTCGCGGGCCAGAGGAACTGGGCGGTCGATACGGTCGGCTTTCGCTGTGACTGGATCCTCCACCTCGACGCCGATGAATGCCTCACCCCGGCCCTGCGCGCGGAGTTGGAGGCGGTGACCACCCGCGACGAGCACAGTGCCTACCTCCTGGCGAATCGGCTGTTCTTCATGGGGCGCTGGATCCGCCACGCGAGTATGTATCCCTACTATCAAGCGCGGCTGCTGAAACGCGGTGAGGCCCGGTTCGGCCAGGTGGGGCATGGCCAGATCCTCGCCGAGGCCCGCCGTGGCGTGGGGACTCTCCGCGAACCCTACGACCACCACAACTTTTCGCGCGGCGTCACCGACTGGGTGACGCGACACAATCGCTACTCCTCCGACGAAGCCCGCCGGCTCGTCCACGGCACCGCACACGCCGCGCTGCCGGTCCCGGCGCTGACTACCGGCCGCGAGTCGCGCCAGCAGCGAATGAAGGCAATCGCCGACAGGATTCCCGGTCGACCGATCGTACGCTTCCTCTATCTTTACGTCGTCAGGTTGGGATTCCTCGACGGTCGGCCCGGTTTCGACTACTGCCTGCTGATGGCGTTCTACGACTACCTGACGCGCCTCAAGGCCCGCGAGTTACGCTCGCTCCCGATGCCACGCGGCAGTGCCGCCGAGGTCGGCACCCCTGCGGCCCGAGTGGTCCACGACGCCTGACATGCCGTTTTTCTCCGTCGTCATTCCCAGCTACAACCGCGGAGAGTTCATCGCCGCGACGATCGACTCCGTTCTCGCTCAGGACTACCCCGACTGCGAAATCATCGTCGCTGACGACGGCTCGACCGACGGGACGCTCGAAGTACTCGCCCGGTACGGCGACCGGATCCGCGTCGACACGCAACCCAACGCAGGCCCTGGCGCGGCGCGCAATCTCGCGCTGCGGCACGCCACGGGCAGGTACGTCGCATTTCTCGATAGCGACGACCTTTGGCCGACATGGACCCTGTCGACGTACAAGGCCGCCATCGAGGCCGCTGACTCGCCGAGCATCGTCTCCGGACCGTGGCAGCAATTCACCGGAGCGCCGTCGGCGCCGCCAACGGCACCGCCGCCGCTGAAGTTCACGTCGTACGCGAGTTTCTTCCGGTCACCTCTCGGGTGGCACCTTCCCAGCGCGACGGCGATGCGGCGCGACGTGCTGACGGCCGTCGGCGGGTTCACGACCGCCTCGTGCGAGGACGTCGACATCTGGCTGAGGATCGGTGGCTTCCCGGGTTTCGTCGAGGTGTCGTCACCCCCGTGCTGCCTCTACCGCACCCATTCAGGTGGCATTTCGGCGACCAGTGCGTACCGATTCAACGGGATCCGTCACCTGATCCGCACCGAAGCCGCGGGGGGCTACGGCGGGGCGGCTGATCGCGACACGCGCCGGCGCTATGTCGCCCAGGCGGCGCGGGCAGCGAGCATGTTCTATCTCCAGCGGGGCTGCCCGGGGATGGCCCTGTCGCTGTACTGGAAGTCGCTCGGCTGGCAGTTGCAGCAGGGGCGAGTCACGTACGTTTTCGCCTTTCCTTTCTTGGCGGCTTGGCGGACGTTGCGCGTCGGCAGCGGGAAATGAGCGGAACACCCAACCCCGGGACCGCCGTCGGGGACGGCGCGGAGCAGCTTCGCCCGTTCTCGGCGCCACACCGCGCGACGTGACCGTCTCCACCCCATCGGCCGTGTCCCGCAGCACCGCGCCGCGCGCGCCGGGGCTTCCTTACCGGACGATCCACGCGGCCTTGCGCGCGATCAGCTGCGGACGCCCCCGGGCTCGTGGCGCTTCGCCGGAGAGGGCGCTGGTGCTCCAACCGAACCACATCGGCGACCTGCTGATGACGACGGCGCTCCTCGCCGCCCTCAGGCGCCGTGCCACACCGACGCGGATCACGGTCGCCTGTGGCCCATGGAATCGCGACACCCTGGCCCACAACCCCGACGTCGACGAGGTCGTGGAGATCGAGCCCCCCTGGGACAACGCCTTTGTCCGCACCCGGGGTACGGCAGCGGCTCTGCGCTACATGCTCACCGCTCCGGCAGCGCATGACCTGGTGGCACGCCGCTTCGACATCGGCTTCGACATGATCGGCTCCCGGCTCAACGGTCTGTTCCTCGCGCGCTTGGGCGTCGGGCGGATCATCGGCGGACCATGGGGGTGGCGCCCGGCCCCGCGGCTCACTCCGGCTCACGTCATCGACGGAATCCTCGACATGGCCCGTGTCGCCGGAATCGACGAGCTGCCTCCGTGCGCACCGCGTGTGTTCCTCTCTGCCGATGAGCGCCGCCGTGGCGAGGAATTGTGGAGTCAGGTACCCGCCACCGGCAGCGTGGCGCGGCGGCGGATCGTCGTCGCCCCCGCAGGCAGCTATCCCTACAAGCGCTGGCCGACGGAGTCGTTCGTCGAGGTGATCCGTCGGCTGGCAACACGGCCGGATGTTGCCCTGGCGGTCGTCGGCGGAGCCGACACCGTCGAGGCGGCACGCGCCATCGTCGCCTGCGGTGGGCCGGTTCTCGACCTTGCCGGCCGCTGCAGCCTTCGTGAAACCTTCGCGATCACGGCGACCGCCGATCTCGTCTTCGGCAACTCCAACATGGTGTGGCACGTCGGCGGCGCCTGCAACGTCCCGGCGGTGATCGTCTTGCCTGCCGCCTACGAGTCGGCCGACGACCATGCCGCGACATGGGGCTACCCGTCGTCGATCGTCCTCGGTCGCCGGCCCTCCCATCCAGACGTCTACTCACCCGCGGAGGTGCTCACGGTCATCGGCGATGTCCTCGCTGGTCGACCTCCGCCTTCCCGAGCCGGATGAGCGCCGGCGTCGGTCGCCGACGCCGTGCGGGGTTCGGCCGGTCCACGCAGCTGGCACCACGGCCACGCCGCGGTCAATCGCTTCGCCCGGCCGCGACGGGCGGAGTACACTCGGCACTCCGGCGCGACGCCGGCGACGTCTGCCACGGCCCTGCCGATGAATGAATCCATTCTCCACCAGATCAACGAGGCGGCCGACACGCTCCGTTCACTGGCCGACCACACGGCTGCCATCGAGGCGATCGCCGACCGTATCGTTACCTCGCTCTCCGCGCACGGCACGCTCTATCTGTGCGGCAATGGCGGGAGTGCTGCCGACGCCGAGCACGTCGCGGCGGAATTCGTCGGCCGTTTTCTCATGGAACGGCGCCCCCTGCCCGCGGTTGCCCTGACATGCAACGGGCCGCTGTTGACCGCGATCGGCAACGACTACGACTACGCTGACATCTTCGCCCGCCAGGTGCGGGCCCATGCCACGCCGCGCGACTGCGTGATCGGGATCAGCACCAGCGGCCGCTCCCCCAACGTGCTCAAGGCGCTGGCGGATGGCCGAGCTGCGGGGGCGACGACGATCGGAATGACCGGTGCCGGCGGCCACCGTCTCGCCGAACTGTGCGATGCCTGCCTGCTCGTCCCGGCCACGCACACGCCGCGGATCCAGGAGGCACAGTTGCTCGCCTGGCATCTGATCTGCGACCTGGTCGACCGTACTCTCTTTTCCCCCGCACCACCCCAGCGGTGAACGGGTCGGCGGCGACCGCTGCCAGGGCCCCCAGGAGACCGTGAGCGTGAAGCCGATCGACGCGTCGGGAACCGCGCCAGCCGATTCGTCGGCCGAGATCCTGCTGGTCGGCGACGTGATGCTCGACCGCTATTTCCAGGGGAAATGCGACCGGATCTCGCCCGAGGCGCCGGTCCCGGTGCTGCATGTGCGCAACACGTTCGACCGGCCGGGCGGCGCGGCCAACGTCGCCGTGAACGTGGCGGCGATGGGATGCCGTCCGCGGCTCGTCGGTGCCGTCGGCAGCGATCCCGCCGCCGCCCGCCTCCGGGCAGTCCTCGAAGCCGATGGCGCGCCGGGTGAGGGCCTCGTCGCCAGCCCGGCGGTCACGACGACCACGAAGAATCGATTGCTCGCGGCCCACCAGCAGATCGCCCGGTTCGACGAGGAGACCCCGCTCACCGACGCCGATGTCCGCCGCCGGATGATCGCCCGGATCGACGAGATCCTCGGCACCGCCCGACTGGCGATCATCTCCGACTACGCCAAGGGGGTCTGCGACTCCGCCGTCTGCCGGACCGTGATCGAGGGCGCGACCCGCCGCGGGCTGCCGATCGTCGTCGATCCGAAGGATGCCGACTTCACGAAATACGCCGGCGCGACCGTGATCACCCCCAACCGCATGGAGGCCGCAGCCGTGGTCGGCCGCAGCCTGCGCGACCCTGACGACGCGATCCGTGCCGCCCGCGAGATTCGCGAGCGGTGGCCGATCGAGGCCGTGGTGGTGACCCTCGGCGAGCAGGGGCTCGTCCTCGTCACCTCCGACCGGGTGGCGATGATCCCCACCCAGGCCAAGCAGGTCTACGACGTCACCGGCGCCGGTGACACCTTCGTGGCGACGCTGGCCGCGGCCCTCACCCAGGGGATGGACCTGGAGCGCGCTTGCGGCGTCGCCAACGTGGCTGCCGGCCTGCAGGTTTCGCGGATCGGCACCGCACGGATCACCTGGTCGGAGGTGATGGAGGAGATCGACCGCCAGTCGACGGCGTCGCTCGGCAAGGTGCTCACCGTGCCCGATCTGCTCCGCGTGGTGCAGCGCGCACGCAGTGAGGGGAAGAGAATCGGGTTTACCAACGGCTGTTTCGACATTCTCCACCACGGGCACGTGGCTCTTCTCGAGGCCGCGGCCCGGGAGTGCGACTTTCTCGTCGTCGGCCTCAATTCCGATGCCTCTGTCCGCCGGCTCAAGGGACCGCCGCGGCCATTCCTCCCGTCGGCGGCACGGCAGTCGGTCCTCGCCGGACTGTCGAGCGTCGCCTGCGTGTGCGAATTCGACGACGACACGCCGCTCGAACTGATCCGAGCGATCGGACCGGACGTCCTCGTCAAGGGCGGGGACTACTCGGCGAACGCCGTCGTCGGTGCCGACATCGTGACGGCGCGCGGCGGGCGGGTGGTGACGCCGTTGTTCGTGCCGGGGGTGTCCACGACCAACATCGCCGACCGGATCGCCGCCGCGGCCCGGGATCGTTGAATTCGGCGTGCCGACAGCCCGGCGATCGAGGCCGGTCGTAGTGGCAGAGCGTTGGCCGGCCGGCGATGTAGACTGCATGAAGAACGGTTCGGGCCTTTCATCTCTGGTGACCCGCACATGAACGCCCCACGCACGGCTTTCGCTACCGGTGCCCCGGGCCTTTCGACCCACGTCGCCCCTCGCGCCGGATTCGATTTCAGCGCCCGCGCCCACCACGGCTCCCCCACCGTCGCCCGGCCCGCAGCCCGTCGTTCGCCCGCGCCGTTGGCGTTGGGCAGGATCGCGAAGGACGCGCTGCTGATCACGCTCCTGCTCCTGCTCAATTCCTTCGGCAACGTCGGCGCCGGCGTGTTCTTCGCGATCCTGCTGGGAATGACGTTTTACAGCCCCTCCGCGGCCTTCAAGGCGCTGATCATCATGTGGCTCGGCCTGATGTGCAACCAGGCCCTGGTCCCAAAGTCGCTGATGTGGACACCCTGCCGGCTGGCCCTTCCGTTCATCTCGCTGACGAGGTTCTCGTTCGACCTGATCGCCCTGAAGGCGTCGCTGTTCTCCAAGCCGTTTTACGTCGTGTTCCTCACATACTGCTCGGTGATGGCGGTGTGCAGCGTGATGAGCGGCTGGTACACGACGATCGCACTGATCAAGTTGTTCAACTTCTTCATGGCATGCAGCGCCGTCTTCGCCGGCGCGCTGGTGCTCGTTCGCAAGCGTATCGACATCGGCGAGTGGCTGGTCTCGATGATCGTCTCGACCACCCTGATCGCGCTGCTCGCGATCGCTTTCTTCAACAATGGCCTGGTCGGGGTCCGTGAGGATGATCCCACGGCTCCCTTGAAGCATTTTGGCGGCGCCTTTCTCCACCCGAACTGCCATTCGACGTACGGTTCGATGTACATCGTCATGCTGGTGATGGTGTTCGTGTACACGAACTACCGGCAGCGCTGGATCGTCTGGCCTTTGATCGCGATCTGGGCGCTGTTCCTCGTGTGGTCCAAGGCACGCACCTCGTTCGTTGCCACCGCCCTCGGCCTGCTGACCCTCCTCCCGTTCCTCGCCAACTCGGTTCGCAGCACCTGGATCCGTCGCGCCAACCTCAGCCGGACGAGTGCCATCGCGATCGCGCTTGTGGCGTGCGTGGGATTGCTGCTGGCCAACATCGTCACCGGCAACGCCATCGGTGAAGCGATCATCGCCTTCGTCAACAAGTCAGACCGGTTGAGTGATACCGGCCAGCTCGAGTTGAACGTCGACTACGTGCTGACGTCGCGGATCGGGAAAATGGAGGAGAGCTTGGTCAACTTCCGGGACAACCCGATCTTCGGGATCGGATTCCAGGTCGCGAAGAGCGATTATTTCATCCAAAACGCGACCCTATTCACCGCTCCGGCGGAGAAAGGCTTCCTGCCGACCGCGGTCCTGGAAGAGGGTGGCCTGCTGGGAACGCCGTTCTTCATCGCCTTCATCCTCGTGCTCCCGCTCACGTTTCTCGCGGAGCGGAATATCCCGGCGCTGGCGATGTTCTTCACGTTCATGGGAACGACGATGACTGAAGTCACCCTCTTCTCGCCTGGTGGATCGGGAGGTTTCAGTTGGCTAATGGTGGGAGCTGCCTACGTCTTCGGCGAGAGCACGTGGATCCCCAAGTCTCCGACATCGACCACCGCGAGGCCCGTGAGCCCGATGAACGCGGCCCGATCGACGGCCCGTAGCATGGCACCTCTGCCGATCGGCCTACCCTTCTCAGGATGAGGCCGAGTGACGGCACGACACGTGGTCCCGGCCGAGGTCCTGCTGGTCGCCAGCACACTCGATGACGACGGCGGCATTCCGGTCTGCGTTGGCCACCTCGCACGGGGCCTTTCCCGACTGGGAATCGCCGTAGCCGTCGTCGGCCAGCATGCCGGGGTTCTGTCACCGGCATGCGCCGGACCCGATGCTGACGCGTTCGTCGTCGAAGCGATCCAGAGCCCTTGGACGGTTCGCGGACAGGCCGCCGCAGCGCGCACGATCGCCCGGTTCGTGGCCAGCCGTGCCGCAGCCAACCGACGAGTGGGGCGTGGGGTGGTGGTCCATGCCCACGGAGTGTGGGTGCTCCCCGTGATTGCTGCGGTGGCTGCCGCCCGGTCGGCCGGTGCCGGTGTGGCAGTGTCCCCCCATGGGATGCTGCGCCGCGACGCGCTCCGAAAGAGCCCGTGGCGAAAGCAGGCCGCGCTCGCTCTCGCGGTCCGTGGAATGATCGCCAACGCCGACACCCTCCATGCCACGTCCCCGGACGAAGCCGAGGAACTCGAACGACAGTTTCCCGGCTGCCGCCCACGGTTGCTGCCATTGGGAATCGAACCGATCGCCAGGGCCATCCGCTCCGAGCCCCGCCCCGGGGCTCCCCGCGTCGTGGGCTGCCTGGGGCGGATCCTGCCGATCAAGAATCTCGAGTCTCTCCTCGATGCCTGGAAGACCGTCGCGCCGGAGGGCTGGCGGCTGGTCGTGGCGGGGCCGGGTGACCCGGACTATGTGGGCACACTCCGCGGCCGGTGCCTGAGCCTCGGGATCGACCACCTGGTCGAGTTCCGCGGCTCGGTCGCGCGCGAGGAACTCGGCGATTTCCTCACCGGCCTGGATCTGTTCGTCCTCCCGTCTCGGTCAGAGGCATTCTCCCTGGTGGTGGGTGAGGCACTGGCAGCCGGAGTGCCGGTGGTGGCCTCGACGGCGGCACCGTGGCAGGGAGTCGTCGACCACGGCTGCGGCTGGTGGGTCGAACCGACGGCAGCGGCGCTCGCCGCGGCCCTCCGTGTCGCAACGGCGCTGCCCACCGCTGCTCTGGCCGCGATGGGAAAGCGGGGTGCGGAATGGGTACGCAGGGAATACGATTGGGGTGTGATCGCGGCCCGCCACCTCACCGAACTCTACGAACCGACGCTCGCGGCCGCGTTGCTCGACTGACATCGTCTCCGTACCCGGCTTTTCCCGATGAACATCCGCCGAACCGTGATCACCGCCGCCGGCGCTGCCCAGCACGAACTGCCGCTGCAACGGCTGGTCGATCGCGACGGGACGGTGAAGACCGCGCTGGCGATCGTCATCGGCGAAGCCGTCGCCGCCGGGGCCGGCGAGATCGCCGTCATCGTCCGGCCGGGGAGCGAGGAGGCGTACCGCCACGCCGCCGGTCACTCCGCGACCCGGCTGGAGTTGATCCCCCAGTCCGATCCCCGCGGGTACGGAGATGCGATTGGCAGGGCCCGTCGCTTCGTCGGCGACGAGCCGTTCCTGCATTTCGTCGGCGATCATCTGTCGGTCGCCCGCGGTGAGCGCTGCTGTGCCGAGCAGGTCGTGGCGGTGGCACGGACCGAGGGGTGCGCCGTCTCGGCGGTCCAGTCGACCCGTGAACACCTGCTGCCGTTCTTCGGCGCCGTCGGTGGGCGCAGACGCCACGGTGACCACCGGCTGTACGAGATCACCACGGTGCTCGAGAAACCGACGCCGACCCGCGCCGAGCAGGACCTGATCGTGCCTGGCCTGCGCGCCGGGCACTACCTGTGTTTCTTCGGGATCCACGTCCTCCCGCCGACGGTCTTCGGGCTCCTCGACAGTCTCGCCGACGAGGGCCATCGCCAGTTGTCACCGGCCCTCGCCCTGCTCGCCGAGCGCGAGCGTTACCTGGCGTACGAGGTCGATGGCAGCCGCTACAACCTCGGCACGACCTACGGGCTGTTCACGGCGCAGCTGGCGTTGGCGCTGGCGGGCGCCGACCGGGACGAGGTGCTGTCCCTCCTCGTCGAGCAACTCGCGCGCCAGCCATGAGATCGAGCCAACTCGTCGCGACGATCACCGCCGTCGAACCGGCGATCCGCAACCGGTCGGTCGCTGCCCTGTGTGAGACGGCCGACCTCGCCATGCTGCTGGCGGAGGCCGAGGCCCTCGACGACTTCCGCCGCACCAGCCCCAACCTGTACCACCGCGTCCGGGCGCTGTTCTTCCTCTACGCCATCCACCGCTTCCACCTGCCGCCGCTGCTCCTCGGCCGGGGGGCGGGGCTCGTGCCCCACGCCGGTCACGAACACCTGCTCGCGCGCCGCTTCTCCGAGGCGATCGGGGTGTTTCTCGAGGCCCAGCGGACCAGCGGACCGTCCGACGCCCTCTCCAGCTGCCTGGCGGCGGCGTACCGCGAGCTGGGTCTGCAGACGCTCGCCGACCAGGTGCGGCGCAGCGTGCGAAGCCTGCGTGGCAACCAGTGGATGTTCCGCATCGGACACCCGGGGGAGCAGCCGCTCCGTATCCGTCCGGAATTGCTCGCTCCGGGGCCTGACGGAACGTTTCCGGTCCTCAGGGAATCGACCCCTGTGCGAATGGACCTGTCGCACGCCGGGTGGAGCGACATCTTCTTCCTCGGCATGGACTTTCCCGAGGGGGCGCGGGTCCTCAACATCTCCATCGACCTGGCGGTGCACGGCCGCGATCCCCGCCCACGCCCCCCGGTCGAGGCGTGGTTCCGTGTCATCGACAGCCCCGTGCTCCGGCTGACGAGCGTCGATCTCGGCGCGACCGCCGAGATCAGCGACATCACCGAGATCTTCGAATTCGGACGCGACTATCTCGGCTTGCTCAAGGCGGCTGTGATCGCCGCCGGGGTGGTGCCCCCCGGGGTCGAGGGCTCCGGCATCGGCTTGCGCGAGTTGCTCGAACAACTCGCCGGACCGGGGCGGGGAGTGGAACTGGTCAGCCACGTCAACGGGATCCCGAAGGGCTCACGGCTCGCGGTATCGACCAATCTCCTCGCCGGACTGATCGCCGTGTGCATGCGGGCCACTGGCCAGGTGACTGCCTTGGAAGGGGGCCTGACCGAGCCCGAGCGACGGTTGGTGGCGGCACGGGCAATTCTCGGCGAATGGCTGGGTGGAAGCGGTGGCGGTTGGCAGGACTCCGGCGGAGTCTGGCCGGCGGCGAAGTTGATCCATGGCGTGGTCGCCGCGGAGGGAGACCCGGAATTCGGCACCAGCCGCGGCCGTCTTCTCCCGCGCCATCAACAGGTCCCGGTCGCCGGTGCCCTTCAGGAATCGCTCGTCCTCGTCCACGGTGGCATGGCGCAGAACGTCGGCCCGATCCTCGAGATGGTGACGGAGAAGTACCTGCTCCGCTCCGAGGCCGAGTGGGAGGCGCGTCAGGAGGCCGGCCGGATCCTCGACGACATCGTCGCGGGGGTCGCGGCGGGGGACATCCGCCGGGTGGCCGCCGCCACGACGCGCAACTTCCGCGGACCGATCCAAACGATCATTCCCTGGGCCACCAACCTTTACACCGAGACACTGATCTCCGAGGTGCAACGCCGCTTCGGCGACCGCTTCTGGGGCTTCTGGATGCTCGGCGGCATGTCGGGGGGCGGGATGGGGTTCATCGTCGATCCCGGGGTCAAGTGTGAAGCCCAGGCGGCGCTGTCCGAGATCATGGCGACGGCGAAGCACGATCTCGATTCGGCGCTGCCGTTCGCGATGGAACCGGTCGTCTACGATTTCGCCGTCAATGATCGCGGCACGTGGTGCGAGCTGCGGCGCGACGGCACCGCCGGCCTGATGCCGCCCGGGTACTACGCGCTGACGGTTCCCGACCTCATCCGCTCCGATCACACCCGCCTGTCACCGGCTCGCCGAGCCGAGCTCGAGGCCTTCGGTACCGCGTGCCGCAACGACGCGGCATTCGGCGGGCTGGTTCAGGCGTTGTTCGACCGCTTGTTTCCCCACGGTGGCGGCAGCGGAACTCCGGCCGACCTCCACACGCTCCTCGAGGAGTTGGGGTTCGACGACGTTCAGCACGAGCGAATCCGCGCCGACCTGATTGCCGGCCGGATCGGCCTGGCGCACAACCGTCTCCAGGCATCGGCGACCGTCGAGGACGTCGCCGACGGCGACGTCGACATCGCGGATTCACCGGAGCCTGATCGAGATCATCTCGCGCTCGGCCAGGACGCGTTGGCCCGCGGGGAGGTGGCGGTCGTCACGCTGGCGGCCGGCGTCGGGAGCCGATGGACCCAGGGGGCCGGCGTGGTGAAGGCCCTCCATCCCTTCTGCCGGCTGGCCGGGCGGCATCGCAGCTTCCTCGAGGTCCATGTCGCCAAGGCGCGGCGGACCGGTCGGCTCCACGGCATGCCGCTGCCGCATGTCGTGACGACCAGTTGGCTGACGCACCGCCAGATCGCTGCGGCGGGACTGCCGGTGGTGCTCTCACCGGGTCGCTCGGTCGGCCTCCGTTTGGTGCCGATGACCCGTGATCTCGAGTTCGCCTGGACGGAGCTTTCCCACCAGCGCCTCGACGAACAGAAGCAGAAGCTGCGCGACAGCCAGCAGGCGGCGCTGGCGGCCTGGGCCAGGCAGACCGGCGAGGGGAGTGATTACACGGCCAATCTCCCGCACCAGTGTCTCCACCCCGTCGGCCACTGGTACGAGGTTCCCAACATGCTGCTCAACGGCACGCTGGCGAAACTGTGCGCTGGTCGGCCGCAGCTGCGCTGGCTGTTCCTCCACAATATCGACACGGTCGGCGCCGACGTCGATCCGGCGCTGCTCGGGCGGCACATCGCCGGGGGCGCGTGCCTCGGTATCGAGGTCATCCCACGGCGGATCGAGGATCGGGGTGGCGGTTTGGCCCGCGTCGACGGTCGTCCCCGTCTCGTCGAGGGACTGGCGATGCCCGACGAAGCGATCGAATTCCGCCTCCGCTACTACAACACGCTCTCGACCTGGATCGACATCGACCGCCTCCTCGACCTGTTCGGTCTGTCACGGCGGGATCTGGCCGCCACCGACTCAGCCGAGCGCGTCACGGCCGCCGTCCGCCGGATCGCCGCACGGATGCCGACGTACGTCACGCTCAAAGATGTCAAGCGCCGCTGGGGCCACGGGCAGGAGGACGTCCTGCCCGTGACGCAGTTCGAGAAGCTGTGGGGCGACATGACGGCGCTGCCGGAGGTGGCCTGCCGGTTCTTCGTCGTCTCCCGACTCCGCGGTCAACAGCTCAAGGACGTCAGCCAGCTCGACGGCTGGTTCCGGGACGGGTCTGCGGCCCATGTCGAACGGCTCGGCGACTGGGACTGACGAGCCGGTTCCGAGCGCGACCCACGGGCAGCGGCCCTGCCCCTCGTGCCCCCTCGCGGCTTGTGCTACGCTCCCGCCATGACCCGTGCGGAGTTGACGCCCCGTCCCCTGTCGATCTGGTTGGTCAATCCGTTCGACGATGTCCCCGGGGAGGGTCTTCCACCCCTCCGCTACTGGACGCTCGCCCGGGTCCTCGCCGGCCGTGGCCACGACGTCACCTGGTGGACCGCCACCTGGAGCCACCGCCGGAAGGCATCTCGTGTCGTCGCCACGGCAATCGCTGCCGACGAAGGCTTCGCGGTCCGAGCGGTGGCTGTCCGTCCGTACCGTGGCAACGTCTCCCTGGCCAGACTGCGCAGCCATCGGGACTTCGGCCGCAACCTCGCCCGGATCGCTGCCGAGGAGGTGGCTGCCGGTCACCTCGAGCGCCCCGACGTGATCCTCGCCAGCCTCCCGCCCCTCGAGGGGCCCGAGGCGACGGTCGATCTCGGGAAGCGGCTCGACGCACACGTCGTCGTCGACCTTATGGATCTGTGGCCGGAAACCTTCGAGCGTCTCCTGCCCGGACCGGAGTGGCTGGTCCGGTGGATCGCGCCGATCGTGCTCGGCGCGATGCGCAAACGGCGACGCCAACTCCTGGCGGCCGCCGATGCGGTTTCATCCTCGACGGCCACGTATCTCGAAGCCGTCCGCGGTGAGCTCGATCCCGGCACCCCGACGCACGTCTGCTACCTCGGCGCGTACGGCGAGGAATTCACGCCGCCCCCCCGTCGGCACCCCGACGATGACCGCGGCCCCGCGCCATTGCCGGAGCCACTGCGCTGCGTCTACACGGGAACTCTCGAGCGTAGCCAGGACCTCGACACCCTCGTCGCCGCAGCGCGGTTGCTCGCGACGGGCCCCGCCGTGACCGAGCTTCACGTCGCCGGCACCGGGAGCCTCGATCATCACCTCCGCTCATCCGCTGAACGGATCGGTGGGAAAACGAAGATGGTCGTGCACGGCCTTCTCGATCGCCGCGCCTACGCCCGCCTGCTCGACTCGTGCGACGTCGGGTTGGTCCTCGTGAAGCCCTCGTCACGGGTCGCGATCCCGTACAAGGCAGCAGACTATGCCGCTGCCGGCTTGGCGATCGTCAACGGGCTGCCGGGTGAATTGTCCCGACTCATCATGGAATACGATGCCGGAATCGATTACGACGCCGGCAACGCGACGTCATTGGCCGGAGCGATCACGCGTCTGGCTCTCGATCGGGAATTGACGAAGCGCTGCCGCGACGGCGCCCGGGAGATGGCGTCGCGTCGCTTCGACCGGGAGCGGATCTACCCGGAGTTCGCCCGCTGGCTCGAAGAGCGTGCGTCGTGAGATGGTTGCCTGCCACGGCGGGGGGGCGTGGCGGGTGATGAGGCTCATCGTCACCGGCGCCACGGGCTTCGTCGGTGAAGCGCTCGTCGCCACCGCCGCTACCGCTGGCCATACCGGTCTGGCGACCGGAAGGCGGACCCCGGAACGCCTGCCGGTCGGTTGGGAGGGATGGTGCCGAGACGGGATCCTCGCCTCCGACACGCGGCGCCACGCTGACGCCGTGATCCATCTCGAGGCCCACCGGCCGGGGAGCGGCACGGGGACGGCCGACGAGCTGGTGCGGACCAACGTCGGCGGAACACGGGCATGGCTCGAATGGGCGGCCCGGCAGGGCATCGGGACATTCGTCCAGGCCAGTTCGGTGCTGGCGGTGTCCCGGACGCCGGGGCCAATCGACGAAACGGCCGCGCCGCAGACCGTGGAGCCCTACGGGGCTTCGAAGGCCCGGGCAGAGGCCGAAGTGCGACGCTGGGCCGACGAGGCTCCGGGCCGCCGGGCGGTGATCCTCCGCCCTGCTCCCGTCTACGGGCCCCATCCGCGCAGCAACCTCGTCAGCTTCGTCCGCCGGGTCGCGGCCGGAAAGACCTCGATGATCGGGCGCGGCGCGGCGCGTAAGTCGATCCTCGCACGCGACAACTTCGTGGCGGCGGCCCTCCACGTCGCGGCGCACGCTTCACCCGGTTGCGCCGTCTACAACGTCGCCGACCGCGAGGCTCATTCAATCGCCGAATTGGCGGCAATCGTCGCCGGATTGACCGGTGCTCCACCTCCCCGGTCAGCCCCGGCGTGGGCGGCGACACTGGCCGCGCCTCTGGCAGATCTCGTCGCCGCGCTCGGCAGCCGCGACCTGCCGCTGTCGTCCGCACGGCTCCGGGCCGCGACGAACCCTGGGTTCTTCCCGTGTGATCGTCTGGTCGCGACCGGATTCGAGCACCCGCTGTCGACCCAAGACGGGCTTTCACTGCTCGTCGACTCACTCGGGCTCGGCATCGAATGCTGCCCGGGCCGACCGGCACGAGGCGATCGCCCCGGCGACTGACCCGATGCGGGATCCCGGTGCCCCGTCATGGGCGCCGTTGGCATCATTCCGTGCCCGCCCCGCGGCCAGCAAGCGACCGGCGGGTCACCACCTGCTCCAGCGACAGCCCGGTGGCATCCTTGGCGGAGAGGATCGGCGGCCCGGTGAGGGGCCATTCGACACCGATCGAAGGATCGTCCCAGGCGAGCGTCCACTCGGCCTGCGGCGCGTAGTAGTCGGTCGTCTTGTAGAGACACTCGGCGACGTCGGAGATCACGAGGAATCCGTGGGCCAAGCCCGGTGGAACCCAGATCTGCCGGCGGTTCGCGGCCGACAGCTCGACGCCGACCCAGCGCTTGAACGACGGGGAGTCGGGCCTGATGTCGACGGCGACGTCGAAGATCGCCCCGACCGCCACCCGGACCAGTTTGCCCTGGGGATGCGGGTCCTGAAGGTGCAATCCGCGGAGCACGCCGCCCACGCTGCGGCTGTGGTTGTCCTGGACGAATGACACGTCGCGGCCGACGGCCGCCGCGAACACCCGGTGGTTGAAGCTCTCGAAAAAAAACCCGCGCTCGTCGCCGAACACACGTGGTTCGATGACGAGGACGTCGGGGATCGCGGTGGGAACGATGTTCATCGATTCACCCCACCCGGGCGGCGAACCTCGGGATCGTCGAGGATCGAGAGCAGATAATCGCCGTACCCACTTTTCCCCAGCGCCCGCGCCAGGCGGCGGAGCTGCCCGTCGTCGATCCAGCCGGCCCGCCACACGATCTCCTCGGGACAGCAGATCCGCAGCCCCTGCCGGCGTTCGAGCGTCTGGATGAACTGCGCGGCCTCGATCAGGCTGTCGAACGTGCCGGTATCGAGCCAGGCGTCACCACGGCCGAGGAGTTCGACGTTCAACTCCCCGCGCGACAGGTACACTTTGTTGACGTCGGTGATCTCCAACTCGCCCCGCGCCGAGGGGCGGATGCCCTTGGCGATGTCGACCACCTGTTCGTCGTAGAAATACAGCCCCGTGACCGCGTATCGGCTCCGTGGCCGTTCCGGCTTCTCCTCGATGCTCACCGCCCGGCCGTGGGCGTCGAACTCGACGACACCATAGCGCTCCGGATCGGCTACAGGATAGGCGAACACGCTCGCCCCGCGGCTCCGCCTGGCCGCCGCCAGGAGCCTGCCGGCGAGATCGTGGCCATAGAAAATGTTGTCGCCGAGGACGAGGGCCGACGGGCGGCCGGCCAGGAACTCGGCACCGATGAGGAACGCCTGGGCGAGTCCCTCCGGCCGGGGTTGCACCGCGTACTCGAGCGACAGCCCCCACTCGGCGCCGTCGCCGAGCAACTCGCGGAACCGCGGCGTATCCTCGGGGGTCGAGATCAGCAGGATTTCCCGGATCCCCGCCAGCAACAGCGCGCTGAGCGGATAGTAGACCATCGGCTTGTCGTAGACCGGCAGCAACTGCTTCGAGACGACCCGGGTGAGCGGATGCAGGCGCGTGCCGGCGCCGCCGGCGAGGATGATGCCCCTGCGTTCCATCTCCGTCGTCTCCTCACGCCACCGCGCTGCGGCTCGCCTCGGCCACGATCGCCGCCACGGTCTCGCGGACGCCATCTTCCCACGGCGGAAGCGCGATGCCGAGCACGGTTGCCAGCCGCCCGGTGTCGAGACGGGAATTGGCCGGGCGGCGAGCGGCGGTGGGGTAGTCGGCGCTGCCGATCGGCACGACCGACCTGGCCGGCACCCGCAATCGGGCTCCGCGCCGCGCCGCTTCGGCCAGCGCCTCGCGGGCGACGTCGCACCACGACGCCACTCCGGCAGCCGCGAGGTGGACGAGCCCAGGGCCGGCAGCCGACCCCGCACCGAACCGCTCGATCGCCCGCGCCGTGACCGCGGCGATGAGGGGCGCGCCGGTGGGGGCGCCGAATTGGTCGTCGACCACGCGGACGGTGTCGCGCTCGGCGGCGAGCCGGAGGATCGTGCGGATGAAGTTCGCCCCCCGCGCCGCGTGGACCCAGCTGGTGCGGAACACGACGTGCCGGCACCCCGAGGCCGCCACCGCCCGCTCGCCGGCCAGTTTCGTCCGCCCGTAGACGCCGAGCGGGGCCGTCGGGTCGTCCTCGCGGTACGGCCCCGGTTTGGTGCCGTCGAAGACGTAGTCGGTGGAATAGTGAATCAACAGGCCACATCGACTCCCGACGGCAGCGGCGATCTCGGCCACCGCATCGGCATTGATCCGAAGCGCGAGGTCCGGCTCCGCCTCGGCGCGGTCCACCGCCGTGTAGGCTGCCGCGTTGACGACGACATCGGGGCGCTGCTCCGCGATCACCGCGGCAGCCCGGCCGGGAACGGAGAGATCGCACTCGCGCCGGCCGAGGGCGACGATCTCGCCGAGGTGCGCGAGAGCCGGGCCCAGTTCACCGCCGACCTGCCCCTGGCTGCCGAGGATCACGATTTTCATTGTTCATCCACCGGGCCGGAGGCCGGTCACGTTCGCCCCGGGGCGCCGTACTGCCGGTCGATCCATTCCCGGTAGGCACCGCTGACGACGCTCGCGACCCAGGCCTCGTGTTCGAGGTACCAGCGGATCGTCTTGCGGATGCCCGTGGCGAACGTCTCCCGCGGGCGCCACCCGAGGTCGCGCTCGATCCGGCCGGCATCGATCGCGTAGCGCCGGTCGTGCCCCGGCCGATCCCTGACGAACGTGATCAAGTCCGCGTGTCGCGCGTTCCCGGCCCGCGGCCGCTCCTCGTCGAGGATGGCACAGATCGTGGTGACGACGTCGATGTTGGCCTGTTCGTTCCAGCCGCCGACGTTGTAGGTCTCCCCTTCGCGACCCGCCTCGAGGACCCGCTCGATCGCCAGGCAATGATCCTCGACGTACAGCCAGTCGCGGATCTGCCTGCCGTCGCCGTAGATCGGCAGCGGCTTCCCGGCCAACGCGTTGTGGATGCACAGCGGGATCAGCTTCTCGGGAAACTGGTAGGGACCGTAGTTGTTCGAGCAGTTGGTCGTCACCACCGGCAGTCCGTAGGTGTGGTGGTAGCTGCGCACCAGATGGTCGGACGCCGCCTTGCTGGCCGAATAGGGGCTGTTGGGCTCGTAACGGTCGGTCTCACGGAACGGCGGGTCGGTGTCGGCGAGCGATCCATAGACCTCGTCGGTGGAGACGTGGAGGAACCGGAACCGCTCGCGTCGGGCGGGGGACAGCGCCGACCAGTAGTCGCGCGCCGCGTCGAGCAGCCGGAACGTCCCGACGACGTTGGTGTGGACGAACGCCTCGGGCCCGTGGATCGACCGATCGACATGGCTCTCCGCCGCGAAGTGGACGATCGCGCGGACCGTGTCACCGTCGGGAGTCGACTCACGCAGCAGGCCCGACACCAACTCTCGATCGGCGATGTCACCGCGTTGGAAGCGGTAACGTGGATCCGCACCGAGGGGTGTGAGGTTCGCCGGATTCCCGGCATACGTAACCAGATCAAGATTGATGACCGGTTCGTCATTCCGGGCGAGCCACCCGAGAATGAAATTGGTGCCGATGAAACCGGCTCCCCCGGTGACGAGAATCATCTGCCGAGACCCGCCAAAGACAGCCGGTTCAGAGCGTCCCGCCGCGGCCGACCACCGCTGGCGACGCTGGAGGTTCGCCGGCCCGCCATGGTCGTGTCAAGGCGATCTTGCCGCGCGGATGGACGCCCGCCGTCGCCGAAGTCCCGCCCCGCACCTGCGGCAGCGAAGCCCTCTGTCGGCGGCGCAGGGCCCCGGGAATACCCGGCTCACGGGCAGGATCGCCGCGCCGGATGGTCTCCGGAAGCCACCAAATCGGCGCCGCTGGCGACTGCCGGCGACCGTCGACTATCCTCTACCCCGCCGGCGCCACGTTCCCGTCTGCCGAGTCCTCGCGTTGCCTGCCTCAGGCCCGACGCGCGCCGTCACCCTCGATCGACACCCATGCTCCTGCTCACCGGTGCCGCCGGTTTCATCGGCTCCAACATCCTGCGCTGGCTCAACCAGACCGGCCGCGACGACGTGATCGCCGTCGACGACCTTTCCGACGGACGGAAGTGCGGCAATCTCTCCGGTCTGGCGTTCGCCGACTACCTCGACCGCGACGAGCTGCTCGCCGAGATCGACCGGCTTCCCCCGCTCACCGGAATCCTTCATCAGGGTGCCTGCGTCGACACCACCGCCAGCGACGGCCGTGCGGTGATGCGTGACAACTACACCTTCTCGAAACGGCTGTTCGCACTGGCACTGCGGCAGCGGTGCCCGTTGGTGTACGCCAGCTCGGCCGCGATCTACGGCGACGGCGCCGCAGGCTTTCGCGAGGACCTGCCGTGCGAACGGGCCCGCACCCCCTATGCGTTCTCGAAATGGGCGTTCGATCAATTCGTCCGCCGCCGCCACCGCGAGGGTGCCGGCATTCCGGTCGTGGGCCTGCGCTATTTCAACGTCTACGGCCCGGGTGAAGGGCACAAGGGGCGGATGGCGAGCGTCGCCTGGCACTCGTTCGTCGCGGCGCGGCAGGGGCGGCCGCCGCGCTTGTTCGCCGGGAGTGACGGGTTCGTTCGCGACTTCATTTCCGTCGATGACGTCGCCCGGATCAACCTCCACTTCCTCGCCGAGGCCGCCGCCGGCCACGACCGGTCGGGGATCTACAACGTCGGCACCGGTGAACCCCGGTCGTTCGCCGACATGGGGAGGATCGTTTCGTCGCTGGCCGGCGTCCCTGCACCCGAGATCATCCCCTTTCCCGACGACCTCCGCGGCCAGTACCAGACCTACACGTGTGCCGACCTGACGAGGCTCCGCGCCGCTGGCTGGGAGGAGCGGTTCACGACGCTCGAGGAAGGACTGGCGTCGTATTGGCACGCGATCCGCGACACGACCGCCGCCACGCCATCCGTGATCGGACCGTGATCGGCAGCAAAGCGGCGACAGGCCCCTGAGTCGGCCGTCGGGGCCTCACGGTGTCGGTCGTAACTGACGTTTGCCGATTACCCGGGCCGGGTTGCCGCCGACGACGTCGAACGCCGCCACGTCCTTGACGACGACCGCCCGTGCCGCAGCGACCGCTCCCTCGTGGAGCGTGACGTTCATTCCGACAAACGCGTCGGCGAACACGTAGGCACCCCGCTCCAAACGGATCGGTCCGGTGACGAGCGGACGGTCAGGGTCGTGGATATCGTGGCTCGCGCAGCAGAGGAACGAGCGGTAACTGACGGTGGCATCGATCCCGAGGTGGACCGGGGCCACGTTGTAACAGTAGACCTCCGGGCCGAGACAGCTTCCGCGCTCCATCGACAGGTTCCAGGGCGCCCAGATCCGCGCCGTCGGATACACATGGACGTCGCCGGCGAGCCGGGCCCCGAAGGCCCGCAGGAGCAGACGCCGCCAGCCGAACAGCGGCGCCGGGGTCGTCCGGAAGAGGAGCGCATGGACGATACCCCAGGCGATCCGACCGAGGCGGTTGGCCAAGGACAGGCGATTTCGGTACGTCACCCGGTAGAACGACGCCTCGGCGCCGTCGGGGATCGGCGGTAGCTGGTGTTCCATGGGGTCCATCGATGGCACGAGCGGCGGAGCAGGGGGAAAGTATCGACGACGGCCGCTGGCCGGGGCAATCGGCGGCTCCGGCTACCACCACCGCAGCTCCCACGACGGCCCCGGTGCGGATCGGCTTCTGTGGCTTCTGGGACGACTTCGATCCCCACGACAACTACTTCACGCGACTGCTGTCGCGCCGGTTCGCCATCGAGGTCGCCGACCGGCCGGAGTGGCTGATCTACTCGCGGATCGGCCGCGGTCGCCACGACCATCGCCGCCACGACTGCGTGAAGATCTTCTACACCGGTGAGAACGAGCCCCCCGACTGGACGGAGTGCGACTGGGCGTTCTCGTTCGATCCGCGCCCCCACCCGCGCCACTTCCGGCTCCCGTTGTGGGGCCTGTACGGCGATCCCGCCCGCCTCGTCCACCGCCCCGATCGGGATCCGGCCGCCCTCGTCGCGGCCAAGACGCGGTTCTGCTCGTTCGTCGTGTCCAACCCACTCTGCCCGGTGCGCAACGCCTTCTTCCGGCGCCTGTGCCGCTACCGTCCCGTCGACTCGGGCGGCCGGCTGTTCAACACCTGCGGCGGGCGGGTCGCCGACAAGATGGCGTTCATCGCCGCGTCGAAGTTCACGATCGCCTTCGAGAACGAGTCGACCCCGGGATACACCACCGAAAAGGTGATGGAGCCGATGCTCGTCGACTCGATCCCGATCTACTGGGGTGATCCGCTCGTGGGGCGCGATTTCGACACCCGGAGCTTCCTCTCGGCCCACGACTCGCCGTCGCTCGACGAGCTGGTCGAGCGGGTGATCGCCGTCGACCGCGACCCCGACCTCCATGCCCGCTTGCTCGCCACTCCCTGGCTGCGCGGCAACCGCGTGCCCGGATGCGTCGCCCCCGAGCGCGTCCTCGACCAGTTCGCGCGGATCTTTTCGACCGCGGTGGTTCCCGTGTCGCGGCGGCGCGGGGTGGCCGGGCTCCTTGGGATCGACCGGATTCCGGCCGTCGCCCGCAGCGTGAACCGCAGGCTGCGGCGGCGCTGGCTCAAGGCGACCTGCCCGCGACCGGCCTGAGCGCCGTCAGCGGTTGATCGGCACCACCGGGGGCGCGACCGGCGGCGACAGCGTCGCCGGAGCCGGCGCGGACGTGATCGGAACCAGCGGGGCGGCCGGCCCCGGGGCCACCGGCGTGGCGGTCGCCGGAGCGATCGGCGCCGCCGCCGGCGCGGCGGGCACGGCGTGGGAGCGGACGTTGAGGTCGGCGATCAGTTGCTGGACTTCGGGGCGGAGGGCGATGCCGTTGCCGTTGAAGACGTCGGCCGTGGTGACGCCGAAGCGACCGTACAACTGGGCATTGGCGTTGTTGTCGACCGACAGGTCACTGCCGCCGAGCGAGACACCGAGAAACAGGCCGCGGCTGCGGGCATAGGAGTAGATCTCCGCCCCGAGCCGGGCGTCGGTGCCGGCGTTGGCCGTGCGGCCGACGGGGCCGGCGGCGATCGAGGCGTCGGCGCCGAGCGTCACCTTCTGCCCGTTGAGCATCCCCTGCAGGCTGCGTGGCGTGGCGAACACGAGGACGATGTCGGCAGCCTGGACGCCGGCCTGGAAGCCGACGCTGCCGCCCCCCATCGTCACCATCACCGGCGCGCTCCAGGTGCGGTCGGGGCGGCGGACGAGGAGCACGCCTCGGCCGTAGTTGACCCCGAAGATGAACCCTCCCTTGATCATGTTGGGGAAGATCGCCACCCCCTCGGCCGCGGTCAGCATCGCCGGCGGGATCGACTCGATCGCCAGGCCGCTGAACTGGTCGAGGGCGTTGCGGGCCCCGACGACCGTCTCCACCTCCTGCTGGCCGAAGGCGACCGGGGCCTGGCCGAACACGGCGGGCTGGGCGGCGACGGGCGCGGCGGTGGGAAACGGCTGCTGGCCGACCGCGACCGGCGCGGTGATCGCCAGCGCCATGGCCGAGCAGACGATGAACGACAGCGGCCTGGCGAGGAAGCGGACGGCCGTGCGGCGCCGGGGCGGGACGGACGGAAACATGGGAATGCCTCGCGGGGAAATGGGTCGGCGGAGGGTAGGAAAAACACCTCCCTGACGCGACGGCAGTTTCACCCCCGGGCCGCCACCGCCGGCCACGCCCGCGCCCCGACCGCCCGGACGATCGCCGCGGGAATCTCGCGGAGCGGATGGACGGCGTCGACGACCCCCCGCTCGATCGCCGCCCGCGGCATGCCGAACACGACACAACTGCTCTCGGCCTCGGCGATCGTCCGACCGCCGGCACGGCGGATCGCCTCCATCCCCAGCGCGCCGTCGCTTCCCATGCCGGTGAGGAGCACGCCGACGACGTGCGCGCCGCCGGCTTCGGCCGCGGCGCGGAACAGCACGTCGACCGCGGGGCGGCAGTGGTGGATCGGCGGACTGTGGACGAGCTTCACGCGGTATGCGTCCCCCTGCCACTTCACGGCCAGGTGGACGTCGCCGGGGGAGATGACGCACGAGCCCGGCTCGAGCCGCATCCCGTCGACCGCCTCGACGACCCGGATCGCCGCCAATTCGTCGAGGCGGGCCGCGACCGCCGCGGAGAAGGTCGCCGAGATGTGCTGGACGACGGCGATCGGCGGCAACCCGGTGGGCAGCCTGGGGAGCACCTGCCGCAGCGCCTCGACGCCACCGGTCGAGGCACCGATCACGACCAACTGCCGCGGATCGTTGGCGGAGGAGGAGGCCGTCGCCGTCGGCAGCGCCGCGGCGTCGCCGGCGGAAAGCCGGCGCCGCGCCGCCAGCCCGCTCCCCGCCGCGGCCGCGGCCTTGACGTGGTAGGCAAGGCGGCCTGCCAGGTCACCGACCGACATCGTGCCGTTGGGCTTGGCGAGCACGTCGACGGCGCCGGCTTCGAGTGCCTCCAGCGCCACCCGCGACCCCTGCTGGGCCAGCGAACTGACCACCACCACGGGCAGGGGGTGGTGCTTCATGAGGATCCGCAGAAACGTCAGCCCGTCCATCCGCGGCATCTCGATGTCGAGCGTGATCACGTCGGGATCGAGGCGGAGGATCTTCTCGCGGGCCACGTAGGGATCGCACGCGGTACCGACGACGTCGATCGCCGGATCGCGCGACAACGCCGCGGTGATCGCCTCGCGGACGAGCGCCGAGTCGTCGACGACGAGCACCTTGATCCGCGCCGGTGGCTGGGGAGGGGCAGCAGGCATCGATGCCGACCGGGTCACCCGGGCCTCCGGTAGACGCTCGGCCCGCAGGACTCGAGCGTGTGGGGAATCCCGGTGAGGCTCTCGGTGTGGCCGACGAACAGGTACCCCCCGGGGGCGAGCTGGTCGGTGAGCCGGGCGAGCAGCGCGGCCCGCGACGGCTGGTCGAAATAGATCATCACGTTGCGGCAGAAGATCACGTCCTGTCCCGGGGGAACCGGATACCGGTCCTGGAACAGGTTCACCTGGCGGACCGAGAGCCGGCGGCGCAGTGCCGGCTTGACGCGCGCCAATCCCTCCCGTTCGCCGAACCCGCGCAGGAAGTAGCGGCCGCGCCAGGCACCGTCCGGAAGCTGGAGCCGCTTGAGCTCGTAGATCCCCATCCGGCAGCGGTCGAGCATCCGCCGTGAGATGTCGGAGGCCTCGATCGTCCATCCCACCGCGGGGCGCTCCGCCGCCGATTCGGCGAGGACGATCGCCATCGAGTAGGCCTCCTCACCCGACGAGGCGGCCGCACTCCACAGCGACAGCGACCGCCCCGCACCGAGCGCCCGCCGGGCGAGGTCGGGGAGGATGCCCCGGAGCAGCTCGAAATGGACCGGTTCACGGAAGAACCGGGTGTGGTTGGTCGACACGAGGTCGATCAACTCCGCCACCTCGTCGTCACCGGCGGCCGCCAGCAGGTGGCAGTAGTCCTCGTAGGTCGCCAGGCCGAGCGATTGGAGCCGCTGCCCGAGGCGGCTGGCGAGGAGCACGCGTTTGTCCTCGCCGAGGCAGATCCGGCTGCGCCGGTAGATCAGCTCGGAGAGCCAGTCGAACGCCTCCGGCGACAGCGGGATTTCAACCGGTCCGGGCATCGTCGCGGAATCCTTCCTCGCCACCGTCGTGCCTCCGTAGCGATCCTACGCACCGGCCGGCGGCCCGGCGCGCTTCCCCGCGCAGCCGAAGCCGCGCCGGGGCACCGCGACGGTCAAAACTCGGTGAAGTGCCGATCCTCGGCGTCGACGGCGGCGCGGTCCTCGCTCGGCATCGGGATCCGCGGCGCCGGCAGCTGCCGGGGAAGCGCGGACAGTCGGGCCCGTCCGTGAGCCGCGGGCACCGTGGCGAGGCTGCGGGACGCCGGTGCGGCCGGGGTGGGGGGCGCCACGTCAGCCCGGACGAGCGACCGGAGGAAGCGAATCGTGTCCTCGAGGCCCCGGGCCTGCCCCGAGAGCTCCTCGGCGGCACCCGCGCTCTCGGCGGCGGTCGCGGCCGTGTCGCGCGTGACCTTGTCCATCTGGGTCATCGCCAGCGTCACCTGGTCGATCCCCTGGGCTTGTTCGCGCGCGGCGGTGGCGATCTCGGCGACGAGCCCGTCGGCGGAGCGGACCTTGTCCATGATCTCCTCCAGCGACTCGCCGACCCGGGCCGAGTTGGCCGAGCCCTGGCGGCTGTTGGCGATCGCCGTCTCGATCCGGGCCGCCGTCTCCTTGGCCGCCGCGGCGCTGCGCTGGGCGAGCGAGCGCACCTCGTCGGCGACGACCGCGAACCCGGCCCCGGCCTCGCCGGCGCGGGCCGCCTCGACGGCGGCGTTGAGGGCGAGGATGTTGGTCTGGAAGGCGATCTCGTCGATGTTCTTCACGATCTTGGCGACGTCGGCACTCGACTGCTCGATGGCGCGCATCGCCGCGGTCATCTCCGCCATCGTCCGCACCCCCGTCTCGGCGGCGGCCCGCGCCTGGCCGGCGAAGGCCTTCGCCTTCTCGGCGTTGCCCGCGGTGCTGCGGATCATCGCCGACATCTCCTCGAGCGCGGCGCTGGTCTCGGTGACGCTCGCCCCCTGCTCGCTGGCACCGGCGGCCAGCGCCTGGCTGGCGGAAGAAAGCTGTCCGGCGGCGGCACTCGTCTGGGCCGCCCCCTTCTCGAGTGTCGCGCTCACGCCACCGAGCGCGTGGCTGACCCCACGGCTGCTCAGCCATCCCAGCAGGGTGCCGAGCAAGGCGGAAAGTGCCATCCCCGACCCGAGCAGCCAGTAGCCCTGCCGCACGGCAGCGTTCGCGTCGCTGGCGACACGATCGGCGAACGACTTGTTGTAGTCGGAACACTCGCGGAACGCGTCGAGGACCCGCTCGAGGACCGGGTCGACCTTGGTGACGAGGGCCGTACCGGCGTCGCTCGCCTTGCCTTCCCTGATCAACTCCATCATCGCATCGACCTCGGCGAGCAGCTTGCCGCGGGCGCTCGTCGCCTTCGCGAACAGCTCCCGGTCCCGGTCGTCGGTGATCATCGCCTCGTACTTTCCGCACAAGGCGTCGCCGTCGGCCCGGGCCTTGTCGAGTGCCGCGATCTCCGCCTGGAATTCCGCCGAGCCTTTCTCGAACCCGATGCTCCGCTGCGCGACGCGACGGACCCTCGTGTTCAGCGTGCTGATCTCGTTGAGGAACGTGAGCGACGGGATGATGTTGGCCGCGAGGCCGTCCTTCGGGCTCGTGATCCGGTCGGCGAGGGTGACGAAGCGCCACAGCCCCGCCAGACCGAGGAGGAGCGTGAGCAGCACGAGCAATGCGAACGCCGCGGTAAGACGGCGCGGGATTGTCCAGGTGATCATGACGGGGTTCCCGATGGGGTGAACGTGGGTGTCAGGCGGGGGGTGCGGGCTCGGCATGCGGCGCGGCCATCTCGGACGCGGCGATGCTTTCCAGGTCGACCAGCGCCGTGACCCGGTCGCCGGACTTGGCCATGCCCTGGATGAAGCGGATGTCGATGGCTCCGCCGAAGTCGGGAGTTGGCTCGATGTCGGCGGCGGTGAACGTCGCCAACTCGTCGACGCGGTCGACGATCACGCCGTGGAGCCGCGTTGCCCCCGTGGGCGTCGGCAGCGCCGTGACGATCACCAGCGTCCGCTCGTCGTCGCCGCGCGGGGGCAGGCCGAAGCGCGTCCGCAGGTCGACGACGGGGATCACCTTGCCGCGGAGGTTGATCACCCCCTTGACATACGGCGGCATGCCGGCGACCGGCGTGATCGGGCAGAGCTTGATGATCGCCCGGACGACGGCCACGGTGATCCCGTACGACTCGTCGCCGAGCGTGAACGTGAGGTACTTCCCCGGCGCGGCGGCCGCCTGGGCATCCGGTTCCCTGTCGGTCATGATTCCCGGCCGCGGTTCAGGCGGCCGCCTCCCCCTGCCTTCCCCGGAGCTGCACCAGCGCCGCCACGTCGAGGATCAGGCCCACCCGGCCATTGCCGAGGATCGCCGCTCCGGCGAAATCGGTCCGGTCACGGAAGATCTCCCCGAGGTCCTTGATCACGACCTCCTGCTTGCCGATCAGTTCGTCGACCAGCAGGCAGCGGGCGTCGGCCCCCGCCTCGACGACGACGACCACCCCGTCGTCCGCGCCAGCCGCGCGCGACGCGGTCGACTCGGCCGCGGTGCCGAGGCGGTTCCGCAGCCGCAACAGCGGCATCAGCCGGCCGTGGACCATGACCATTTCGCCGCGGCCATGGACCGTGCTCACCATGCCGGGGTGGAGCCGGAAGCTCTCGCGCACCGACAGCGTGGGGATCACGTAGCGTTCCCCGGCGACGCCGACGAGCAGCCCCTCGATGATCGCCAGTGTCAGCGGCACGGAGAGCGTGAACGTCGTCCCCGAGCCGACAGTGGAATCGATCTCGATCTTCCCGCGCAGGCCGGCGATCGTCCGCCGCACCACGTCCATCCCGACGCCGCGCCCCGACAGGTCGGTGACCGTCTCGGCGGTGGAGAAACCCGGGGCGAAGATCAACTCGAGGATCTCGCGGCGGTCGAGGACCGCCGTCGAGGACACGATGCCCCGCTCCTCCGCCTTGCGCCGGATCCGCTCGGGGGACAGTCCCCGGCCGTCGTCGGCGATCCGGATGACGATGTAGCCCCCCTTGTGGAACGCCTGGAGCGTGATCGTCCCGCAGCGCTGCTTGCCGGCGCGGGCGCGCTCCTCCGGCGGTTCGATCCCGTGATCGGCGGAGTTGCGGATCATGTGGACGAGCGGATCGGAGAGGTCGTCGACGACGGTGCGGTCGAGCTCCGTATCCTCCCCCTCGAGCACGAGCTGGATCTCCTTGCCCTGTTGCACGGCCAGATCCCTGACAAGGCGGGCCATCTTCTGGAACGTCGCCCTGATCGGCACCATCCGCAGGGCCATCGCCGTCCGGCGGAGGTCGGAGGTGATGCCGCGGAGCTGGCCGACGGCACGCGACAGGTCGGAGTCGCCCGATGCCACCATGTCGGGATGCTGCACGACCATCGACTGGGCGATGACCAGCTCGCCGACCAGATCGATGAGGCTGTCGAGCTTGTGGGTGTCGACGCGGACGATCGCCCCGCCGGCAGCGCGGGATGCAGCGCGCCCGGGCGCGGCGGCCGGGACGGGATCCGGAACGACAGTGCCGGCCGCCGCTGAGGGTGCCGAACGCTCCGGCTCCGGCGCCTGCGCTGGAGCCGGCGGTAGACCGGCGGGGGGCGGAGCGGCCGGCGCAGCCGTGGCCACGTCGGCCCGCGGCGTGACGGGGTTGGCCGGCGGAGCGACTGCCGCGGCGGCGACGGCCGGCGGCGGCGACGGGGCGGCGAGCATCGCCAGCCGCGCCCCCTCGATGACCGCCGGAACGGGGAGCGACAGTGCCCCGCGGGGGCGGCTCCCCGCGGCCTGGGCCCCCAGTTCGGCAACGAACCGCTCGAGGACATCCGCTCCGGCGAGGATCACGCCGATCGCCTCGCGGCCGAGGACGAGCTGCCCGCGCCGGGCACCGTCGAGAAGCGACTCGAGCTCGTGCGTGAGCTGCTGGATCACGCCGAGCTTCATCACCCCGGCGTTCCCCTTGAACGTGTGAAACGCGCGGAACAGCGCGGCGAGCTGCGCGCCATCGGTCGGATCGGTCTCCAGCACCAGCACGCCCTGCTCGATCTCGCGAAGCAGATCCTCTGCCTCGGCGCAAAACAGCGGCAGGAGGTCGGGGTCGGCGTCGGACGGCACGACGTCGACCGCCATCTCGGGCAGATCGGGGAGCGCGGCCAGGGGGGGCGCGGCCGGCGCCGGTGGCGGGGGCGCGACAGGCGGCGGCGGAGAGAGAGCGGGAGGCACTGGCGGCCGCGCGGCGACCGGTTCGGCCGGCACCGCAGCGCCCGCGTCCGCAGCAGGCGGAGCCCAGGAGGTGATCGTGCGCCCCGCGCCCCATGAGGCGATCGCCTCCTCGCACCACGGCAGCCAGTCGCCGAGCAGGGCGATCGTCGCCGCCGAGGGACGCTGGCCCCCGCCGGCGACCGAGGCGAGGCGCTCGGCAGCGGCGGTCACGCCGTCGACCAGTGCCGCCGGGGCCGTGGCAGGGAGCAGGACGAGCAATTCGGCGAACAGGTCGTCGAGGACCGCGGCCGAGGCCGCTTGCCCGGGGGTGACGAAGGCCAGTTCCAGGCCGATCTTTCCGATCAGCTCCCCCGCTTGGGCTGCGAAGGCCGGCGAATCATCCGGCTTGGTCATGGCGGAAGCGTCGGGCGGGGACCATGGGGAGAGGGAACCGGTCCCGCGCACGGCCGCGAGCACCCCGCCTTCTCTGCCTCAGGTCGAGACTAGCCCCGCAATCGTGGACCGGCAAACTGACCGCGACCGTCAACGCCCGCCCGATCCGCACGGTCGGCAGTCAGCCGGTGGGGTGGTGCCGATCGCGCCATCGGGGACGATCACACCACGGTCACGAGGCCGACCCGAGGCCGGCATGGGCCTCGCCGAGGAGCATCGCCGTCTCGTCCCAGCCGATGCAGCCGTCGGTGATCGACACGCCGTAGGCGAGGCGCCCGCGATCGGCGGACACCGGCTGGCTGCCGGGGTGGATGTTGCTCTCGAGCATCATCCCGACGATCGAGCGGTCGCCGGCGACGCGCTGGGCGAGGACGTCGCGCCACACGATCGACTGCCGGCGATGGTCCTTCCCCGAATTGGCATGGCTGCAGTCGACGATCATCCGCGCCGGCAGCCCGACCGCCTCGAGCCGCGTTCGCGCCTCGTGGAGGAACTCGGGGGCGTAGTTCGAACCCGACCGGCCGCCGCGGAGCATCAGCACCCCCCAGGGATTGCCGAGCGTCGAGACGACGCACGTCCCCCCCTGGTTGTCGATGCCGAGGAAGCTGTGCGGCGCCCGGGCCGACTGCATCGCGTCGACGGCGGCCTGGAGCGACCCGTCGGTGGAGTTCTTGAAGCCGACGGGCATCGACAGGCCACTGGCCATCTGCCGGTGCGTCGGCGACTCGGTCGTACGGGCGCCGATCGCCCCGAGCACGATCGTATCGGCGATGTACTGCGGCGTGATCGGCTCGAGAAACTCGGTCGCCGTCGGCAGGCCGAGCCGGGCGATCTCGATGAGCAGCCCGCGGGCCAGCCGCAGCCCGGCGGCGACGTCGAACGAATCGTCGAGGTGCGGGTCGTTGATCAGTCCCTTCCAGCCCACGGTGGTCCGCGGTTTCTCGAAGTAGACGCGCATCACCACGAGCACCCGGTCGGCGATCCGGCCGGCGAGGTCGGCCAGGCGCCGGGCGTAGTCGCGGGCGGCTTCAGGATCGTGGATCGAGCAGGGGCCGACCACGGCGATCAGCCGCCGGTCCTCGCCGGCGAGGACGCGTTCCACCGCCCGCCGGCCCGCCAGAATCGTCTCGGTGGCGGTGGTGTCGAGCGGCAGGAGGGCCGCCAGCCGGCTCGGGGGCACGAGCGGCTCGAGGCTGCGGATCCGGAGATTTCCGGTTGCCTGCGGAGCGGCGGCGGTGGTGTCGTCGGGCAGGATCGTCATCCTCCCACTCTACACCGCGGCGGCCGCGGGCGGACGATTGACCACCCTGGAAGCCACTGGTTCAATCGGGCGGCCGATGGGCGGCCACCGCGGCGGCGACCGCGGCACGCAGGGAGGCGAGGAGGAGAGCCCGGGCATGACGCGGCATCTGTTCGTGACCGGCGGGGTCGTCAGCTCCCTCGGCAAGGGGCTCACCAGCGCCAGCATCGGCATGCTCCTGGAATCACGGGGCCTGCGGGTGCGGATGCAGAAACTCGACCCCTACATCAACGTCGATCCGGGGACGATGAGCCCCTACCAGCACGGCGAGGTCTACGTCCTCGACGACGGCAGCGAGACCGACCTCGACCTCGGCCACTACGAGCGTTTCACCTCGACGCCACTCACCCGGGCCTGCAACTACACCACCGGGCAGATCTACCTGTCGGTGATCAACAAGGAGCGTCGCGGGGAGTTCCTCGGGAAGACGGTCCAGGTCATCCCCCACATCACCAACGAGATCAAGGAGGTGATCAAGGCCCTGGCCGGACCCGACACCGATCTGGTGATCACCGAGATCGGCGGAACCGTCGGCGACATCGAGAGCCTGCCGTTCCTCGAGGCGATCCGCCAGATTCCGCTCGAGGTGGGGCGCGAGAATTGCATGTTCATCCACCTCACGCTCGTGCCTTACCTCAAGGCGGCGGGGGAGCTGAAGACCAAGCCGACGCAGCATTCGGTGGGGATTCTCCGCCAGATCGGGATCCAGCCCGACGTCCTCGTCTGCCGCACCGAGCGCCCCCTCGACACCTCCGACCGCGAGAAGATCGCGCTGTTCTGCAACGTTCCCCTCGACGCCGTGATCGAGGAGCGCGACAAGGATTTCTCGATCTACGAGGTCCCGCTGTCGCTCCAGTCCAACCGGATCGACGACCTCGTCCTGCGCCGCTTCGGCCGCCAGGCGCCCCCTGCCGATCTCGGCGAGTGGCACGAGATCCTCCACCGGCTCCGCAATCCGGAACACGAGGTGTCGATCGCGCTGGTCGGCAAATACGCCGAGCACCGCGACGCCTACAAGAGCATCTACGAGGCCCTCGACCACGGCGGCATCGCCCACCGCACGCAGGTCCGTGTCCAGCCGATCAAGAGCGAGGACATCGAGCGCGAGGGGGCGGAGCGGCTCCTCGCCGGGTTCGACGGGCTCGTCGTCCCCGGTGGCTTCGGCGAGCGCGGGATCGAAGGCAAGGTCGAGGCGATCGGCTTCGCCCGGCGCCGGCGTCTGCCGTTTCTCGGCATCTGCCTGGGGATGCAGTGCGCCGTGATCGAGCTGGCCCGCAACGGCGCCGGGCTGGCCGACGCCCACTCGACCGAATTCAACCGCTCCACGCCCCATCCGGTGATCTGCCTGATGGACGAGCAGCGGTCGGTGACCGACAAGGGGGGCACGATGCGGCTGGGCGCGCAGCCGGCGGAACTGGCCGAGGGGTCGCGCTCCGCCGTCGCCTACGGGCGGACGCGGATCACCGAACGCCACCGGCACCGCTACGAGTTCAACATGAAATACCGCTCCGTCCTCGAGGAGGCGGGGCTGGTGATCGCCGGGACGAGCCCCGACGGGGGGCTGGTGGAGATCGTCGAGCTCGCCGACCACCCCTGGTTCGTCGCCGTGCAGTTCCACCCCGAGTTCAAGAGCAAGCCGACCGCCGCCCACCCGCTGTTCGCCGGGCTCGTCGCCGCCGCGGTCGAGCGCCATGCCGGCAGCGCCTGGGTGGCCGAAACCTGATCCCGGAGACGACCATGGCCCACGATGCCACCGACCGCGGCGCACCGCCGGCGAGCTTCGAGTTCCTCGTCCACTCGCTGTTCACGCAGGCGCTGATGGCGCTGGGCAGGATCCCCAATCCGATCACCAAGCAGGCGATGAAGAACCTCGCCGCGGCCCGCCACTTCATCGACATGCTCGCCGTGCTCGAGGAGAAGACCACCGGCAACCTCACTCCCGACGAGCGCCGGCTGCTCGACGAGGTCCAGCACCAGCTGCGGATGCAGTTCATGATCGAAGAGGAGAGCCGCGGCGCGGCTCCCGCGACCGACGACCCCGGGAGCACCAACCCATGACGCACGCCCTGCCCCGCCTCCCGAGCGCCGCCGTCGCCGCCCTCGTCGCCCTCTCGCTCGCCGGCCCATTACCGGCCGCCGAGGCCCGCCGCCCCGTCCGCCGGGCCACGATGACCTTCGTGGCGATCCCCGAAAACGAACCGAAGCCCGACGGGTTCCGGATCCTCGCCGACGGCGAGCCGGTGGCCGAGTATCACAGCGGAGGCCGTGCCAAACCGATCCTATTCCCGCTCGTCGGCCCGCGCGGCGAGCGCCTCTCGCGCGCCTGGCCGCTCGAGGAGGGTGTCGCCGGCGAGGCCCACGACCATCCGCACCACGAATCCCTGTGGTTCACGCATGGCGCCGTCAACGGCATCGACTTCTGGGGCAAGGCAAAAGGCCCCTGGCCGCCGCCGGCCGGCGCCGACCCGATTCCCCGCATCGTGGCGCGTGAGCTCGGGGCCAGCAGCGGTGGCGATCAGCCGGTCACCGTCAGTTCGGTCAACGACTGGTTTGGTCCCGACGGGGCCGCGGTCTGTTCCGACGAGCGGACCTACGTGTTCGCCGCCGACGAGACGTCGCGATCGATCGAGATCACGGTCACGCTCCGCGCCGACCACGGCCCGGTGACGCTCGGCGACACCAAGGAGGGCACGATGGCGATCCGCGTCGCCACGGAGCTGCAGCCGAAGGACGCCAATGGCTCGCAGGGGGCGGCGGGGAGGATCGTCAACTCCGAGGGTCAGGAGAACGCGGCCGCCTGGGGGAAGCGTGCCCGGTGGGTCGACTACTCGGGGACGATCGACGGCCGCGTCGTCGGGATCGCGATGTTCGACCACCCCACGAACCTGCGCCATCCCACCTGGTGGCACGCGCGCGACTACGGCCTGTTCGCCGCCAACCCGTTCGGCGCCCACGATTTCAGCGGCGCCGAGAAGGGGAGCGGCGACCATACGATCCCCGCCGGGAAGTTCCTCACGTTCCGCTATCTGGTCATCCTCCACGACGGCGACGCCGCGACGGCTGCCGTCGACGCCCGCTACCGCCGCTGGATCGGAGCCGAGTGATGCCCGCCCGGATCCTCGACGGCAAGGCACTGGCCGGCGCGATCGAGGAGTCGCTGTGCGACGAGGTGGCGGCGTTCACCACGGCCGCGGGGCGGGCGCCGAGGCTGGTGGTCGTGCTCGTCGGCGAGATCGCGGCCAGCGCCTCGTACGTCGCCGCCAAGGCCCGGGCCGCGGCCCGCGTCGGGATCGACGCCGACGTCGTCCGCGTCGCCGGGTCCGCCGACACCGCCGCGTTGGTCGCGCTCGTCTCCGAGATCGCCCGCGGCAGCCACGGCCCGGTGGACGGGATCCTCGTCCAATTGCCGCTGCCGCGCCACGTCGACACCCTCGCGGTCCTCGACGCGGTTCCCGCCGACCGCGACGTCGACGGCTTCCACCCGGAAAACGCCGGGCTGCTGTCGCAGGGGCGCCCCCGGTTCATCCCCTGCACCGCGGCCGGCGTCCAGCGGCTCCTCGTCGACGCCGGGATCGCCACCGCCGGCCGTCGTGCCGTGATCGTCGGCCGCAGCGACATCGTCGGCAAGCCGCTCGCCCTGCTGCTGTCGGCGCGCGGTCCGGGGGGTGACGCCACGGTGACGATCTGCCACAGCCACACCACCGACCTCGCCGAGCACTGCCGCACCGCCGACATCCTCGTCGCTGCGGTCGGGAGGCCCGGCCTGATCACCGCCGAGATGGTCAAGCCCGGTGCGACGGTGATCGACGTCGGGATCAATCGCGTCGAAACGCCGACCGGATCGCGTCTCGTCGGCGACGTCGACTTCCCCGCTGTCGCCGCGGTCGCCGGGGCGATCACCCCGGTGCCCGGGGGTGTCGGCCCTTTGACGGTGGCGATGCTCCTGGCCAACACGCTGCTGGCGGCCGAGCTCCGCATCGGAAGGCGGTAGTGCGGAGCGAAGACGAAACCGCCTTCTGACCCGTCGGTCACACGACCGGGGAAGTGGGGTAAGGCGGGCCGACCGCGACGAGTCGGCCGCCTCTGGCTGACCTTGTCCGCCGTCCTTCTCCACTCTAGTCTCCCCCACCGCATCGGCCTGCCGACCGCAGACGCACGCTCGTTTGGCCCGGCAGCCCTGTTTGACTTTTCGACCCAGTTTTCCCTTCCGGTCCGCCGGCGGCCCGCCGTGCGGTTCGGGCCGCTGCGGACCGATTCTCCCGTGGACACCACTCCGCCACGTCCGGGGACCAAACCGCCGATGGGAATGTTCGTGCGCGCCTTGCGCGATGCCGGTCGGATGTGGCCGTTCCTCGTGGCGTCGTTCCTCTGCTCGGCGGGAGTCGCCAGCCTCTGGGGGGCGAACATCGCGGCGCTGTTCCCGATCATCGAGGTCACGCTCAACGGCGACTCGCTCCAGTCCTGGAACGCCAAGCGGATCGCGACCGCCCGCGAGGGTATCGAGCGCTCGAGTGCGGCGGTCGCCGCGCTCGACGCCCGGATCGCCGCCGAACCCGCCGAGGCCGCCGAGCTGCGCCGGCAGCGCGAGCGATTCGTCTTGGCCGTCCGCAGCGACGAGGCGGTGGTCGCGACCTCCACGCACCTCGCCCCCTGGCTCGACCGCTTCCTTCCGGTCGATCCGTTCACCACGGTGCTGTGGGTGGTCTCGTTCGTCGTCGTCAGCACGTTCGTCAAGCACGCCCTGCTGATGACCTCGACGCTGCTGGTCGCCTGGGTGGCGATGAACATCAGCCGCGACATCCGTCTCAAGGTGTTCGACAAAGCACTGGCCCTCGACCGCACGCAGTTCATGCGCAACGGCTCGGCCGGATTCATGGCACAGGTGACCGGCACCTCCGACATGCTTGCCAGCGGCATCACCAGCGTGTTCGGCGGGGCGATCACCGAGCCGCTGAAGATCATCGCCTGCCTCGCCGGGGCGTTCTGCATCTCCTGGCAACTCACCCTGGCGTGCCTCACGCTCGCTCCGCTGGTGGGCTTCCTGATGGTCTGGCTCAACCGGCGGATCCGCGGCGTCTCGAAGCGGATCCTGTCGCGGTCGATGGGGTTCCACCATGTCCTCCTCGAGGCCCTCAACAACGTCCTCACCGTCCAGGCCTACACGATGGAGGGCTTCGAGCGCGACAAGTTCCGTGCCTGCACCCGCGACGTGATGCGCGCCGGGATGTGGCACACGTTCTATTTCGCGCTGGCCAATCCGATCACCGAGATCCTCGGCATCGGCATGGTGGCGACGAGCATCGCCGTCGGCGCCTGGCTGGTGATCAACCAGCAGACAGAGATCTTCGGGTTGCCGATGACCGAGCGGCCGATGACCGTGCCGGGGATCATGGTCTTCTTCGGGATGCTGATCGGGGCCAGCGACCCGGTTCGCAAGCTGTCGGGCGTGTTCACCGGGGTCAACGTCGGTATCGTCGGAGCCCAATCGCTCTATCCGCTGCTCGACACGCCGTCACGGCTCGCCGAGCCGGCCAGCCCGCGGCAGCTCCCCCGCCCCCACCGTGAGATCCGCCTCGAGAACGTCTCGTTCAGCTACGACCAGATCGACACCGTCCTCGCCGGCGTGAACATCTCGATCCCGTTCGGCGAGCGGGTGGCGATCGTCGGGCCCAACGGTGGCGGCAAGAGCACGCTCATCAACCTCATCTGCCGGTTCTACGATCCGACCGCGGGGCGTGTCCTCATCGACGACGTGCCCCTCACCGACCTGGCGCTGGCCGACCTCCGCGGGCGGATCGCGCTGGTCACCCAGCAGACCGAATTGTTCAACGAGTCGATCCTCTACAACATCCGCTACGGCCGCTGGGACGCCAGCGAG
The DNA here is from genome assembly GCA_018970785.1 of Planctomycetota bacterium. Lineage (GTDB taxonomy): Bacteria > Planctomycetota > Planctomycetia > Pirellulales > UBA1268 > F1-20-MAGs016. The sequence goes on from JAGWVR010000001.1 coordinate 107,733, forward strand.
GAAGAGATCGTCGAGGCCGCCAAGCGCGCCCACGCCCACGAGTTCATCGCCGACTTCCCCGATGGCTACCGGACGATGGTCGGCCCCAACGGCTTCCGCCTCTCGGGCGGCCAGCGCCAGCGGATCGCCCTGGCGCGGGCCTTCCTCCGCGACGCCGAGATCCTCGTCCTCGACGAGGCCACCAGCCAGATCGACGTCGAGAGCGAGCGCCTCATCCACGAGGCCCTGGCCGCCTACGTCGAGAACCGCACGGTGATCATGATCACCCACCGGGCCAGCACGCTGGCCCTCGCCGACACGATCCTCGAGGTCGAGCACGGCACCGTGCGGAAGCGGCCGGCGCGGCAGATGCAGGTCGCCTGACGCGCCGCGGTCAACCGGCCGCGAGCCGGTCGTTCCAAGCACGCGCGTGGCGCGGCTGGTAGCGCTCGATCTCGAAGCTGTCGCGGACCACGGCGCGGACGGCCCGCAGATCGACGATCCCGTCGGTGGCGAGCAGCTGCACGAGGACATTGCCGATCGCCGTCGCCTCGACAGGCCCGGCGAGGACCTCCCGGTCGGTGGCGTCGGCGATCCATTGGCACAGCAGCCGGTTTTTCACGCCACCGCCGACGACGTGGACCCTGCTCGGACGGCGCCCCACGAGGCGCTCGACCTCGGCCAGACGGCGGCGGATCGCCGCCGCCACGCTCTCCAGGGCGCAGCGCACCACCGCCGCCGTCGACTCCGGCGCCGGCTGGCCGCTCTCGCGCGCCACCCGGCGGATCGCCTCGGGCATGTCGGCGGGGGCCATCAGCGCGGGATGGTCGGGATCGACGAGTGTCACCAGTGCCGGCGCCTCGCCGGCCAGCGCCGTGAGCTGGTCCCAGCTCCACTCCGTGCCGGCCCGCTTCCACGCCTCCCGACACTGCTGCACGAGCCACAGCCCACAGACGTTCTTCAGCAGCCGCGTCGTCCCGCCGACGCCCCCCTCGTTGGTGAAGTTCAGCTCGCGGCAGGCGGGCGTGACCATCGGCCGGTCGAGTTCGACGCCGACCAGCGCCCAGGTGCCGAGGCTGACGTAGCACCAGTCAGGGCGGCTCGACGGCGGATCGGTGGCGGGCACGGCCGCGACGGCGCTGGCGGTGTCGTGGGTACCGGGGAGGACGACCCGCACGGCGTCGAGGCCGGTCTCGTCGGCGACCGTGCCGCGCAGCGGACCGAGGTCCGTGCCGGGCTCGAAGACCGGGTGGAAGATCCGCCCGGGCAGGCCGAAGCGCCCGAGCATCTCGCGCGCCCAGTCACCCCGCTGCGGGTCGAAGCACTGCGTGGTCGTCGCGTTGGTCCGCTCGTTGGAGGCCGTGCCGGTGAGCAGCCAGTGGACGATGTCGGGGATCATCAGCAACCTGCCGGCGGCGGCGAGGACGTCCGACCGTGCCGCGTGGAGGGCGAGGAGCTGGTAGAGGGTGTTGATCTCCATGAACTGCAGGCCGGTGGCGGCGAAGATCTCCTCGCGCGGCACGGTCCTTTCGGCCACGGCCAGCATCCCCACGGTGCGCTGGTCGCGGTAGCAGACCGGATTGGCGAGCAGCTCCCCGGCCGGCGCGAGGAACGAGTAGTCGACCCCCCAGGTGTCGGCGCCGATCGTCGCGACGCTGCCGCCGTGGCGGGCCGCCGCGGCCCGCAGGCCGGTGACGACCTCCTGCCAGAGGCGGACCATGTCCCAGACGAGCTGCCCGCCGAACGCCACCGGGCCGTTGTCGAAGCGGTGGATCTCCTCGAGTTCGAGGAGCCTGCCGTCGAACGCCCCCGACACGACCCGGCCACCCGACGCGCCGAGATCGATCGCCAACGCCACCTTGCGAGCCATGGAATCCTCCCGTCGCCGTGCCAGCCGTCCGGCCGCCGGTCCCCCGGCGTGCACCCCGCGGGCCGTCTCGCCGACGGCCCGTACCGGCCGGTAGCTTCCCCGCCGGCGGGCCTCGGGAAAACCCCCGTTGGCCCCCGCCCGCCGGAAGCCGACGAGAACCGGAGTCGCAACGCCGGCGGGAAGCAACTAGCTTGGTCGGTGGGTGCCGGGCCGCACCCGCCGGGCCGGCCGCCGTGCCTGCCGGCCCGCGACGTGTGGACGCTCCCCCGATGGCCGATGCCGATCCCGCCGACACTCCCCGGCAGCCGCAGCCCGGACTGCTCGAGGAACTCGCCGAGGCGAGCCGCAGCCTCGAGGGGGCCGAGCCGCCGGAGATCATCCGCTGGGCCGCCGAGCGCTTCGGTTCGCGGCTCACGATGGCCACCGCGTTCGGCCCGGAGGGCTGCGTGATCATCCACTGGCTGGCCCAGGTGGCGCCGCGGACGCACGTCTTCAATCTCGAGACCGGGTACCAGTTTCCCGAGACACTCGCGCTCCGCGACCGGCTGGCGCGCCGCTACGGGATCGAAGTCGCGCTCGAGCGCCCCGCCACGTCGGTCCCCGAATACGAGCGGCTCCACGGCGGCCCCCTCTACCGTACCGACCCCGACCGCTGCTGCGGTGACCGCAAGCTGGCGGTGATCCGCCGCGTGCTGACGTCGTTCGATGCCTGGATGAGCGGCATCCGCCGCGACCAGAGCGCCGATCGCCAGGCGGCGCCGATCGTCGGCTGGGACAGGAAGTTCGGCGTCGTCAAGGTCTCGCCACTGGCCAACTGGACCAAGTCACGCGTCTGGGAGCTGATCGTCCGCGAGGACATCCCCTACAACCCCCTGCACGACCGCGGCTACGTGAGCATCGGCTGCGCACCGTGCACGCGCGCAGTCCTCGACGGCGAGGACGAACGCGCCGGCCGGTGGAGCGGCACGGCCAAGACCGAGTGCGGGCTGCACTCGCGCGAGGGATGAGGTACGGGACGGTCGCGTCGCGTCAACCGCCCGGCGGGGTCGCGAAGAAGGTGGCGTGGATCGCGTCGCTGGTGGCGTTGAGATCGGTCTGGAAGCCGTCGATCCAGTCGTGCAGCCCGCCGTCACCGGCGAGGATCTCGTCGATGTGGGCGTAGTCGAGTTCGGCGCGGAGCCGGCCGAGACGCTGCTCCGCGGGCGTGCTGTAGCTTCCCTTGGTCCCCCCGGTGACCGCCAGCAGCGACTCCTCCCCCTTGATCAGGCAGAAGTGCATCGCCCGCGGAAAGTGGCGATCGAGGACGAGGAACTCGGCGACGTTGCGCCGCGACACGGCGCCGTACTGCTTGCGGTACATCTCCAGGGCGCTGGCGCTCTCCAGCACCGCCGACCACTGGACCGCATCGCGGCCGTCGACGGCCACCGGGCCGAAGAAATGCTCGACGTCGAGGACACGGCTGGTCTTGTCGGCCCGCTCCACCAGCCGCCCCATCCGCGCGAAATGCCAGGCCTCGCCGTGCGACATCGTCGCGTCGGTGACCCCGGTGATCAGTTGGCTCGCGCGCTTGACCTCGTCGAGGAACTCCCGCTGGTTGCCGCGACGGTCGTGCGCCTCCGCCGCGGCGCGGACCATCAGGTAGCACTTGTTGATCTCCTCCCACATCGCCGAGGAGATCAGGTCGCGGATCGTCCGGGCGTTTTCCCGCGCCGCCTGGAGGCAGCGGTCGATCGAGTTGGGATTGCCGGCGTCGAAGGCGAGGAACTCGAAGACCCGGGACTGATCGGCCGCGCCGTGCCGGGCGGCGAACCCGGCCTGGTCGCCGAAGGCACAGATCAGGGCGTTCCACAGCCTCCCCGGATCGACCGTCCCCTCGAGCGCCAGATCGAGCGTCGTCTCGGTCGCCCGGGCGACGTTCTCGGCGCGCTCGATCTGCCGGTTCATCCAGTAGATGCTGTCGGCGACGCGTGAGAGCATCGGTTACCCGCCCCCCGTGGTGGACGACGCCTCGGCGGGACTGGCCGGTCCGTGGACCACCCACGTGTCCTTGCTGCCGCCCCCCTGCGAGGAATTGACGACCAGCGACCCCTTGACCAGCGCCACGCGCGTCAGTCCACCGGGGAGGACGAAGATCTCCTCGCCGTAGAGGATGAACGGGCGAAGGTCGACGTGCCGCCCCTCGAGGGTGTCACCGACCACGGTCGGCACGCGCGACAGCGCCACCATCGGCTGGGCGACGAAGTTCCGCGGGTTGGCGAGGATCCGCGCGCGGCATTCGGCGAGCTCGGCGGCCGATGCCCGGGGGCCGATCACCAGGCCGTAGCCCCCCGACTCGTTGGCCGGCTTGACCACCATCTCGGCCAGGTGTTCGACGACGTGTGCGCACTGCGCCTCCTCGCCACACACCCAGGTGGGGACGTTGGGGAGGATCGCGTCCTCGCCGAGGTAGTAGCGGATGATCTTCGGCACGTAGGCGTAGACCGCCTTGTCGTCGGCGATCCCCGTGCCCGGGGCGTTGACCAGCGCGACGTTGCCGGCGCGGTAGGCCTCCATCAGGCCGGGGACGCCGACGAGCGAATCGGGGCGGAACACCCGCGGGTCGAGGAAATCGTCGTCGATCCGCCGGTAGATCACGTCGACTCGCTCGAGCCCGCGGGTGGTGCGCATGTGGACGACGCGGTCGACCACCACCAGATCCGATCCCTGGACGAGCTCCACGCCCATCTGCCGGGCGAGGAAACTGTGCTCGAAGTAGGCCGAGTTGTAGATCCCCGGGGTGAGGACGACGACGGTCGGATCGCGCGCCTGCGAGGGCGCGACGTATTCGAGCATCGCCAGCAGCTTCTCCGGGTAATCCTCCACCGGGCTGATCCGCTGCCCCTCGAACAGCTGCGGGAAGGTGCGCTTCATCACCTCGCGGTTCTCGAGGACGTACGACACACCCGACGGCGTCCGGAGGTTGTCCTCGAGCACGTACATCACCCCGTCGCCACCGCGGACGAGATCGGTGCCGGTGATGTGGCACCACACCCCGCGCGGCGGGGTGAGCCCGGCGCACGGGCCGCGGAACGACTTCGCCGAGTCGATCAGCCACTCGGGCACGACCCGGTCGTGGAGGATCCGGCGCCGGTGGTAGAGGTCGTCGACGAAGCAGTTGAGGGCGTGGATCCGCTGCTTGAGCCCGCGCTCGATGCGCTCCCACTCCACCGCGTCGATCACCCGCGGCACGATGTCGAACGGCCAGATCTTCTCCGTCCCGGCCTCGTGGCCGTAGACGTTGAACGTGATGCCCATCGTCAGCAGCGCCTTGTCGGCGGCGCGTTGCCGGGCGGCGAGCTCGCCGTGGGAGAAGCCGGCGAGCCGGCGGACGAGCTGCTCGGCACCGGGCCGTGCGCGGAGATCCTCGTCGAACAGCTCGTCCCAGAAGCCGTCGGTACGGTAGGCCCGGAGGTCCATGGCGGTGGAGTCACAGGGGTGCCGGCGCGGGATCGAGGGCGCCGGGTGGATCGGGGGCACCACGGCCGGCCGCCTGTCCGGGCCGTGGGGCTGCCGGAAGATACCCGCCGTGGACAGCGTGACCAACCGGGGCGAGCCGCAGCCGGTGCAGACGGCCTTGCGGACGAGGCCGCCGAGCGATCGCTACCGCCCCGCCTCGACGACCACCGTCAGCGCCGTGGTTCCGCCGGGCGGCACCTCGAGCCCAAGTCCGGACGATTCGAACCCACCGAACCGCGTGGCCACGCCGGCGCCGTGGGGGGCGTGGCCCACCACCAGCGGCGGCAGGACGACCACCCGGTAGCTGCCAACGCGGGCGCCGGGGCGGCCGGAGGTCTCCAGAGAGAACCGGCCGTCGGCAGCGATCGCACCGCGCGCCGTCGGTCCCGGACCGCTCGCCGGCCGGCATTCGATCACGCCCCCCGCCAGCGGCGTGCCGTCGGCGAACGTCACCTGTCCCGCGGCCGGCCAGAGGCGATCGGCGGAACCGCAGCCGACCACGGCGACCAGCGGGACCAGCCACATGGCGCGTCTCGTCAGACCGGTCATGGGCGCACGCTCACCGGGCCTGACCGTCGTGGCGGTTGCACAGCCGGCCGAGCAGGTCGGTGTCGGTCTCGGCGCCGAGCACGTCGACATGACCGTCAGCGAACGCCATCGGACAGCCACCGGGGTGCCAACTCCCGAACACGAACAGCCCCATGCCGGCGACCGAATCATCCGGTCCAGCCGCGATCGGCACGCCGACACCGCCGACGCGCGCCGAATTGAAGAAGTCGAAGGCGTCGTAGGCCGGCCCGTTTTCCGGTGGTCGGGCGAGGCGGCCGCGGGGCACGTGGGCTTCGCCGACGAGCACCGTCTGCGACAGCCCGTCGCTGATGTCGGCGGGGCGCACCCGGTCGCGCCACCGGGCCGTACCCGGCAGCGGCTCGCTGGTGATGATCACGCCGGTGCCGTTGCCGCCCCAGAAGAAATCGGTGGCCGCACCCGTCGCTCGCGGCGAGAGGTCGCCGTGATTACCGGCATAGTCCGACACCGCTCCGCCGGAGATCTCGCGGCCGGGTATCAGGCAGCCGCACGGGGCCCGGGTGAGGGGTGTCGTCGAGGTGGGTGTGATCGCCAGTTCGGGGCCGCGGCGCGTGGGGCAGAGATAGCCGGGAACGACCTGCATCCGCACCTGGTCGGTCTGGTCGGAGAACGTCTTGGTCTCGTCCCAGCGCAGCGCGGGTTGCTCGAGGAAGGGGCCGATGCGCAGCAGCCACGTCGAGCTGGGATAGCTCCCCGGAGGTGGAGGAGGCGTCGCCGGGCCGGCCACGATCCGCGCCGGCGGAAACACCCCGGTGGCCTGCTGGAAGAGGATCGTCGCCAGCGCGACCTGCCGGAGGTTGTTGCGGCACTGGATGCCACGGGCCGATTCCCGCGCCGCCTGCACCGCCGGGAGCAGCAAGCCGACGAGCAGGCCGATGATCGCGATGACGACCAGCAGTTCGACGAGCGTGAAACCACGCTCCCCGCGGCGGCGTTCGGCGATGTCGACGGCCCTTACCATCGCTGTGAATCCCCCCGACAACCTGCCGGTCATGACGCCGCCGCCGACCGGTCGGCCGGCGCCGCACCCCGCTCCTCCGCTAGCGTGCCATCAGACGCCAGACCGCGGTCGCCGCCACGCCCCACAAAGCGCTGTTGGCCAGGAGGATCATCCACCCCCACTGGCCGCTGCCACCGACCGGGAGACTCCGCACCAGCAGCACCAGCGGGAACTGGAGCAGCATGGCACACGCCTCGAAGAGCCTTTCCGCGAGCGTCGGATCGCCGCCATGGTCGAACCGTGCCAGGCCACGGCCGATGCCGAACATCATCGTCGCCACTTGGGCGACGAAATGCGCCGCCGCGACCACCACGCCGCCCCACCATGCCCGTCCCGTCATCGCCGTCGCTCCCGGGCCGATCCGATCTCAGGCTACCACGGTCCGGCGCCGCAGCGGCACCCACACCGCGATCGCGGCGCCGACGGCGATCAGCGCCAGCGTCAACGGGCGAAGCTGGTGGAGATGCGTGAGGAAATACCCGATCCCCGGATCGGCCGCGAACGGCGCGAAGCGCCACTCGGTGAACAGCCCTGCCACCAGGCCGATCGCGCCGCATGCCAGCGCCGTGGCGCGCGACGAGGCCCGTCCGATCCCGGCGGCAAGCCCCGCCAGGCCGCCGGGGAGCACGAGGGCGTAGAACCCCTGGCTCGCAATCCAGAGAAACAGCAGATGACCGACGGCGGCGCCGGCCAGCGTTCCGATCAGCACCACGCCATCGTTCACCAGACGACGATCCATCAGTCGGCCCTCCGGGGAGCGGTCGTCAGCGTGCGCTGGCACCGGGCACCGGGAATCCCGGGCGCCGCGCTGGCGCGGTCTGCGGCACGCCGAACGCTTCGTCGGTCTTCTTCGGTGGCCTGGAACCGGGCGCCTGGTTCGGCTGGAGGAGCAGGTTCATCCCTTCATTGCCCGGCATGTTGGTCCAGAACGTCCCCGGACCGCTCTGAAAGAGGCGGAGGCGCAGGTCGGGGCTGAGGTTCTCGGAGAGGGCATAGCGCAGGAACGATTGGCCGTCCCCCTGGAAGACGTCCATCTTCAGCTTGGCCAGGCTGCTGCGCGCCGTCTCCTTGAGCTTCTCGGCCTCGGCCTCGGCCTCGCCGGTGAGCCGGTCACGCTGCCCCTCGAGCATCGCCACCTCGGCCTGCGTCACGGCCCGCATCCGCTCCAGTTCGCCCTCGGTCGTGGCCTGGAGGTTCTCGACCTGGCTGTCGAGCACGGCCACGAGGCGCTTCGTCTCCGCCTCGACCTTCTTGACCTCCAGTTCGACCATCTGTTTGGCCTCCTCGACCTCGGCATGGGTCTTGGCGGTCGCCTCCTTGGCCTTGTTGGTGAGCGTCCGCTGGGTGGCGATCTGCTTGTCGCGGACTTGCTTGAGGTACTCCTCGGGGATGTCGATGCTGCGGATGAACGCCGAGTGGACCGTGACGTCCTTCTCCGCGCAGGCGCGGACGAGCTCCTTGGTGAAATCCTCCTGGAACTTCGTCCGCTTCACCCCTTCGAGGAGGTCGAGGACGCCGTACTCCGATCCCTTGTCGCGGCCGATGGCATGGGTCTGGAGGTCGATGACGTTCTCCTCGATCCGGGATCGGGAACCGTATTCGGCCACGAGGCGCGGCATGTCCTCGGGGAGAACCTCCCACTCCACCGTGCAGTCGACGCTGATCGGAAACCCGCCGCGCGACGTGAACGTGATCGGCGTGCGGAGCTGGTTGTCGGCGACCTGGAGACGGTTCGACATGTCGTCTTTGGCGAACGTCGTCTGGAAGATGCCGACTTCCGAGGGGATGACGTCATATTCATAGGGATTGATGTAATACAGGCCCGGCTGGAGGACCGTCGACAGGAACCCCTTGCGATCCTCGGCGACGCGGCCGTTCGGATCGGCCTCGATGACCGGTTCGTCGGTCTCCCGGCCGACCAGCCGCCGCTGCACACCGACGAACCCGACGGGAATCTCGGTCGCCGGCTTCTCCTCGACCTTGTAGCCGTGGAGATTGATCCGGTAGCTGCCGGGCGGGAGCACGCGGCGCCGGATGCCCTGCTCCCCCTCGTCGGCGAGCACCCTCCCCGGCGACAACGGCTTTCCGCCGAGCGCCGTCACCACCCCGACCTTGCCCGCCGCGATCGTCGTGTTGGCTTCGAGCTTGCGCTCGTAGGCGATCGGCATCACGAAGTGCCACCCTTCCCCCATCACCTCCTCGAGCGGCCCCTTTTGGCCCGGTTTCGCGAGCACGTGCCCGGCCGGAAGTGGGGCGCCGTCCTTGGCGATGATCACCAGGTGCTGCCCCGGGGGGACGTACTGGAAGAACGTGTTCCAGGTGGCGAGGAACGCCGCCAGCGCCGTCAGCGCCACCGCCCCCCAGAATCCGAGCAGCCACTTCCAGCGGGCGATCCGCCGCGGGGGCGTGAAGGTGATGTCCATCGCAGGTGCTCCGTGATCGAGAAGTCGTGGCTGACGCCGCTCAGGGGGCCGGAGAAGGTACCGGCGCGGTGACCGGCGGTTCGACGGCCGTCGCGGGAAGGATCCGTTGTGGGGTCGACGTCAGCGGCTCCGGTGGCTGCTCCGCCGGCACCGCCGGGGGCAGGAGCAGCGCCGTGAACAGCCGGCCGAAATCGCTGTCGTCGGCAGCGAAGATTTCGCCGAGCGACGGCGCCACCCGGGCGAGGACGGCGTTGCGGGCGAACAGCTCCGGGCTGCCGAATCCCTCGACGCTCGTCCGCAGCGCCGCGACCTCGGCCTCGTTCTGCGCCGTGATCACCGCTGCCTCAGCCTCGGCCTTCGAGCGCACCGCCTTGGCCTGCTCCCGGGCCGCCGCGAGCTGGCTTTCGGCGACCGTGACCAGGGCCGTGAGCTTCTGCTTCTCGACCTCGATCATCTGCTTGGACTGCGTCTCGGCCTGGGCGAGGCGCGTCTCGGCCTGGACGCGCTCGCGCTTCTGCAGGGCCTGCGATTCCTGGGCCTTGAGGGCCTGCTCGTTGGTGTACTGCTTGACCATCTCCTTGTTGCGGAGTTGCTCGGCCAGCGCCGTCTCGCGATCGGAGATCTCGCGGGCCAGCTCCGGTGGGGGCTCCATCTGGCCGACCGAGATCGCCCGGATGTCGATCCCGAGCTCCTCGCAGCGCGGCTTGACCGCCTCGAGGAGGGCCTGGCGGAACCTTTCCCGGGCGTTGATCACCGCGTCGCTGGTCTCGCCCGGCACGAGGATGAAGTCGGTGGCGTTGAAGTTGCTCCCCTCGAGCCGGGCGAACCCACGGATATGGGGGAGGACGACCTTCTGGAGGATCTCGTTGCGGGCGATGTCCTCGCGCGACTGGTCGGCCTGGTAGATCTTCCCTTCGTCGGTGATCCGCACGAGCAGCTCCGCCGCCCGGTCCTTGATCACCGCGTATTCGACCTGGATGTGCGGCCGGAGGGTGAACCCGTCGCGCGACGGGAACGAGATGTCGTCGAAATCGACCTTGTGGCTGCGGACCTCGATCGGCGTGATCGCCTCGACGAACGGATTGACGTAGTAGGTCCCCGGCGGCAGGTATGCCTGCTGGACGCCCCGGTAGCCCTCCTCGGCGACGACGTAACTCCCCTCCCGCTTTTCTGTGGGGAGCGTCCCGGGATCCTTGCCGACCTTCCGCGTCTTCACGCCGACGTACTGCGCCTTGACCTCGATCGCGTCCACCACCTGGAGGTCGTAGGCATGGGGATTGATCGAGTAGGTCCCCGGCGTGAGCGGCTCGGCGACGATCCCCTTCTCCCCCTCGGCGGCGAGCAATTCACCGGCATCGATGCGCTCCGGCGGAATCGGCCTGCCGAAACGGCGTGTCAGCACGCCGCACTTCCCGGTGGGGATGTTGGTCATCTCGTGGACTTCGTGCCCGAAGACCAGCGGATTGAGGAAGTGACGCCCCGGCCCGCGCACCTCCTCGAGGACCCCCTTGAACGACTCGTCCGGGGCGAGGATCTCGTCGGGGGGGAGATTCTTCCCCCAGCGATGGATGACGACGAGGAACTTGCCCGGAGGCACCTCGATCCGCTCGATCTCCCACTTCCATGCCAAGAGCGCCAGCGCCACCCCGGCGGCAGCGACCAACCCCCAGACGACCAACCTTCCGCCGTTCATCGTGGTTCCTCTCGCGCGCCGTGCCCGTCGCCGGGCCGATCAGCCCTTGTCGTGGATCCGTCTCTTGAGTCCCTCGAGCTCGGCGTCGATCGCCGCGCTCGTCGCCGCTCCCGCGGCATGATCGCGGAGGACCGCGTCGGTGCCGGTGACGCCGTCGGTTTCCAGCGCCTTGCGCAGGTCGGCTTCGACCCGGCCGATGACCCGGGCGGAGATCTGCTTCTCCTCCACCATGTTCTCGGCCTTCTTCCAGTTGGCCACGGCGCTGAACGGGTCGAACTCGCTGGCGATCCGGTACTGCTGCTCGACCGACTTGGCCTCGGCCAGCTGCGCCAGGAGCAGCTCGCGGCCGACCTCGTATTGCCGCAACTGCAACTCGGCCGCGTAGAGGTTGCGGCGGATCTCGTCGATCTGCCGGGCATGGCGGGCGCGCTGCTCACGAAACGAGTCCAGTGCCTGCCGCTCGAGGGTGCTCTTGAACAGCACCCCCTTGGCCTCGAGATCGTCGCCGCGCCGGGCTGCCTCGCGGGCCTCGCCGTCGAGCGTGGCGAGGTTGGTCTCGCTCTGGACGATGTTGCGATCGAGCGTCTCGTCGGCGGCGTGGGCGCGGGCGAGCGTCTGGTTGAGGGCCGCGACCATCTCCCGGTATTGCTTCACGACCTGCTCGATGACCTCCTCCGGCTCCTGCTTCCGCGCCCACAGCTGCGACCAGAACCGGCCGAACAGGGCACGGCATTTCGCCGGCCCGAGGGCGAGCACCGCCAGGGCCACGGGAAGGCCGATGAACAGCAGACCCCTCAGCACGAGATACTCGAACAGACGGGGCATCACGGCCACCCTCCACCGGGCAGCCGGCCGCCGGGCCTCGACCCGCCGTCCGGCAAATCCCTCACCAGAGTGTACCCTCCAGATTGCCCCGGGGCGGCGATCGGCACACACGGCCGGACCGGCGCGACCGTGTCGTTCGCTACGACCGGATCGACGCGACCCGGTCGGCTCGTTGGCAGCGGCTGTCGCGCACCGTCGGCCGGCTGCGAAGAAGCGTCACACGTGCCTCTCGATCGCCTCACCGCGGCGACCGCGAGTCATCCTCCGTCGTTCCCGGTGTCGTGCCGGTCCGCCCCCCTCCCGCGCCGTAGCGCGACAGGATGTCGGTGCGGTCGAAGCTGCCGGTGACGCACGGCTTGGCGGTGTTCGGGCGGCCGGCGACCTCGGAGCGGGTGTGCTCCGTGGCGTGGAGGACGAAGTCGATCAGTTCGCCGATCGACAGCTCGCCATCCTTCGCTCCTGGCGGGGCCGGCTCGCCGCCTGGAAGCACGAAGCCGTCGGCCGCGCCGGCGAACCCCTGCGCCACGGCGAACGTGAACGGGTTGACCAGTTCGCCGTCTTTGCCGATCGGCTCCGATTTCAGTTCCGCGTTCTGGGACGTCAGCACCACGAGATTGCGCCCCTCGGCCCTCCGGCGGTTTCGCCACCGCGGCGCGACCGATTCCGACTCGAGATGCTCGACGAGACCCCCGGCGAAGCACGACATCGTCAGCACGACGACGTTCCGGGCGGGGATCGCCAGGAGCAGCTCGGCGAACTCGTCCCAGAGAAGCGTGCCCGCGTGCTCCAGCCGGCGCACGGGAAGGTCGACGACGATCCCGCCGAGCGGCTGGACGGCCTCGAACCCGTTCTGGCGGCCATGGCTGTGGGTGTAGATCACGACCGTGTCGTCCGGTCCGGCCGTGGCCGCCAGCGCCTCCAGTCGCTTCCGGAAGATCTCCCCCGTGACCGTCTCGGTGACGCCACCCCGACGAAACTGCTCGGGGGTGATCACACCCTCGGCGAGGGCGTCGACACGGGCTCCTGGAAACGCCGTGTTCACTGCCGCCTCCAGCTTCGCGACCGCGGCGATCCCCCGGCGCTGCATCCCCGGAGGATCGACGACGCGCGGTTTGGCCACGAGCAGGACCCACGTCCGGGGTGCGGCCGGCGCCGGCGGTTGCTTGCCGCCGGCGCGCCCCGCTGCGGCCGTGGCGACCAGCGCGAGGAAGCCGGCGATCGCGGCGGCGGTGTGGGAACGAGGTTTCATCGCGGCTCTCTCCGTGCCGGACTGTCCCCGGCGGCTCGGCAGTGATTCACCACCGCGCCGGACTCGCTGACCGTCGCCATCACACGTCTCGAATGCCATCGGGCTCGCGCTGTTCGGTGTCCGGTTCGTCCGGGTCGCGTCCCGCCGCGACCGCTTCGACCTTTCGCCAGTCAGTGAGCTTCTCCGTGAGTGGCCAACCGCGCTTGATGCGATGGAGCCAACCGCAGTCGCGAAGGAAAACCCCACAGAACACCCCGCCCCCCCACAGGCACATCGCCCTGACAGACGGGCGGTCTGTGTTCCCGTGGATCGCGATCAACGTCGCGATGAAGGCCGCCAGGATCAGGTATGCCCCGAGTGATTGCCACAGGACCCTGGTGATCGAAAAGCCCTTCGCGCGATGCTCGAGAAGCTGCCGGGCGCGTCGTCGGTCGCTCGATCGCATGAGTCGTTTCGTGCCATCTGCACGCCCGGGAGGGGCCTGATCCTCGCTCCCCAGGATACCGCGGGTTCGCCCCCGCTTCGTGCTGCGGCTCAGGCCACGGTCTCCATCGGCAGCCCGCACGAATCGACCGCCGGATCGGCGGGGAACCACGACTGCCATCCGTGTCTTCGCGTGATACTCCGCGCCGCCCCGAGCCGCGACCGTGCCCCGACGGCAGTCTGCTTTGCCGCGTGCGACCAGCCGAAGTAAGGCCCTTCCGGTAGGGCCCTCAACCAGCCTTCGACACGGTCGAGCCCCGACGGGAACCCTCCAGCCGGTCGAGGCGCGCTTCGAGGTCGATGATCACCTCGGCATTCCGCTTCGAATCGGCCGCGATCATCCACAAGGCAGCCGGGAGAAAAGAGTAGAACACGAACGCAAGCGGATTCGACGATCCACCCGCGGCGAGATCGCCCCCCCACATCAGGAGGCACAGGAGCCACGCGAAGATCACAGGCTTCGGAGGCTTCCAGTCAGGAGAACCGTTCATCTCTTACCTTCCCCGATTGACGCTCCAGGCTTACCGGGCATGAGGAGGTGGCGAGCCACGGGCAACATTCTACGCCCCTCTCGCGGCGGGCCCCATCGCCCGCCACGGCATTTCTCCTCTCCCCGAACACGATCCGGTTCCCATCCGGAGTGACGACCCCGAGCTCGCGATAGCTCCCACGGAAAACCTCGCATTGTCAGGCGGCCTGTCCAGCACACCACCGGTTCTCATCGTGGCGGAAAAGGCTTGAAGTCGAACAGGTGACGGGTGACGGTCAGGATCGTGCTCGTCTTCCCGGTCTCGGGATCCCGCGACTCGCACACGATCGTGTCATCGACCACCTTGCTGGAAACCCCCATGCAGCGCGCCGGCTGAAACAGTGCCAACGAGACGCCCTTGCCATCGTCGTTGACCGTGTAGATCGAAACCTCAGCCGTGAGCACGCCCGACGTATGCATGCGATGGACGACATACACCGTATGCCTTCCGAGGTTGTAGGCCTCGGAAACCCCACCACCCCCGAAGGCCGACGAGTACCCCCAGCGCTTCATCTCGTCGATCGATGAGAAAACCCTCGGTGGGTCCGTGAGTTGGAAGCCCTCGGGAGCGGACTTCGCCTTCGCGTCGTCTCCCGACGCGCACGGCGTGGCCACCAGCAGAGCCAACAGCATTGGAATCATCGGTTTCATTCATTTGCTCCCATGCCACACTATGTCGATGGCGACTGCGGCGACAAACATCCCCTCCACGACGCCGAGCACGACCGCGAGCGGCCTGCCTGCCACGTCCACCCTACCGGCACGCTCGAACACGGTGGCAAGCGGTGCCGTGGCGATCCCGAGACGATCCAGCCCGGGCAGCCGGATTCACTCCATCACCTCACGCAGGCCTTCGGAGAGCGGCCATGCGGCTCTCGATGCCGCATGGCCTCATCGCGTGTCCAATTTACCGTGCGGTTCCCCGCTGCCAGGCGCGACGCACGGCAGACTCGCCCGTCGCCATGCCCACCACGCGATGACTGCTGCCAGCCACACCACGCCAACGGTGAATGACTGCGACGCGAACCGAATGAAGGGGAAACTGTTGACCGGATGCTCCCCCCTC